>JANXYQ010000057.1 GCA_025355995.1 Spirochaetaceae bacterium | reverse complement strand
GACAGAGAAACGTGTTTGGCTTAAGTCCTTTCCCACACCTGGTATGAATCGAGCCGCTTATTTGCCGGCCTTCGCCTTAGGTTGAGAGAAGAGAAAACCAAGGTTCGTAACACTACCCACATCGACCCATAATTCCGTTTCGACGGACATCAAGGCCGCGAATATCCTCAGCGTGGGCCCCAACGCCTCGATATTCGCGTTGATCGGGCCTCTCCCCGTCGAATGCGAGGTACAGTATCGGCTGCCCCTCATGGGCACGCTCGAGAACGCGACCAGCATCTTAAGCCTCCAGCTCAAGGTCTTCGCCAAGGTCTACTGATCCGGGTAAGGATAATTTAACTTATTGGGCTTTGGGCCTCCCGATTACTCGGGAGGCCTTTTCGTCTCGCCGCGATCCGGCCGTTCGGCCCGACCCGGATCCACTAGAAACTTTCCGCTTTATCCCTTATCCTTCAGCGCATCCAACCTCCGACAAAACCCAGGACAGGCCACGCATGATCCCTAAGGACGCAGCCAACCAAGGCATCAGGAATATCGCCATCATCGCCCACGTCGACCACGGCAAGACGACCCTCGTGGACGCGATGTTCCGGCAGAGCGGCGTCTTCCGGGAGGGCCAGGAGACCCAGGAACGGCTCATGGACTCTGGCGAGCTGGAGAGGGAGCGCGGCATCACCATCTCCGCGAAGAACTGCTCGGTCATTTGGAAGGGCGTCAAGATCAACATCCTCGACACGCCGGGCCACGCCGATTTCGGAGGCGAGGTCGAGCGCGCGCTGTCGATGGTCGACGGGGCCATCCTCCTCGTCGACGCCTCGGAGGGCCCCCTGCCCCAGACCAGGTTCGTGCTCAACAAGGCCCTCGAGGGCGGCCTGTCGATAATCGTCGTCATCAACAAGATCGACAGGCCGGACGCCCGGCCCGACGAGGTCCTGAGCGAGATCATCGACCTCTTCATCGACCTCGGTGCCACCGAGGAGCAGCTCGAGTTCCCCCTCGTATACGCGATCGGCCGGGCGGGGATCGCCCAGGCGAGCCTGACAAAAAACGCCGAGAACCTCCATCTGCTGCTCGATACCATCGTCTCGCGCATACCAGCCCCCGCGTACTCGACGCTCGAGCCCTTCCAGATGCTGGTCTCCGACCTCTCCTACTCCGACTATTTCGGGCGGCAGGCCATCGGCAAGGTGATCAACGGCTCGGCGCACTCCAAGGACAACCTGGTCTGCATAGGCGAGGACGGTTTAATGAGGTCGCTCAACGTGTCCAAGCTCCAGACCTACGTCGGCCCCAAGCTCGTCGAGAGCCCGGGAGCGGAATCGGGCGACATCGTCGTCCTCGCGGGGATAGAGGACGTCCACATCGGGGACACGATCTGCACCAAGGACAGTCCCAAGGCCCTCAAGCGCATCATCGTCGACGAGCCGACCATCTCCATGCGCTTCTCGGTGAACACCTCCCCCATGTCCGGGCAGGAAGGCACCCAGGTCACGACGAGCAAGCTGATCGAACGGCTACGCAAGGAGACCCTCAAGAACGTATCGATCCAGGTCGAGGAGTCCGGCGTCGCGGGCTACTATCGCGTCAAGGGGCGCGGCGAGTTCCAGCTCGTCATCCTCATCGAGATGCTCCGCCGCGAGGGCTTCGAGCTCTGCGTCGGCAGGCCCGAGGTCATCTACAAGCACGAGGGCGGCAAAAAGCTCGAGCCCATCGAGCACCTCTTCGTCGACTGCCAGGAGGGCTTCGCCGGCATAGTCACCGAGCGGCTCTCCGCGCGCAAGGGCCGGATGCTCGCCTACCTCTCGCACGCCGGCGGCCGCGTCAGGCTCGAGTTCTCCGTGCCCTCGCGCTCCCTCATCGGCTACCGCGACCTCTTCCTCACCGACACCAAGGGCACCGGCATACTCAACTCCTACCTCTCGGGCTATGAGGAGTACCGCGGCGACTTCATCGACCGCTTCACCGGCTCCCTCGTGTCGGACAGGACCGGGAACGCCGTGACCTACGGCCTGTACCACCTGGAACCCCGCGGCCGGCTCTTCGTCGTGCCGGGGGATCCGGTGTACGAGGGAATGGTGGTCGGCGAGCACAACCTCGACCAGGACCTCAACGTCAACCCAGCCAAGCCCAAGAAGCTCTCGAACATGCGGTCGGTCCTCAAGGACGAGGCCCTCACCCTGACCCCCATCCAGGCTATGACCCTCGAGAGGGCCATACAGTTCATCCGCGACGACGAGATGGTCGAGGTGACGCCGAAGTCCATCCGGATCAGGAAGGCGATGCTCTCCTTCAACGAGAGGAAATCGGCCCGCAGGGAAGGCCCCTCGACCTAAGGCGCTTGGCCCCAGGCGTCCGTCCCTGTATACTGGTTCTTCGATTGGAGGGTCCATGGGCGCAGGGTACATCATGGAGAGCGATGACGAGGAGCGGCGCCTCGAGATAAAGACCGTCGCATCCATCGTCGAGGCCTTCGCGCGGCGCGCGGGCCTGGCTCGGGGGATGCGCGTCGTCGACGCGGGCTGCGGCCCCGGAGTGACGACCTCGGTCCTGAGCGGCGTCGTCGGAGAGTCCGGGTCGGCCCTGGGCTTCGATATAGCCGAGAAGCGCATAACGCGGGCGAGGGAGGGCTTCTCGGACGCCCGGACCAGCTTCGAGGTGCGGGACTTCCGCGAGCCCATCGAGGGCATCGGGACCTTCGACTTCGCCTGGGTCCGCTTCGCCCTCGAGTACTACAAGGCGGAGTGCTTCGACATCGTCCGCCGGATCTCGGGACTCCTCAACGAGGGAGGGATCCTCTGCCTCGTCGACCTCGACCACAACTGCCTCAACCATTACGGCATGCCCGCCCGGCTCGAGGCCGCCTTCTCCTCGGCGGTCGCCCAGCTGGAGAGGAAGGCGAATTTCGACCCCTACGCGGGGCGCAAGCTCTACTCCCACCTCTACCGGATGGGCTTCCGGGACATCGGCGTCGAGGCCGGCGCGCACCACGTGATCTACGGGGAGCTGCGCGAGCCCGACGAGTACAATTGGGGCAAGAAGATCGAAGTCCTCTCGCGCAAGCTCAAGATAGACCTGCCCGGCTACTCCGGGCCGGAGGAATTCTACGAGGACTTCATGTCCTTCTTTCGCGACCCGAGCCGCTTCACATACACTCCCGTCATCGCGGCCTGGGGGCGCAAGCCCCCGAGCTAGGGCCTAGCTCGCCGGGGCGGGCACCAGGCCCGGCGCCGAGATCTTCCCCTCGCGGAGGGAGGCGAGCAGGGCCTGGATGACCGCCTCGTCCAGGTGGTGGCCGCTCTCCCGGCGGATGGTCTCGATGGCCTCCTCGAGGGGCTGGGGCTCGTGGTAGTGCCGCCTCGCCGTGATCGCCTCGAAGAAGTCGGCAACAGCGATGATCCTGGCGCCCAGGGGTATCTCGCCGCCCCGGAGCCCGCGGGGATAGCCGGTGCCGTCCAGGCGCTCGTGGTGGGAGCCGGCGATGAAGGGCACCTCCCGGTAGGCCCCGTTGAAGTTGATCCGCTCGAGTATGTCCTGCGTCTTCACGACGTGGGTCTTGATCTCCTCGCGCTCCTTGCCCGTCAGCGGCCCCGATTTCTTGAGGATGGAGTCCTTGATCCCGATCTTGCCGTAGTCGTGGAGCTGGGAGGCGACGCGGATCACGTCCGTGAGCTCGCGCGTGAGGCCCAGCTTGCCGCAGATCGCCATCGCGTACTCTGTGACCCGCTCGGAGTGGCCGGCCGTGAGGTTGTCCCGGGCATCTATGCTCGCCGCGAGGGTGCGCAGGATGGACCGGAACTGCCGCTCCCTCTCCTCGGTCAGCAGGGCGTTGTGCACGCTGATGCCGATCTCCGGGGCGATCCCCATGAGGAGGTTGATGTCGCTCTCGAGCAGGGGCCGCTTGCTCTCGACGTTGTCGACCGCGAGCACTCCGATGCACTCGTCCTCGTAGAGGATGGGGCAGCAGATGAAGGATTTCGAGCCGATCGTCTTGAGGAATTCGTAGCTGTGATGGGACAAATTGCCCTCGATCTCCTCGACGTCGTTGACGAGGAAGGGCTTCCGGTCGCGGTAGCAGAGGACGAGGATGCCGCGGGAATCGGGCCTGTCCAGGTGGAAGCGCGCCTCCCGGATCTCGTCGATCAGCGGCGGGGCGTAGCCGAAGCCCGCGCGGAATTCGAGGTTGCTCCCGTCGGGGTTGGTGAGCAGGATGAGGCCACGGTCGTAGTCGAGGCGCTTGCGCAGGATATCGATGACCTTGGCGAGCAGGATGTCGATCTGGTTGTACTTGCTGATTATATGGCCTATCTCGTTGATCATCAGCGCGTGGTTGTAGTTGTGGCCGGTGTTCTCCAGGAATTTATCGGTAGTCGAGCGCAGGTTGTCTATGGCCGAGCTCAGCTCCCGCTTCTCGTGGTTGTCGCTCAGCCAGGACAGGACGAGGAGGACGACCGCCGAGATGCCGGCGCCGTCCAGGAACACCCTGGTGCTCGTCCACGCGGCGAGCGCGGCCAAGGTCAGGGCCGAGATCCCGAAGACGATGTTGCGGACGCGCTTCCACCTAGCCGCCCACGATTCCCGCCACGATATGCGGTAGCGGCAGACCTTCCCGCCCTTGAACGCGCACTCCGGGTGCTCGATCCTCGGCATCCGGTAGTTGAAGCCTGCGACGATGGCCTCGAAATAGCCGATGCGGTTCTCGCACTGGTAGGGCCTCTCGGATACGCCCTCGTTGACTGACACCGTGAGCTCTATCTCGGTCGGGCCGGCCCTCCTCGATTCGTAGGTGGTGGAGCGCGTGAGGTTGCCCGCGAGCTTGCCGATCACCTCGAAGGCCTTCGCCGGCCCGGCCAGGCCGAAGACATAGTGGGATATCTGCCCGAGCCCGTCAGGCGAGCCGTTGTAGCGCCCGGCCTCGCGGGATATCCCCGGATTGCCCGTCAGCTTGACTAGGCGATCGTGGAAGCGGTCCACCTGCGCCTGGCTGAACCAATGGCCCTCGTCCTCGACCTGGTAGGGCTCCATCCCCGCGTAGGCGAGGAGCTCCGTGATATTGACGTAACTGTACCGGCTCTTGATGAGCTTGATATATGTAAGGGTGATCTTGCTGCTGTAGAGGGCGGGACCCTCATCCGTCGCTGCGCTGTCCGTTGTCGTGGTCACGACCCGTCCTCCTAAAGGTATTATGCAGGGAACTGAAGTAGCCGTCGGAGCGTTCGATGTTTAATACCCATAGGTTGTATTGTTTTTCATAGATGACGGCGCGGCTATCCAGGTATTTGGCCGGATAGGCGAGGACGGGAATATCCTCGGCGTCGTGGTGGCGGAGCATGGCGCGCAGCCCAGAGAAGAGGACCGAGGGCTCCAGGCCTTCCCCGTCGATGACGAACACGTGCGCGCAGTTGGTGAGGTTGGAGAGATTCAAGCCCAGATCCGAGAGGGTCAGCGAGATGACCGCCCCGAGCCTCCCGCCCCGCTTGAGGCAGTAGACGTGCCGCTCCCTCTTGAAACCCTGTTTGGCGTATTCCGCCGAGAGCGAGTCGTCCATCCTCCCGTCCAGGCTCAAGTCCAGCGCGTCCAGGGCCAGTCCGCGGGACGACTCTTCGTAGTATCGCCGGAGCTCCTCGAAGTCCTCCTCCCTCGAGGGGAAGAGCTGGAAGGCGGGGCCGCCTTCCTTCTCCTCGGGGGGCAGGTGGAGGTAGGCGAAGGCGTCGACCGAGGAGCCCTTGGGATCGGCTATGTCCCGCACCACGTTCCCGAAGACACGGGCGGGGAACCGGTTCTCCGTCTGGAAATAGCAGATGAGGTAGTCCATGCGGGATGAGGGATGGTGGTTGAACTCGCTCGTGTACCTGCCGACCTCGTCGAGGACGCCGACCCCGGCCAGTCCGTAGCCGTCCCGCGACGCGGCGTGGTGCTGGATTATCCAGGAATTTGAATAGTAGCGGACCATGGACATGTGGCCGAAGAGCCTTCCCTTGTCCTGGAAGAGGAAGTGCCGCGCGATCGAGGGGCTGTTCATGTAGAGCTTCTCGTAGGTGCGCTTGAAATCCTCCTTGCGCGCCTCTATAGAGAGGTATTTAGAGGGGTAGATGAAGCCCGTCTCGAAGAAGAAGCGCCAGAGTTCCTCCATGTCGACTTCCCCGCAGACCTGCAGCCTATCGTCCTCGGCCTGGTGGACCAGGGCGGACAGCCTGGCCTGGTCCTTGATATCCATGTTGAGGAGGACGATGCCGCAGCGCACGACGCTCGATTTGGACTCGCTGCGGACCACGTTGCGGTAGAGTACCTGCGCCCTGCACCTGAACACGGTCTGGTTGGCGATCTCGACGGCGACCTCGGGAAGGACCATGCCGGGCAGGAGGAGGGAGCGGTCGAAGAATTCCTCGACGCCGACCCCCGAGGCCGAGATGTCCTTGACCTGGAGGTACTCCCGCCTGCCCGTGAAGGGGTGCTTGAAGCGGATGACGGGGGCGGGGGCCAAGGCGCTCCTCTGGCCGCGGAATTCCCTCGGCTCGAAGCGCCTGACGTTGTTGAAGTTGGGGGCGAGCACGAGCTCGCGCGAGGCCCGGCCCCTGCCCATGCGGGTCACCACGCACTCGCCGGAGTACAGGAGCGCCCCCTCCCTCGAGAACAGGGCTGTGACGGGGGCGGAGGGATTGAGCCACTGGAGGGAGCCCTCGGCCGGGTCGGCCTCGAGGAGGACCCGGCATGATACGGCGTTGAAATCGGCGAGCCTGCCCTCGAACAGAAGCCCGGACTGCAGTATCCGCGCCTCGACGCCCTCGCAGGCGTGTCGCTCGATCTTTCGGCAGATCTTCTCGTAGCCGGATTCCGGGATCTTGAAGGTAATTCCCTCCGCGTCGAGGCGGGTGACTTCGGCCTTTACGGTGACATGGCTATGGCCGTCGCTGAGGAGGAAGCCGTCACAGCCGTAAGACTTGAGGCGGCTCAGGGAAATTCCCGGGGGAATCCACTTGCAGTCCAGGACGTCGTCGACGCAGGGGAGGGGAAAGGCCTGGTAGGAAATGCGATCGCCGTGCTCGAGATGCCTGAAGCTCGCGAAGATCGTGCCTTCGTTGAAATTGATGAAATTGAGGCGGTTGAGGATATCCCGCCGCTTGACTCTCTTGTCGCCCTCCGCGGGAAGCTGCGCCGCGGAAGGCTCCACGGGCACGCCGGCCAGGCTCGGCATGTTTATCTCGCTCAAGACATCGTCGGGCATCGCATCGGTACTGTGCTCTCGGCCGCCCCAGCTGTCAAGGGAAAAGCCGTTCTTCCGATATTCGCCGCTGAAAATCCTCGCCAGGATGGGCGAAATCCGCTACGCTTAGCCCATGAAACGCGTCCTGGCTTTCTTGCTCACGGCGCTGGCCGCCCTCTGCGTCGGCGCCACGGTCTCCCTCTTCATCGACGCCGCCCAGGGGAAGGACTCCTCCTCCTCGATCGGGGGCGGCTGCGTGACCCTCTTCTTCGCCCTCCTCGCGGGATTCAACGCTTACCGCCTCTTCAAGCCCGCCCGGCCCATGCCCAGGAAGCCCTCGCGGGACGAGAGGGAGAGGCTCGCCCTCGCCTGCGCGGCCAAGGCCGGAGGCAAGCTCACCGAGGCCGAGCTGAGCCTCGAATCGGGCCTGAGCCTCGACGAGGCCAAGCGCGTCCTCGGCGAGCTGGCGGGTAAGGGCGTCGCCGAGATCGAGGTGTCTTCCGGGGGAACGATCGTCTATGCCTTCCCGGGCCTCATTTCGGGCGCGGAGAAGGGCGCGGCCAAGCCGGTCGAGGAAGCCTAGGAGGGCTCAGGCCGAGTAGATATCGCGCAGCTCCTCGGCCATGATCCGGAGGCCCCTGGCGAACAGCTCCTCGGGCCCCGAGTAGTTGAGGCGGACGCATTCCCGGGAATGCGCCCAGTCCCCCTCGAGGCCGTAGAAGAATCCCTCCCCCGGCAGCACGACCACGTTGCGCGACTTAAGGCGGAGGTAGAGCTCCCTCGAGGGGACGGGAAGGTCCTTGAACCAGAGCCAGAGGAAGATCGCGCCCTCGCTCGCGTGCGCCGCCCAGGGCAGGTCGCCCAGCGCCTCCTCGGCGATCTCGAGGGCGCGCCTCGACTTGGCCCGGTAGTACGGGCCGACGACCTCGCGCGACAGGCGCGACAGCTCTCCCGACCGCAGGAGGGGCTCGGAGACCGCCGGCCCGAGTGAGCCCGTGGCCAGGGAGACTATTGCGCTGGTCGCGGAGAGCGCCTCGATGAGCTCCTCGCGCGCGATCACGATGCCGGTCCTCAGGGCGGGAAGGCCGATCTTGGAGAGGCTCATGCAGAGGACGATGTCCTCGTTCCAGACCGGACGCGCGTCGCTGAAGATGATCCCCGGGAAGGGCAGGCCGTAGGCGTTGTCGAGTATGAGGGGAATGCCCCTCGCGCCCGCGATGGCCGCGAGGGCGCGGACCTCCTCGTCGGTGAGGACGTTGCCGGTGGGGTTGGTCGGCCGCGACACGCAGATCGCCCCGATGGAGTCGTCCGCCTCGAGCGAGCCGAAGTCCACCCGGTACTTGAAGCTCCGCTCTCCCAGCATCTGGATGCTCGGCCTCCTCGCCGAGAAGCAGTCCGGATCGAGGCCCTGGTCCGCGTAGCCGATGTACTCGGGAACCACCGGGAGAAGGATCTTGCGCCTGCGCCCGTCCGGGAAGGCGCCTGAGAACATGTTGATCAGGTAGAAGGCGGCGGTCTGGCTGCCGTTCACGACGGCGACGTTGCGCTCGGTCAGCGCCCAGCCGTAGTCCTCGGCGAAACGCTCGGCTATCGCGCGCCTGAAGCCCAGCGGGCCGATCTGCGAATCGTAGGCGCCGACGAGCCGGGCGAAGCCGTCGCCGTCGACCAGGGCGCGGAGGCCGCCCTCCCAGGCCGCGGCGAGCTCGGGGATGATCGCCGGGTTCCCGCCGCCGAGCATGCAGTAGGGAGCCCACGGATCGGCGGGAGGCGAGGAGAGGTCGGTCATCAGGTCGAGGATGCCCGTGTGCCCCGAGTAGCGCCGGCCGAAGGAGGAAAGGCGGAATTCCGACATGGGCCAAAGGATAGCACGGGGACCGGGGAGGGGCCAGGGCGGTCCGGGGCGGGCCAGGGCCCGCCCGGGGACCAAGCGAGGCCTTTCGTGCTAGCTTTTCCGCGTGACCAAACTCTCGAGCATCGGCCTCGTCTACGGCGGGCGCGTTATCTTCAAGGGCGGCGAGCTGTTGGTGAGGCCGGGGGACCGGATAGGCCTCGTCGGGCCCAACGGCGCCGGCAAGACCTCCCTCTTCAAGATCATCGCCGGCCTCGAGAAGCCCGACTCCGGCGACATCTCGATGGATCCCGGAACGGTCGTGGGCTATTTCTCCCAGGAGGTCGGCGAGATGGCCGGCCGCAGCGTCCTCGAGGAGGCGATCGCGGGCGCGGGCCGCGCCTACGAGCTCAAGCTCGAACTCGAGTCGCTGGAACATCGCATGTCCGATCCGGCTGGCACCGGCCTCTCTGAGGGCGAGATGGCGCGCTACGGGGAGCTCCAGCACGAATTCCTGCATCTCGGCGGCTACGAGCTGGAGTCGAGGGCCGCGGCCGTGCTATCCGGCCTCGGCATAGGCGAGGGGAGGCAGGGCGAGCGGGTGGAAAGCCTCTCGGGCGGATGGAAGATGCGCGTCGCCCTCGCGCGGATCCTCCTCCTCGAGCCGGGCCTCCTCCTCATGGACGAGCCCACCAACCACCTCGACCTCGAGTCCATCGAATGGCTCGAGTCCTGGCTCCGGTCCTTCAAGGGCGACCTCGTCATGACGAGCCACGACCGCGAATTCATGACCCGCGTCTGCTCCCTCACCGTGGAGGTGGCCAACGGCTCGATAACCTCGTACACGGGCGACTACGACTTCTACGAGAGGGAGCGCGCGATCAGGAGGGAGCAGCTGGTCGCCTCGCAGAAGAGGCAGGAGGCCATGCTCGCGAAAGAGGAGGAATTCATCTCGCGCTTCGCGGCCCGCGCCTCCCACGCCGCCCAGGTCCAATCCCGCGTCAAGACGATCGAGAAGATCGAGCGCATCGTGGTGCCCTCGGATCCCAAGTCGATCAAGGTTCGCATCGAGGAGGCCCCCAGGGGCGGCGACATCGTGGTCGCGATGGAGGGCCTGGCGAAGTCCTGGCCCCTCCCCGGCGGCGGCTCGCGTAGCGTCTTCTCGGGGATCTCGGGGCTGGTCGCACGCGGCGACAAGGTCGCCCTGACGGGGATAAACGGCGCCGGGAAGTCCACCCTCCTGAAGGTCGTCACCGGCCAGGCGGAGCCGACGGCGGGGAGCGCCGTCCTGGGGCCGAGCATCCGCCTGGGCTATTTCAGCCAGTACTCGAGCGACGTCCTCGTCCCCTCGAGGACGATATTCCAGGAGGTCTCCGAGCGCCTCCCTAAGGCGAGCGACGGCCAGATCAAGAGCCTGCTCGGCGCCTTCCAATTCTCGGGGGACGACGCCGACAAGCGGGTCTCGGTCCTGTCGGGCGGCGAGAAGAGCCGCGTGATGCTCGCGCTGATACTCGCCGGGAGCGTCAACTTCCTCGTCCTGGACGAGCCGACCAACCACCTCGACATCGCGAGCCGCGAGGTCCTGCTCGAGGCGCTCAAGGGCTTCGAGGGCACGGTGATGCTCGTGAGCCACGACCGCTATTTCCTGAAGCACCTCGCCACCCGCGTCTTCGAGCTCGACCGCGGGGCCCTCGCCGCCTACGAGGGCGACTACCAATACTACCTCGAGAAATCCGCGCGGCTCGGGGAGGCGCGGTCTCGATGACGCTGTATCTCGCGCCGCTCCAAGGCCTCACCGACCGCGTTTTCAGGGGCGTGTATTCCAGCCATTTCGGCGGCCTCGACGGCGCGATCGCGCCCTTCATCCTCGCCGTGCGCGGATCGAAGGCCAAGCCGAGGCACTTCAAGGACCTGCTCCCCGGCCCCGCCGAGGAAGCCCGCGACGGTCCGGCCGCGCCCCCCGGCCGGCGGGTCGCCCTCGTCCCTCAGATCCTCGGCAACGAGCCCGTCGCCTTCGCGGAGACCGCGCGAACCCTCGCCGGCCTCGGCTATTCGGAAATCAACTGGAACCTCGGCTGTCCCCATCCTATGGTCGCGGGCAAGCAGCGAGGCTCCGGCCTCCTCCCGTTCCCGGGACGCGTCGGGGAAGTGCTCGAGGCGGCCTGCGCGATCCCCGGCCTCGGCATAACGGTCAAGCTCCGCCTCGGCCGATCCGACCCGGACGATATCGTCAGGCTCATGCCCGTCCTCAACGATCATCCCCTTCATAGAGTGATCATCCATCCGCGGCTCGGCACGCAGATGTACCGAGGCGCGCCGGACCTGGACGGCTTCGCGCGCGCCGCCGGGCTCTGCCGCCATACCCTCGTCTATAACGGGGACATAACCGACCGCGCGGCCTTCGAGGCCCTCCGCGCCCGCTTCCCCGGCATCGATGAATGGATGATAGGAAGGGGCGCCGTATCGAATCCCCTCCTGTTCGAGGAGATCAGGGCAGAGGCCGCCGCGGGCGACAGGCGCGCGCGCCTCCGCGACTGGCACGACGATATCTATCGGTCCTACCGGGAAGTCCTCTACGGCCCGGCCCATGTCCTCGACAAGATGAAAGGAATATGGCGCTACTTCCGCGCTTCCTACCCCGGAGAAAAAAGGCGGATCGAATCCCTCGCGCGCGTCAGGACGCTGCAGGACTACGAGAGCCTGGCGGCGGGAATCCTGCGCGGCTAATCAGCCCCTCTGCCTGATCCCGGCCACTGCCCCGATCAGGGCGACGGCGTCGGCGCAGGCCCCCTCGTCGGCGATCGAAAGGCGGATGCCCCAGCCCTCCTTGGATTTTCCGGGCGGAAGGAGCCTCTCGAGAATAGCGGCGGAGGCTGGGTCGCCGCGAAGGGCCTGCATCTCGGCCTCCCTCGCCGCGACGCTGACGCGGAAGTCCCCCGCTGTGACGGTCAGCTCGAAGAGGGCCTTCGCGCCGTCGTGAGCCTTAAGCTTCCAGCCGTACTTCCTGCCATAATGCTTCCAATCCAGAATGAAGCCCGGGGCGGCGCCTATGACGCGCTCGTAAAGGCCGAGCTTGTCGCCCAGCGCCGCGGCTATAGAGGCCTGGACGGGGACGGTCCCCTCTTCTAGGAACAGGTTTTCTTTCACGCCGCCATTATAGCGTCGTACCCTGGCCTTGGGATATCGGCGAAAGGGCTTTACGGGCGAGGCCATCGATGCTAGCGTCCTTCGGATGCGCCACCTCGCCCTCGTCGCGATGCTCGCCCTCGCGGCATCAGCCCTGCCCCCGCGGCTCATGGCCGCTCCCAAGCCCCCGGTCATCTCAGTCCTCTATTTCGAGAGCGCCTCGCCGCGGGGCTCCGGGGCCTCCGATCCCGGCATCGAGAGACTGCCCGGAGACCTTGTCGCATATCAGGCTTTCAGCGCAGCCTACCAGGCTCCCGACAGGGACGCGGGCCTCGAGATCCTCGGCGTCTTCGAAAAGGCCTACCCGCAGTCCGCCTATCTCCCCTCGATCAAAGGCATGATGGACTACTTCCCCCAGTAAGGCGAGCGCATTGCCCTCACTGCCCGTCGGCTCCGTTCTTGCGGTCGATGTCCTGGAATATCCGCTTCGAGACGCCGCTGACGGTATAAACGAGGATCATCGGTCCGACGGCGACGCCGAAGAGGATCATCGTCTCGTTCCATGAGAAGAGCGCGATTTCGAGGGCCGCCACGAGGACCAACACGAGCGTCTTCGCGAAATACCGGTAGCTGATGCGGATCGAATTGCGCATGCTGTTCTTCAGGGAATTCTCGTAGCGCGCGATCAGCGGATAGGAATAGATGAAGGAGCAGAAGACGAACGCCGCCGACAGTATGCCGGCGATCATGGCCAGGACCGGAGGGTCGCTCGACCCGACGACGATCTGCCAGTCGAGGTACAGGGCATACAGGGCGGCGGCATTGAGCAGCCACAGGGCCGTCCCGCGCTTGAGATTGTCCTTGAACGCCTTGACGAAGCTCCTGGCGATCGGGCCTTCCTCGTCGTCGACCATCTTGAGGGCGACGCAATAGGCCGCGGCGGTGGAGGCCCCGACCGTGACGAGCGGCAGGCAGAAGGCCAGCCACAGCAGATTGAGCAGGAGCACGTCCGCGAGCCTCCCCGCGAACCTCATGAACCCGCTGTCCATCCCGAATAGAGACATTCCCCGCTCCTCGAACGCCATCATACAAAGAAAGGGCCGGCCGGCAAAGAGCCGGCCGGCCCCCGGTATCCGCGGCGGGCGGATGACCTTAGGACGCTTACTTGAACTTGGCCTTTACCGCGTCCTCCGCCGCCGCGCGCCGGGCGACCTGGGCCTTGCTGAAGGCCAGGCACTCGTCGTAGCCGTAGGAGCGGACTTCCTTGTCCATGGTCGCGACGATCGAGTTGAACTCGGCGTCGGTCTTCGCGTAGATGGCCTTCCAAGTGTTGTTCTTGATGGAGTCGGAGACCTGGTTCCACTTCACCTTGAGGGTCTCGGGGATCGGATCCTCGGTGAACATGGTGCCGGGCGCGAGGATGAACTTGCGCTTGCCGAGGTAGTCGTCCGGGGTGATCGCGCCGGACCACTTGCGCCAGGCGGCCTCGATGTCGGACTTGGGCGGGGTGATGTTGCTGGCCCACTTGTGCCAGTTGTAGGTCTCGCCCTTCGAGTCGGGATTGGCCGCGTCGTAGGACCAGGTCTCGTTGTTGATCTTGAAGGAGCCGTCGATCCACTTCCCGCTATAAGGCGCGGGCATGTCGGTCCCGTTGGGATCGGCGGTGGCCTTCTTGCCGAGGTCGGTCAGGAAGGTCTTGCCGTTCTTGTCATAGTCCCAGACGACGCCCTTCGGGCCCCACTGGGAGGTGAGGAAGCCCTCGGGCGTGGATAGCCAGTTGTAGATGGCCATGCAGAGCTCGGGGTACTGGGTGCTCGCGCCGATGGACCAGATGCGGTTTCCGCCGTAGATGTTCTGGCCGTAGGCTATCGGCGCGGCCTGCTCGGGGGCGACGGGGAACATGCCCTTGCCGGCCTTGAGGTGCGCGTCGGAGTTGTAGGTGCCCGAGCCCATCCAGTTGAAGACGGTGAGGAAGGCGGCGCCGTTCTGGAACTTCTCGCTCTGGCCGTTGTACTTCTGGGTCTGCGAGTCCGGGTCGACGAGGCCCTTCTGGTTCAGGTTGTTGTAGAACTTGAGGGCGGTGAGGTAGGGGCCGTTCTTCTCGAGGGCGTCGTGGTACTTCTGGGTCGAGGGGTCGTAGAGGCCGAAGTCGAATTCATCGTAGCCGTAGTAGGCGGTCGCGGTCGACTTGACGTACATGACCATGTTGCCGTCCCAGTCGTTGAAGAGGGAGACACCGTAGGTCGGATTGCCGTTGTCGTCCTTCGGGCAGGCCTTTTTCATCGCGTCCAGGGCGCCGACCAGGTCGTCGAGATTCTTGATCTTGGGCGAACCGATCTTCTGGTAGAGGTCGTAGCGGAGGTCCCAGGTGTAGAAGAACTCCTGGCGCTCCTTTGGGTTTGCTGAGACGCGGAAGCCGAAGCCGAGGAGCTTGTCCCCGGAGATCTTCTTGTTCTTCTCCAGGGCGGAGGGCATGTTGGCCCTGATGTAGGGGCCGTAGGTATCCACGAGCTTCTCGTCCTCCCAGTTGAAGAGGAGGCCGGCCTTGTAGGCGTTGACGTACTCTTCCTGGTCGTTGCCCCAGATCACGAGGTCGCCGAGGTTGCCGGACGCCATCCGGGTCTGGAGGATGCCGGAGCCCTGGGGCTGGCTGATGATGTTGAGCTTGACGTTGAACTTCTTGAGCATGATGTCGCCGAACCAGCCGGCCTGAATGCCGGAATAGTTGGCGAGCTGGTCGAAGACCTGCAGCGTCACGGTCTCCTTGGGAATAACGCTCGCGGGGATATCCTTGGGCCCGGCGAAAGCCGGGGTCGCGACGATGGAGCCGGCCAACAGAACCAACCCGATTGCCTTCCTGAGTTTCATGCGCCCTCCTTGAGCCTCGATATAAATACTTGACCCGCGGTTCATTCCGGAATGAGCGCGGGAAAAGCTTCAGCCCTTGACCGCCCCCAGCATGATGCCCTGCTCGAAGTAGCGCTGCATGAAGGGATACACGATGAGGATCGGGATGGCGGTCACCATCGCGATCGTATACTTGACGACCTTCGCGTTGAGCGCGCCCTCCAGGATGGCCGCGCTGACCGTCGTCGTGTTGGTCGACATCAGCGCCTGGAGGTTGTTCGTCGTGTTCAGGTAGATCCACAGGCGGTGCTGCAGGGTATACAGTTGGGGCTTCGCCGACATCAGCACCAGGGAGTCGACGAAGGAATTCCAGTTGAGGACCGCGCTCCAGACCGCGATGGTGGCGAGGATCGGCTTGCTGAGGGGCCAGATGATCCGGCGGAAGATCAGGAGGACGGACGCCCCGTCGATCTCCGCGCTCTCCTCGAGCTCCTTCGGGATGGACTCGATATACGTCTTCACCATGATGATGTTGAAGACGTTCACAATGCCGGGGAGGATGTAGGCCAGGTAGTTGTTGGTCAGGCCGAGCATCTGCATGTTCGTGAACCAGGGTATGATGCCCGCGTTGAAGTACATCGTGACGACCATGAAGCGGTACCAGACCTTGCGGCGCCAGAGCTCCCGCTTCGTCATGATGTAGCCGATGAAGCCGGAGGCGGCGACCGTCAGGATCGTGCCGAGCGCCGTGCGCGAGAGGGAGACCAGGAAGGCGTTGGTGAGGTCGCCGACGCCCGTGAGCTTTATGTAGTTGTCGAGGTGGAGGCCGATCGGCCAGAAGTTGACGAGCCCCTTGCGCACGAGGTCGTTGCTGGAGATCGTGTTGATGAAGAGGTAGTAGAAGGGGAAGATGCAGACCAGCGTGAAGAGGATGAAGAAGGAGTGGTTCAGGACGTGGAAGAAGCGATCGCCGATGGACTGCCTGTGCCTCATTCCTCCTCCTCCCTCATACTATGCTCGAGCCGCGCACGAGCTTCGAGATGGCGTTCGCGCCGAAGAGGAGCGCGACGCTGACGAGGGACTTGACCATGCCGACCAGCGTCGAGAGCGGGATGACCCCCTTGTCGATGCCGAGCTTGTAGACGAAGAGGTCCAGGACCGCCATCGGGTTCGTGTTCGAGGCATTCTCGAAGACGAGGTACTGCTCCATGCCGTTGCTGAGGATGCCGGCGACCGAGAGCAGGAGCAGCACCATGTAGGTCGGGATCAGCTCGGGAACGGTGATGTGCCACATCCTCTGGAAGCGGCCCGCCCCGTCCACGGTCGCGGCCTCGTACAATTGCTGGTCGATGCCGGTGATAGCGGCGATGTACATGATCGCCGACCAGCCGAGGCCCTTCCACATGCCCCAGGCGAGCATCTTCAGCCAGATGTGCTGGTCGCCCATCAGGAGATTCTTCCTGTTGGCCCAGAGGCCGGCGTTCACCATGACGCTCGAGAGGAATCCGTCGGTGCTGAAGATGCAGAAGGCGACCGCGTAGACGAGGACCCAGGAGATGAAGTTCGGGATGGTCGTCAGCGTCTGGATGATCCGCCGCACCCTGACGCTCCTGACCTCGGAGAGGAAGATGGCGAAAGCCATGGGGCACCAGCTCGTCAGGATGCCGAGGCCGCTCATCGCCAGGGTGTTCTTGAGCACTCTCACGATGTCCCTGACCGTGGCGTCGTTCTGGAACAGGAAGACGAACCACTTGAAGCCGACGAAGCTTTCCTTGGAGAGGGTGCCGCCCGGGTGGTAGTCGTAGAAGGAATAGCGCCAGCCCCACAAGGGCAGGTAGCAGAACAGGAAGACCAGGAGGAGGAAGGGCAGGAGGAGGAGGAAGAGCTCCATCCTGGTGTCCAGGCGGGCCCTCTCGCCCTTGGCCGGGGCCGGGGAGAGGGCGAGGGCCAGGAGCGAGAGGGCGATCACGATGGCGCATAGGCCGAGGACGACGGATATGCCGGAGGGCTCGAGCGGCTTGGCCTTCTCGAGGTCGAGGTAGGAGAGGAGCTCCGCATGCGCCCTCGAGACGCCGAGCATGCCGAGGGCTGCGATGGCGCCGCCCCCCGCGCCGAAGAGCCGGCCGAGCCGCTTGAGAGGCGCGTTGCCCAGGGACATGCAGGCTCCGGCTACGGCCGCGAGGATCCCGAGGCAGGCCGTCATGCTCGAGAAGTAAACGAGGAGCATCGTGCCTTTGCGGATCCAGCCCTTGTCGAGCAGTCGCCCCATGTCGGCGACCAGGTCCCGATAGAAGAAGCCGGAGGTGAACAGCGAGAGGTTGCGGTTGACCTTGTCGACGATGCGGGCCGGGTTCGCTCCCGGAACGAATAGCATCACGAAAAGCAAAATGACCGCCACCCGGAACAGGATTTCGAGAGATCCAGCGCCGACGCTTTTTAGAGTCAGGTTGGCTTTCTCAGGACTCCTCAAGCGCGGCTCCCGTATACCTGGCGATTCGATCAGAAAACGAGGGTAATCCCGGAATTTCAAGCCGTCAAGTACAACGATACACTATACGGTGAAATCTCCGTGTACGAACCTGAATGCGATAAGCCGCAGGCCCTTTTCGAGCCGCAGATCGAAGCCGCGGCAGCCCGCCGGAAGCACCAGGCTACCGCGCAGAGTCTGCGTGCCTCCGCCCTGCGTTTCCACAGATACCCCGGCGCTGCCTTCAGTCGACAGGGATACTCGCGCGCCGGGGCCGTCGGCCGTACACTGGAATTCCGCCCAACAGCGGCCTCCCGGCCCGAAGTCCGCGTCGTCGAAGCGGAGCAGGACCGAGTCCCGGCCCTCCGCCGCGCGGACGACCTCGCCCGAAGGGCTCCAATCCAGGATCGCGCCCTCATCGTCGTCGAAGGAGGAGGCGGCGGTCCAGCCGCCGATATCCCGGGGCGGCAGGGCCTCGCCCTCGACGCGGAACGGGATGAGGAGGCGGACCTCGGCGCTCGAGGGGCCGACGCGCAGCTCCCAAGCCCCCGATTCGAGGAACCAGTCTCCCGTCCTGACGTCCCAGAACGCGAAATCCCGTGCCCGCGCGCGCAGCTCGACCACGGCGCTGCCGCCGCGGGGGATGGCTACCCGCCTGAAGTCGAAGAGCTGGGAACGGGGCCGGCGCACAGCCGAGGCTCCGCAGGCGCCGTACAGCTGGACGACCTCCTCGCCGTCCGGACCCTCGGCGTTCGACACTCGGACCCTGAGGGAGAGGCCTCCGCGGCCATCCGCGATCGGTCCGCCCTCTGCCTCATACTCGAAGCGCGAATACGAAAGGCCGTAGCCGAAGGGGTAGAGGGGGGCGCCCTCGAAGTAGCGGTAGGTCCGCTTGCCGCGGGCGATATCGTAGTCCATGATCCCGCCGATCTGGTCCAGCGAGCGGTACCAGGTCATCGGTAGCCTGCCCGCGGGGTTATAGGCGCCGAGGAGGGCGTCGGCCAAGGCGTTCCCCGCCTCCTGGCCCCCATGGGCCGCGTAGATCACCGCCGCCGCCCTGTCCTTCCAGTCGCCGAGGGCGAAGGGATAGCCGCCGACCACGATCACGACCGTTCGCGGATTGACCGCGATCGCCGCCTCGATCATTTTCACCTGCTCCGGGGCGAGGCCGATGTCCTCGCGGTCGATCTCCTCCTTGGCTACGAGGAGGGGATGGTTGCCGACGAATACCAGGGCGGTGTCCGCCGCCGCCGCCGCCCGCGCCGCCTCGGCTATGCCGTCGCGGACGATTTCGATCGCGAAGGGTTCCAGCTGTGGGGCGCCGTCCCCACGGCCCGCTCCGCAGACCACCGCCATGCCGTCGGCGTCCAGGCCGACATAGCCGCCGCTCGAGGCGCGCAGGTAGACCTTCCCTGGGCTGCCCCCGGCCTCCTCGAGGGCGAAGCGCTCCCGTACGTTCCAGCCCCAGACCTCGCCCGCGCTGGCCTCCAGCCTTCCCTCGACCTCGGTCACGAAGCGGCCGTTGGTCAGGGAGCGGAGGGTGACGTTGCCCCAGCCCCAGTCGCGGAGGAGGAAGCGCTCGCCCCCTTCGCAGCGCCGGGCCGCGAGGCGGCCGTCGAACCAGGCGCGGCAGCCCAGGGACCGCCCGTCGCGGCAGCGCAGTACCACCGCGTCCGCGCCTTCGGCGTAGCCCACCTTCGAGCTTCCGAGCCTCCGCGCCAGGGCCTCGAGGGGGCCGACTCGGTAGGCGGGCGTGCCCGCGTACCAGTCGCGATAGACTTCCGCGGCCAGGGGCCCGATCGCCGCGACGTCGCCCGCGCCCAGTGGCAGTATCCCGCGGTTCTCGAGGAGGACGATCGACTCGCGGGCCGCGCGGAGGGCCAGCTCGCGATGTCCCCCGTCCCAGATCGCGGCCTCCCCTATGGAGTCGTAGGGCCGCGATTCCGGGGGCTCGAACTGGCCCAGCCTGAGGCGAGCCCGGAGGACCCTCGCCAGGCACCTGTCGATATCGGCCCAGGCGAGGAGGCCGGCGTCCAAGGCCCCTCGGAGGGCGGCGACGACGAGGCCCGACTCCTCGGAGAAGTTGTCGACGCCCGCCTTCACGGCCGCCGCGGCCGCGTGGGCCAGGTCCGGGCAGAAGCGATGCTCGGAGACTAGCATGGCCAGGGAGCCTGCGTCGCAGACCACGAAGCCCGAAAAGCCCCACTCGCCCCTGACCACTTCCTGGATGTCGGGGTTGAGGATGGCCGGCACCCCGTTTATGGCGTTGTAGGCGGTCATGAGCGACTGGGCCCCGGCCTCGCGGAGGGCGCTCTCGAAGGCGGCGAGGTAGTACTCGCGGCGGCTTCGGGGATCGATGGAGGCCGAGCGCGAGCCCCTGCCGGCCTCGTTGTTGTTGCCGAAAAAATGCTTGGGCGTGGGCAGGGTCTTCAAGAAGAATGGCAGGTCCCCCTGCATGCCCCGCAGATAGGCCGAGGAGAGGCGCCCGCCCAGGCAGGGGTCCTCTCCGTAGGCTTCCTCGGTCCTGCCCCAGCGAGGATCCCGCTCCATGTCGATGGTGGGAGCCCAGAGGCAGAGACCGCCGATGCCCTCGCGCTTGCGGTAGTAGGCCCTCGCCTCGTCGCCGATCGCGGAGCCTATCCTCTCCAGCAGCTCGGAGTCCCAGCTGCAGGCCAAGCCAAGGGTTTGAGGGAAGACAGTGGCGGGCCCACAGGGACTCTGGAGGCCGTGGGCGGCCTCGCCGCCTATGTGGAATTCCTCGATGCCGAGCCGGGGTATAGCCTCCTGCATCGAAGCCATGAGACCGAGCTTTTCCTCGCGAGAAAGCCGCGAAACCAGGTCGGCGACGCGCTCCGAGGGGGGGAGGCTCGGGTTTCGGAAGGGCGGGCAGGGCTCGGGCACGGTTCCGCAGTATAGGAATGGAATTTTGAGACGTCAAGTGTATCGATACACTAAAAGTTGTAAACGATATCACGCCGATTCGCGGACGATGATCTCCGGAGGGAAGGTTACGATCATGGAAAAGGCCTCGGCCTCGCCGTCGATCAGGCGGAGGGCGAGGTCGAGGGCCGCCTTGCCCATCTCCGTGGAGGGCTGCCGAACCGTCGTCAGGCCGAGGGTGGTCGTCTGGGCTATGATCGAGTCGTCGAAACCCATGACGGCTATATCGTCGGGCACGCGCAGGCCCTGCACCCGCGCCTGCTTGAGGAAGGAGGCGGCGGTGAGGTCGCCCGAGGCGCAGAAGAGGGCGTCGGGCGGCTCGCTCTTGTCGAGGATGCGCTCGACCATGATGCGCCCCGCGCCCAGGTCGTAGGCGGGGAGCTCGATGATCTCGGAATACTCCAGGCCGAGGTCGCGGGAAGCCGCGATGTACCCTCGCAGCCTCTCGTCGACGAAGCAGTGGCCCATGTAGGCCTTCATGGCCAGGGAGATCGCGATGCGGCGCCGCCCCTTGCCCGCGAGGTAGCGCACCGCCTCGTAGGAGGCCGCGTAGTTGTCGAACCTCACTCCGGGGAAGCCCTCGACGACGTCCTCGACGAGGACGAGGGGCTTGCGGGAGGCCTTGATCTTGGCCAGGAAGTCGGGAGGAGCCAGCATGCTCATGGCCAGGACGGCGTCCGCCATCTTGCCGTAGAGGATCTCCTTGCACTTGGCCGGCTCCGAGCCGGCCTCGGCGTAGTAGTGCCGGAGCTGGAAGGGGCCGCCGTGGACCGCCCTCTCGACCCCGTTGACGAATTCCATCTTGAAGATGTTCTGGAACAAGGATGAGACGATGGCGACGGCGTCCGTCCTCCCCTGCTTGAGCATCTTTCCGGAATGGTTCGGGTAGTAGTCCATGTCCTCGACGATGCGGAGGACTCGATCCTTCGTGGCCCTGCCGACTTTCGGGCTGTCGCGGAGCACGAGGGAAACGGTCGTCGGCGCCACGCCAGCGAGCTCCGCTATCTGCTTGATCGTGACCGCCATATGATCGGTGGAGTATAGGAGGCGTCTTTCTACGCTGTCAACTGCAACGATATACCTGACCTTCCCCCCGGCTCAAAGCCCCGACACGCTCGCGCCGATCGGGTATTCCACCGAATAGGAAAGGTTGATGGTCCTGGCTTCCTGGGGCTTGAGGACGAGCAGCCACTCGAGGAAGTCCTGCTTGTTCCTCTTGAGGCTCTCGGTGTCCTTGACGTACTTCGGCTCGATGAGCTTGACGGCGATCTTCTGGTCGGTCGAGACCGGCAGCTGGTCCCACACGACGATCTCGGCGTCGGCCTTCTTGTTGTTGGTTATCTTGGTCTCGTACTGGTAGACGAAGCGGGTCTTCTGGGCGAAGACGCCCTGCTCGTCCTTGTACGACTTCAGGAGCCTGTATTCCACCTTCACGCCCTCGTCGACGCCGAGGAAGGTCCAGAATTCCTCGGCGGGAGCCACGAGTCCCAAGCTGGAGTTGGCGATGAAGTTGCCGTCGAGGAAGACCTTGGTCGCGCCGGGGAGGAAGGGGAAGTCAGTCCCGTTCACGACCTTGGCCTTGAGGTAGGCGTAGGCGGAGAGCTTGGGCGCGCTCGAATAGCGGAATGCCGCGGAGAAGGACTTCGTCATGATCGATACGCGGTGGCTCGCGTTGTCGCTCGGGATCGACACTCTCCCCGAGATGTCGAACATGACGGCGACGGCGCCCTTGGCTACCGAGGCGTTCGCCGAAGCGATGTCGGCCTCCGCCGCGGGCTCGAGGGCCGCCTTCTCGTCGACGGCCTCCGCGAACATCTGGTTCATCGCGGCAGGCGCTGGGGCGGCCTTCCCCGCCGAGGCCCTGGGGGTCGGCCTGTTCTCGTAGACGGACAGGTACCAGGGAGCCAGGTCCGGTTGGGCTCCGCCGACCTCCGGGCGGGCCGTGGACAGGGAAAGGCTCGCGTTCGACCAGTCCTCGCCGGAATTCTGTATGACGGTGGCGTTGTACGACAGCTCCAGGCTCCTCGTCTCGGAATTGACCCGGAGATCGTAGACCGGCTGCCACGAGGGGCCGTAGACGACGTAGCTCAGGGTCAGCGTCACTCTCGAGGCCTCGCTCAGGCTCAGGATGACCGCGGCCTGGTTCTTCTTCCTCTGCCGTCCCGCCTGGAGCTGGCCCAACTCCTGGTTGGTCTTGTCCAGGTCGAGATTCAAGGCGCGGATCTCCGCTTCCGTCGCGCGGATCTCCTCGTCGAGGGCCGCGAGCCGGTCCCGGTAGAATTTGATCATCAGGACCCACTTGTCCGGGCTGAGTTCCGAGACCTGTCCCTCCACCTGCGCCGTCACCTTGGAGATGATTTTCTCCAGCACGCCCTTCTCGCTGTTGGCCTGCTTGATCCTGTCGTCGCGAAGCCTGACCTGGGAGTCCGTCTCGTCCTTGACGGCCGCGAGGGCCCGGATCCTCTCGTCGGGGAACTCCGAGAAGAACTTGTTCCGGAAAATCGTGTCCTGCAGGACGGCCTTGCCCGAGCCCTTGACCTGCAGGCTGTTGGCCTCGGTCCTCTCGGGCAGGTTGTCGAACACGATCCGGCTCTCGCCGGCAGGGAGATCGGCGGAGAAGGTCCTCGAGACGATGGCGCGGTCGGCGTAGACGAGGACCTTCGCGATCGTCGATGAAGCCGTGATCTCGGCTGCGGTGACCGCGTCCTGGGCCGAGGCGCCCATCGCGATAAGCAGCGGAATCGAAAGAAGCGCCAACCTCGATCTCATGGTATCTCCTTGCGGCGTTTCGAGAAGAGTAGGCTCGAGGGTCCGCGCTGTCAATCGCGCGGCTGGTGGCCTATAGTAGTAATATCCTTGTCAAGGAGGCTCTAGCGATGGAAGGATCCCCGCCTAAGACGGTTCTCCTAGTCGAGGACGACGCCGTGATCGCCTTGACCGAGAAAAGGACCCTCGAGGGCTTCGGGTACGCGGTCAAGACGGCCGTCAACGGCGAAGAGGCCGTCATGGCCGTGCGGAACGACCCCGGGATCGATCTAGTGCTCATGGACCTCAACCTCGGCTCCGGCATGGACGGGACTCAGGCGGCCCAAGCCATCCTCGGGCTGAGACGCCTGCCGGTAGTCTTCCTGTCCTCCCACGTCGAGCCGGAGATCGTCGCGAAGACCGAGAAGATAACCTCCTACGGCTACGTCGTGAAGGACCCGAGAGGCACCGTCCTCGATGCTTCCATCAAGATGGCCTTCAAGCTCTTCGAGGCCAACCAGAGGCTGGACGAGGAGAAGGAGCGCCTGCGCAAGAGCGAGGAGCGGTATTCCCTCATCAACGACTCGAGCGACGATAACATCTACAGCTACGACACCGCGGGCCGCTTCACCAGCGCCAACCGGAAGCTCTGCGATATCCTGGGGCTGCCGGCGGAGCGGATCATCGGCCGAACCCACGAGGAGCTCGGCTTTCCCCCTGCCCTCTGCGAGGAATGGGCCACCCTGCACCGAGGGGTCTACGATACGGACCGTACCGTCGTATCGGAAACCACGGCGCAGGTGGCCGACGGGATGGTCCACGACTTCGAGGTCGTGTTGAATCCCATCCACGATCGCGAGGGGAGGATCGTAGGCATCGGCGGCACGACCAAGGACATCACCCATCGCAAGAACGCCGAGAGGGCGCTCCAGAAGAGCGAATCGCTCTTCCGCCTCCTGGCCGAGAATTCCACCGACATGATCGCGCGCCACGACGAGCAGGGCCGCTTCCTCTACGTCTCCCCAGCCTGCCGAAGCCTCCTCGGCTACGAGCCCGAGGAGCTCATCGGCCGCTCCGCCTTCGAGCTATTTCACCCCGACGACGTTCCCCAGCTGGAGGAATCGCGCGTGGACATCACCTCCGTCCCCCGCACCGCCACGAACGTCTTCCGCATCCGCCGCAAGGACGGGAGCTACACCTGGTTCGAGACCACAACCCGCACCATCTTCGGCGAGGGGACCGGGGCCGTCCTGGAGCTGCACGGGTCGAGCCGGGACGTGTCGGGGCGCGTGCGGGACGAGGAGAGGATCGCGGCCCTCCTCGAGGAGAAGGAGCTGATACTCAAGGAGGTCCACCACCGGATCAAGAACAGCATGGCCATCATCCGCAGCCTCCTCTCGCTCCAGGAGGGAGCGGCTGGCGATACCGCCGCCGCGGTGGTCCTCCGGGAGGCCGGCAGCCGCATGCAGGCCATGATCGTGCTTTACGACAAGCTCTATCGTTCGGCAGACTTCAAGGCCCTGTCGGTCGCGTCCTACCTGCCTACGCTCGTCGACGAGATAATCTCTGGCTTCCCGGCTTCCGCCCTGGTACGGGTCGAGAAGCGGATAGAGGACTTCACCCTGCCCGCCGACAAGCTCCAGCCCCTCGGCATTATCCTGAACGAGATCCTCACGAACGCCATGAAATACGCCTTCGCCGGAAGGAAGGAGGGATCGATATCGATCTCGGCCCGCAGCGAGGGAGGGCAGGCGCGCCTCGAGGTGAAGGACGACGGCATAGGCCTCCCCGAGTCGGCGGACTTCGAGGGCTCCTCGGGCTTCGGGTTCATGCTCATGAAGAGCCTTGCGCGGCAGCTGGGCGGGACGCTACGGCTCGAGCGCGATGCGGGCACTAAGATCGTCCTCGAATTCGAGTTGGCGAGCCGCGGATCCGCCTAGGTCGCCGCACCCCTGATCGGCTTGAGACAGGCGTAGCCGGAATTCCCCAGACTCTCCACGACTCCGAGCACGGCGTCGCTGATGTCATCGCTCGCCTCGATTTGCGCTCCGTAGCGGAGCTTGACGATCCGGTACATGAGGCCGTCTATCGCCTGCGGCTCCACTATTATGCTCGATCCTATCGCGAAGGAGAGGATGACCTTCCGGGTCCGTGCGTCCCCCTCGCGGAGCCATTCCCTTATCGAGGGCGAGCCTCGCTCGAACAGCCTCCCCATGGTCACGCCGATGGCCAGGAGCATGAATTTCTCGCCTTCCGACGAGTGGGCGAGCAGGGCTAGCTCCTGGGTCACGGGCATAGTGGATTTCATGAGCGCCGTGGTGGCCTTGTGGAAAACCAGGGCGTCGTTTTGATCCTGATATTCGTTGTCCCGGCCCTCGCGGATCTGGACCGACCTCCATTTCGCCCCCGCGAGGTTGAGGATCGCGTGGACTTCGGAAGGCATCAAGCCGAGAGCCTCGAGCTCCCGTGCCGCGGCGAGCAAGGGCTCTTCCCGGAATCCCCTGTACTTCATTGTTGTCCTTTCCTGTCAATCGGCGCAAGCGTCGCCTAGGGGAAAGATACCAATTCCACCGGGAAAGGGAATACCCGCCTGCGCGCAACCCTCAACCCAGCCTCGTGGCCAGCTCGCGCTTGCCTTCTTCCGCGAACTCGGGCATGGCCTGCAGCAGGGACATGAGCGCTCGGTCGGTCGACCTGCCGTGGTATAGGTCGAGCGCCGCGGCGACGCTGATCCCCGCGGGATGCCGCTCCACGATCTCGAAGGAATCCCCGGCCGCCACCCGGCCCTCCTCGAGGACGCGCATGTGGAAGCCGCACTTCCCGCTCTCGCGGGCCAGGCGGTGGATTGAAGGAATTCCCAGGATTCCGTCGATGGTCGCGCAGGGGTCGCGGGGCAGCGTCACCTGCGTCAGGGCCGCGCCAATGCGCACCGAGTCGCCGATACAGATATCCTCTTCGCGCAGCCCGTCCACGGTCAGGTTCTCGCAGAAGCCACCGTGCGGAATATCGAAACCGTGCTCGGATTTCCACCAGGCATAGTGCCCGGCCGGGTATGCGCAGGCCGCGCGGTCCGGGCCGCCGTGGTAGTTCCGGTTGGCCACGCCATCGCCCTCGAAGCCCGCGAAGCGGAGCTCGGCGGCGGCGGCGGGCCGCTTCGCGCCCGCGGTGAATAGCTTTCCCGAGGGACGGAGCTCAGTTCGGGGCAGGCCGATGCGCAGCGAAACGACGGTCATGCCCTCAAGGCTACCAGGGAATGGGCCGAGAGGCTAGACCGTCGCTACGCCGGGCGGCTGTAACTATATTATTACTATGATTCCCGTGGCAGAGGGGACCTTGAGCCTGCTCGCCGTGGTGGTAGGCGCCCTGAGCTTCGTTCCGCTAGCCCTCTTCCGCGACCCGGAACGGATACCGTTCGCCCAAAAATGGATTCAGCGTCAGCTCATCATCCCCTGTCGCGGCCTCACGCAGGTCGGCTTTTCGATGTTTTTCCTCAAAAAGGCAGGGGAACGAAGCTACCGGAATCACGGGATCGTGTCCCTCAGCGCGGTGATACTGAATGTCGCCATAGCGGTCGCGTGCGTCCTGGCTATGGACCTCGGGCCCGCCCCAAGCCCCGCGTCCATGGAGACCTATCTCGTGGTCCTCGATTGCTATTTCTTGCTTTGGAACCTGCTGGCCCTGGCCGTCCTTTTCAAGCTGGCTCCCCTGATCTTGAGGAAGCGCAGGGAGGCGCTGAAACCCGGATTCGCAGCGGAAAGCCCATCGACGGACTCGACCATGGACGGGGATTGGCGCCGCATCGAGGGGGCGATAGTCGGCAGCGGGCTCTTCAGGAAATCCGCCCTGGACCTCGCGATGCTGTCAAGGGAAACGGGAATTCCGAAAAACCGGATTTCATTGGTCGTCAATACCGTCTCGGGGAATATCCTCGGGGCCGCCTTCGACGCGGGCTTCAACTCCAAGGCGACTTTATACAATTGGGTTAAGAAGGATTTGGACGGGAGCCCGAGCGAGTACCTGCGGCGTCTCCGCTCCGATACCCTGCCCTTGGGGATCGACGGAGGGGCTTGAGCGGGCCGATCGGATAACCGCCCCTTCGAAATAATTGCGAATCACCTGATTAATTCATTCCCAATACCTGACTAAAATACCCTATTATATCGATGTTCCAGTCGGCGCAGTAGACTGCCCGACCCGCGGTTCGCATTCGCTAGGCCCCATCCGCTTCGGCAAGGGAGCGAGGCTCCAAAGTCGAGGAAATATATTTTTAACAGGCGTGCAGCCGGAGGAGTTACCCATGCACGAAACTAATCCCGGGAACTCATCGCGTCGCCGATCGGCCGGCCGAATCGCCGCGCCCTATCTCGCCTATGCCCGCGCCCTAGCCTTCGCGGCCTGCTCCACTCCGGTCTCCGGCGGCGGGACGAAATCGAGCGACAAGGACTTCTCCGCCTTTTCGATCTCGAGCCCTGTCGCGTCCATCGGCGTCATCGCGGGAAACGTCATCGCCGTGAGCCTGCCCCCGGGGACCCCGGTAGCCGCCTTGGCGGCTAGCTTCACCGCGACAGGCGTCGAAGTGGATGTCGGCGGCACCCCACAGGCCAGCGGCACGACCGCCAACGATTTCACGAACCCCGTGACCTATGTCGTCAAGGCCGAGGACGGCACTACCCAGAGCTACACCGTATCGGCGAGGGTCGCGAGCGCCTCCTCGAACGACTTCACCTCATTCAGCATGAACGCCGTAACGGAGTCATATCCGGCAACACCATCAGCGTGACCCTTCCCTATGGGAGTTCGAATCCCTTTATCGCCGCATTCACGACTACCGGCGCCTCAGTAACGGTTTCTGGATCACCCAGACTACCGGCGTCGCGTCCAACAGCTTCAGCCCCTCCCTCACCTACGTGGTCCACGCCGCCGACGGAAGCACCAAGAGCCGCGTCGTAACCGTGACGATCTTGGCCAATCCAGCCAAGGATATCCAGTCATTCAGCTTCCATTCCCCCAGCATAGTCGGCGTAAGCTCGGGAACTTCAATTTCCATCAATATTCCATTCGGCTATGATATAACCAACCTCCAGGCGGATTTCGTGCTAAGCGGTGGAACGGCTACTGTAAGCGCTGTCGCGCAGGACACCGGCTCAACTTATAACAACTTCGCGAACCCGGTCAGCTATTTGATCACCGCCGCTGACAATTCCACATTCGGCCCTCAGGGGGGGCATCGTGTCGTTCAGCCAATTCGGGGGCCTGACGATAGACCCCATGGACCATGACCTGTTCATCGCCGACTTCGGCAACTTCGTAGTCAGGCACCTGTTCTGATCCCCGCCGGAGACGGTCGAGCCGAACCTAGGCTCCGGCCGTCTCCGGTATTTTTCGCCGCTCTCCCGCCCGAAACGCCCAAGCTTGCATCGGCGTCAGCCCCCGCCTATGATTGAGCGATGAGAGGAAATATAGGGCACCTCGAAAAACCAATAAATAATCTTGTTTTCTCATTGAATTAGAAAAAGGAATCTTCTACGACGAATCAGACAGTTCTGCAAAGCATTTTTCGACGGGCTACTTACCATGATTCTTCGGATGCCCAGCCCAT
>JANXYQ010000039.1:0-25000 GCA_025355995.1 Spirochaetaceae bacterium | reverse complement strand
GGAAGTTAAGCCTCTCAACGCCGATGGTACTACCTTAGGGTGGGAGAGTAGGTCATCGCCAGGCTTTTTTTATTCTTTTATACGAACATATTATACGCCAAAAATCTTGCCCGCCTTTTCGAAAGATGCTACACTTTCACGGAACATGGATTCTATGGAGGGAGGCATATGGCCGAACAGGACACTCAAATCCAGCTCGTCACCTTCCAAATAAGCGAAGAGCTCTACGGCGTCGACATCATGGACGTCAAAGAGATAGTGCGAGTGCAGGATATCCGGTCTATACCCAACGCCCCGGGCTATGTCGAAGGCCTCTTCAACCTGCGCGGCGAGATCATCCCGATCATCTCCCTTCATAAGCGTTTCCATCTCAGGAAGGCACAGCTCGGCGAGGACGAGGAGCTCCTGTCGGGGTTCATCATCATCGACATCGACGGTATGAAGCTCGGCGTGATCATCGACAAGGTAGAGCGAGTGGTCGCGATAGAGGCGCAGAACATCCAGCCTCCGCCGCAGATGCTCACGGGCATCGGCGCCGAGTATATACAAGGCGTGGTCAATCGCGAGGCGGGATACCTGATCCTCCTCGATATCCGCAAGCTCTTCAGCGCCAAGGAGCTCAGGAAGATCGAAGAGATCCGCCGCTAGCCGGCGAAAACCCGCAGATGAGCATACCCGTCTTTCGTTCCTACATTCGCCGGAAGGATATGGACACCGTCCTCAACTGCCTGGTCACCGATTCGGTCGGCCCCGGGGAATACCTGGACCGCTTCCAGAAGGCCGCGCGGGAGGCCCTCGGCTTCGACTATGGCTTCGCCGTGCGCAGCCCCCTCACCGCCCTCGGCCTCGCGCTGGATTCCCTCGCGCTTTCCGAAGGCGACGCGGTGGCCGTACCCGCGCTGGCGCCGGCCTATTACGCCGAGGCGCTCGCGTCGCGGCGCCTGGCGCCGGTTTTCATAGACTCGGTCATCGACAGCGCGGAACCCGACCTTACCGCGATAGCCGGCCTGGATCCCCACCCGAAGGCCTTCATCCTCCACGAGGCCCTCGGCATACTCCCCGATCCCGAGGCAGTCGCCGCCTTGGGGCTCGCGGTGATCGAGGACATGTCCAACGCGGTGGGCGCTTATCGGGGCGAGTCGCGCGCGGGGTCCCTGGGCCGCGTCGCCATCCTCGGACTCGAGCACGACTCGATAGTGACTTCTGGAGGGGGAGCCCTCGTCCTCGCCTTCGGCAAGAGGGAGGGGCAGGTGCTCCGCAACCTCGGAGAGGCTATCGCTCCCGAAATCAGGATGACCGACTACAATGCGGCCCTCGCGCTCTCGCAGCTGCGCGATATGGAAGGCGCGATAACCCGGCGGCGCGAACTCGCTTCCGCGTTCGCTCAGTCCCTCGCGCGCACGCGCCACCGGCTCCTGTCCCAGGGAGGCGAGGGCGAGCCGGGCTTCTGGGCCTTCCCGGTATCGATAGACTCGAGCGTCAAGGACGTTCGGGCCTACGCCAAGAAGAAAGAGGTGGACACCGAGCTGGCCTTCGACGGTAGCCTGCTGGCGAAGGGCCTCGTGCCCGAGGGGGCCTGCCCCAACGCGCGGTCCATCGCCATGCGCTGCCTGCTCTTTCCCCTCCACCAGCGGATCGGGGCCTCCTCCGCCGATAAGATTTCCCGAATCCTGGCGACCTTACCATAATCATTGGAGGATACATGCCGGAACGCGGCGGGCGCGTCCTCATAATCGCCAATCTCGAGAAGGACCAGGCCGCGAGCGTAGCCGCCTCCATCTCGAGCGCGCTCTCGGGCCTCGGGGTGGACTCCGAAAGCTATTTCTACACGGGCGATCCCGACGGCCCCCCGAACGCCGAGGGCGCGAGCCTCGTCATCTCGCTGGGCGGCGACGGCACGGTCCTGTACGCGGCCCGAGTCGCGGCCCCCCTCGGCATACCCATACTGCCCGTCAACCTCGGGCGCCTCGGCTTCATAGCCGAGATCGGCCCCGGCGAGTGGCCCTCGGCGGTCGCCGCGTGGAGAAAAGGCGATTTGCAGGTTTCGGAGCGCCTCATGCTCGCCGTCGAGGCCTGGCGGGACGGCGAGCGCCTGGCCTCGTATTGGGCGATGAACGACGCCACCGTCTCGGCCCAGGGCATCGCCAAGCTCATAGGCTTCGGCATCAGCCTCGGAAGCTCCACACTCGTGCGATACAGGGCGGACGGCGTCATCGTCGCGACTCCCACGGGCTCCACGGCCTACAACCTCGCCGCCGGCGGCCCGGTCCTCCATCCCGAGATGGAGGCCATGATCGTCAATCCGGTCTGCCCCTTCACCCTGTCCAATCGGCCCCTTGTCGTGCCGGCCGACGAGGCGATCGAGATCACGATGGAGGTGGGCAAGCGGACGGGCGCGATGCTCACTATCGACGGCCAGGAGACTTTCACGCTACGCTCCGGCGATAGGATCCGCGTATCGGGCGCCTCGAAGAAAGCGCGGATATTCGTTTCCGAAGGCTTCGCTTTCTATGAGCTCCTGCGCTCGAAGCTGGCCTGGTCGGGAGGCCCCGGTGCTTGAGGAACTCACGGTTCGCGATTTCGCGCTGATAGAGCGGCTCTCCGTGAGCTTCACGGGCGGCCTCAACCTCCTCACCGGCGAGACCGGCGCCGGCAAGTCCCTCCTCGTGGGCGCCATCGGCTTCCTCCTCGGGGCGAAGGCGGATACCGGCGTGATCCGCACCGGCGCGGAGGAGAGCCTGGTCACGGGGGTCCTCGACGTGTCGCGCAATCCGGAAGCCCAGGAATGGCTCCGCTCGCGGGGCCTCGAGCCCGAGGACGGCCGAGTCCTCGTGCGCCGCGGTATCAAGTCGAACGGCCGGGGCTCCGCCTATATCCAGAACCAAAGCGCGCTCCGGTCCGACCTAGCCGAGCTGACCTCCCTGCTCGTCGACCTCCACGGCCAGCACGAGCACCAGTCCCTCCTATTGCCCGAGAACCACCGCAAGCTGCTCGACCGCTACGCGCGCATAGAGGACGAGGTACTGGCTTTCGGGACCCGCTTCGCGGCCCTCTCGGCGGAGAAGCGGGCCTACGAGTCGGCCCTGGCCTCCGAGGCGGTACGGGGCCGGGAGATCGAGTTCTTGCGCTTCGCGGTCGACGAGATTTCCAAGGCCAAGCTCCGCGCCGGCGAGGAAGCCGATCTCGAGGCCGAGGAGAGGCTCCTGTCCCAGCACGAGAGGCTCTTCGCGGCGGTGGAGGCGGCGCACGGCGCTTTGTCCGACGGCGAGGGCGGAGAGGGAGCCCTGGCCTCGCTCAGGCGCCTGCGCTCGGGACTGGAGACCGCCCAGGCCATCGACCCCGCGCTCTCCGACCTCGCGCGGCGCTCGGACGACGCCTTCTACGAGCTCGAGGACGTCGCGGACTCGCTCCGGCACTATATCGGGGCGCTCTCCTTCGACCCCGCGCGCCTCGAGAACGTCGAGAGCCGCCTCGCCGACATACAGAAGCTCAAGAAGAAGTACGGCGCCACGATCGAGGACGTGCTCGCCAGGCTCGAGGAGGACTCGGGCCGCCTGTCGAGGCTCGAGACCTGGGAAGAGGACAAGGGCGAGATCGAGCAGAGGATAGCCGCGATGGAGGGCGAGGTTCTGGCCGCCGCCCTCGCGCTCTCCGAGAAGCGCAAGGCGGCCGCGTCGGGCTTACAGGAGCGCATCGAGGCGATAGTCCGGACCCTCGGGATGCCGAGCGCCAAATTCTTCGCCCGAGTCGGCCGCAAGGAGGCCGAGGCCGGTCTCAACGGGCCGCGGCCCGTGGTGGGCCCCTACGGCGTCGACGAGGTCGAATTCCTGATCGCCCCCAACCCGGGGGAAAGCGCGAAGCCCCTGGCCAGGATAGCCTCCGGGGGGGAGCTCTCCCGCGTCGCCTTGGCGGCCAAGACCGTCCTCGCCGGTACCGATTCGGTCGACTGCCTAATCTTCGACGAGGTCGACGCCGGGATAGGCGGGGAGGTGGCAGTAGCCGTCGGCGAGCATCTCAAGGAGCTCGGCAAGTCCAAGCAGGTGCTCTGCATTACGCATCTAGCCTCCATCGCGGTTCGAGCCGATAATCACTACAGGGTCGAGAAGGACGTCTCCGGCGGCAGGACCACCACGAAGCTCTCCAGGATGGAGGGGCGGGTCAGGGCCGAGGAGATCGCGCGCATGCTGGCGGGAGACCCCCGCGAAGAGGCTTCCATCGCGCACGCGACGGAGCTCCTCCGTAAATTCGGCAATTGGCAGGGCGGCTGATGGGCAAAATCACGCAGGAGCAGCGCAACCGGTATTTCGAGAAGGTCAAGGAGCACCGGAAGACCATCGAGGCGGGCCTCGCGAAGGAGAAGACCCTCCTCGACCTGCTCGCCAAGGACGATTCCAGCTCGGGCTACAAGAGGCTCAAGCTGGCGAACGACGCCCTCGACCTTTGCTCCTGGTACATGCTCGTCAACGCCCTCTCGGTCTCGCTCCTCGGCATCAAGGACGGGGTCTACCTCCTCGAGGCGCGGAAGACCCTCGTCAGGGCGATCAAGTACCTCGAGGACACCGTGTCCGGCTACGTGGACGTTCCCTTCTCCGATTACGAGGCCAAGCTCGAGGAGATCAAGGATTTCGACTCGGAGGGCCGCTTCAGGCTCCTGCGTAAGCTCGGCTTCGCGGTCCAGACCCTGGAAGACGCCTTCGGGGAGAACTCGAAGTACTCAGCCTCCTTCATCGAGGTTTGGGGCAAGGTGGCCGCGATCGGGAAGAACCTCGTGAACCTCAAGACCGCCGTGCCCGACATGGACTTCTCCTCGCCCGTTCGCGCCACCGTGATGAGCCACCTCACCCTCGTCAAGCAGCTTTTCCAGCGTTGCGCGGACAAGTACCGCGAGCAGTACGAGTTGTATACGCACAAGGTCCAGGATTTCCGCGCCGCCGTCCTCTACCTGCAAGCCCTCCGCAGGATACACATAGTCCTCGCCGAGCGCGACGAGGCCGAGACCCTGAAGCGCAAGGCCGAGATCTGGTCGACCAAGCTGGAAGCGGACTTGAAGAAGGCCGAAGAGGCGAAGAGCAAATAGAGAGGGAAGGCAAAGGGGGATTTGGGAAACGAATGCGCGATATCGCGCTCCTTCAGTTCTCGATTCCTACTGTCCTCTCACTGCATGCCTTTCAATTCTTCTTCAGCTCGTGCAGGGCATCGTAGGGAAATAGCTGGCCTATCGTGGTGACCACGAGGTCCTTGGCGGAACTGCCGAAAACCACGGGCGCGTCGGGCGGGAGGAATTCCGAGAGGACCTGCCTGCAGGCGCCGCAGGGGCTCACCGGATATTCCGCGTCGGGCGTCGCCACGACGATGCCCGCGAAAGCGCGCTTGCCCGCCCCTACCGCCGCCGCTAGGGCGTTCCGCTCCGCGCAGGTAGTCAGGCCGAAGGAGCGATTCTCCATATTCGTCCCGGAGAACACCGAACCGTCCGCGCATAGGAGCGCCGCCCCGACCTTGAACCGCGAATAGGGCGAGTATGATCGCTTCGCCGCCTCGAGGGCGAGGCCGAATAAACCGTCGATATCCATTGCGCGGCCCCCCGTTAGTTGACGCTGAAGCCTCAACTATATACCATTCGCGTCGATCGGAGAACTATGGAAGAGATCGGTAAAAGACGTTTCGCCGCGGCAGGAATCGTGACCGCCGGGCTCGCATATTTCCTCATTTGCGCGCTCCCGCTTCAAAAGGAACTCATCCTAGTTCCAGTCTGGACGAAAAGCGTCTCGACCGCGCCGGCCCTCGCCGTCGGGGCGACGGCTGCCGACCCGGCGTCGGCCAAGAAGCCCCGAGGGGCCACGGGAGGCTCCGCCCCGATATCCTTCCGCCTCGGCGACCGCTACGGCTACTTCACGCCGGAGGGCTCCCTCCTCTTCGCCTCCACCGTATCCTACGGCGTGGCCCTCGCGGACGACGCCTTCGCGCCCTACGAGCGTCTCTCTGAAGGCTTTTCAATCGAGTCGCCGGAAGGCAGGACCCTGGCTCGGATCGTCTCGGCGGGCTATCCCTTCTTCGCGGCAGGCCGGCGCTTCGTCATCGCCCCCGACCAGTCCACGGTATCGGAGCTGACGAAGCCCGGAACGATTGCATGGACCTATAAATTCGGCTCGATAGTCACCGCCTTCGACGCCAGTCCCTCCCTCGCCGCCTTCGGCCTATTGGACGGGAGCATCGTGGGGCTCGACGCCGCAGGTGCCGCCAGGCTCGACTTCGCGCCCGGAGGTTCCCGTATAGCCGGCGTCTACGGGCTGGCCGTCTCCCCGGACGGCCTCCTCGTGGCCGCTGTCACCGGCTTGGACAAACAGCGCCTCGTCGTCATGGAGAAGCGTTCGGCCGCGTACCGCGTCGCCTATCATCGTTACCTCGCCTCCGACTACCGCAGGCCGGTTTCCATCGCGTTCACGGAGGACGGCGGCAGGCTCGCCTACGAATCGCCCTCCGGGGTGAGCGTGTACGACAGGGCCTCGCGAAGCGAGACCGTCATCTCGGTGCCCGCGACCTCGAGGCTCGCGCTCACGGCGAGGGGAGGGGGGCTCATCGTCCTCCTCTCGGGGAACGGGGGGGAGAAGCGGCTCGTATGCGCCGCGCCGCCTGATCGCCGCGTCGTCGACGTGACGCTGAAGGCCGACCTCGCCTTCGTCGAGGCGCGGGACGACGCGCTCTTCCTCGGCGTCGACGGCGACATCGTCCGGATGGACCTTCAGGTGCGATGATGCCGAGCCCCAGTTGGCGCCCCGCGTCCGCGGCGATCGCCGCCCTCGCGACCTTCGTCGCGCTTTCCGCCTTCGCCATGGATTGGCCGCTGGCGCCGCCGCGGCTTGCCGCGACCTTCGGGACCTACGCGAAGGGCCGGGTGATAACGGGCATAGCCCTGGCGGGGGACGACGGTTTCGTACGCGCCGCGGAGGACGGCGAGCTCTCCTTCAGCCTCGACGAGGGAGAGCATGCGGGGCTCCTGCCCGCACCCCTCGGCTCCTTCGTGGTCGTCGAGCACCAGAAGGGGATGGCGGCGGTCTACTCCCACCTAGCGCCGGGCTCCCTGACCACCTACCTCAGGAAACCCAAGGCGGGCGACATACTCGGAAGGCCCGGGACCACGGGCTGGATCGAGGGGCCGGGCGCGGTATTCGAGGTCTACGACCGCCGAGCCGGCTCCTGGGTCAATCCCCTCCTCCTCCTTCCCCCCCAGGCGGACGATAAGGCGCCCGTCATCAGGAGCCTCGCCCTCTCCCGCGCCGACAAGGTCTACGTCCTCGGCGAGACGGCGTCCGTTCCCCAGGGCACTTATAGGATTTCGGTAGACGTGGCCGACCCCGCCGACTCGCCCTGGACGGCAGGTCCCCTCGCGCCCTACGGCCTCCGGCTCTCCATCGACGGCGTGGAGGCCGCGAAGAGCGTATTCGACGTAGCCAAGGGCTCGGGCGGCGAGCTGATGCTCTTCGCGCTCGCGCCCGTCGCCGCGGGCGAGCTACGGACCAAGGACGGGCGCTACGAGCTCGCCGAGCGGCTATTCACCAGGGGTCGCGCCTCCCTCGAGGTGCGTGTCGAGGACGTCGCGGGAAACAGGCGCTCGGCGACCTGGACCATCGCGGTCGAGTAGCGAGTGCGCGAGGTAAAGACCTTCGCCACCCTCCCCGGCCCCGAGCCCAAGCGGCCCGTGCCCTGCCGGCTCTGCGGCGGCGAGTCCTTCTCGCGCCTGTGGGACTGCGGGGACTTCGCCTTCGTGGCCTGCCGCGGCTGCGGCCTCATCCAGCAGAACCCCCAGAGCGAGCCCCAGGCCATAGCGGAGCGCTACGACGGGCGCTCGAGCGCCGACTACCTCCGCTACGAGGAGCGGAACCAATACGCCTACCGCGATCTCGAGCTCCTCGCCCTAGGCGATATCGCCCTAGAGAGGGAGGCTGAGCCGATATTCGAGCGCGCGAGGGCGGAGGGGCGCAAGCCGCGCGCCCTGGACGTCGGCTGCGCCACGGGGGCCCTGCTCGCCGCGCTGCGCGATTCGGGCTGGGACCCGCAAGGCGTCGAGTTGTCGGCGGCCCAGGCGAGCTATGGGCAGGCGCGCCACGCCCTGCCGATACACGCAGGCAGCCTCGAGTCCGCCTCCTTTCCCGCGGCATCCTTCGACCTCGTGCACGCGTCGCACTTGATAGAGCACCTCAACGATCCCGCGGCCTTCCTGGACGAGGTCGCTAGGGTCCTCGCGCCCGGCGGGCTGCTCGTCCTCACGACGCCCAACGCGGACGGCTTCCAGGCGAGGCTCCTCGGCCCCAGGTGGCGGAGCGCGATCTACGACCACCTCTACCTCTTCTCCGCCCGGTCACTGCGCGCCTTGCTCGAGTCCCGCGGTTTCGCGGTCTCGGCCTCCGCCACCTGGGGCGGCTGGGCGCGGGGCCTCCGGCCCGCCTTCGTCAAAGGCCCTCTGGACCGCATGGCTAAGCGCTTCGGATTCGGGGACGTTGTAGCATTTCTCGCTAGGAGAATGTAGAGTCGCAGGGGAGGCAAGCCGTGGAAACGACCCAGAAAGCCCTGTTCGTTGACGCGTCCACCGGATTCTACAGGGTGAGGCGCTACAAGGTCGGCGAGTATTTCGGACCGGTGGACCTCGGCCTCCACATTTCCGGCAGGACGCAGAGCCTCAACTTCGGCGTGGGCCTCTTCGCCGGCTCCATATTCCCCGGCTCCAACCGCATGATGTTCACGGGCTTCTCGCCCGCCTGGCGCGGGTTCTACGTCTCCAGCATGGGCGGGGCGGGGCTGGTGTTCGACAACCTCGGCATCAACCAGGTGAGCCTCGTCGGGAAGTCCCCTGTTCCCTCCATCCTCTACCTCAACCGCAAGCACGGGGAGGAGATCGAGGTCGAAGTGCTGCCCGTCGACCTGCACCAGGTCTGGAAGGGAAACGCCGGCGCCTGTCCCGAGGATGCGGGCTCCGAGGGCGGTTCTCCTAGGACGGGTTCATACGCCCTGCTCGATTACGCCCTCGCCCGCTTCGGGCCCCGCTACGAGGGCGAGTATCGCGCCTTCTCGGTCGGTCCCGCCGCGGAAGCCACGGATTTCGGCGCGATCCTCTCCGCCCCGGTGAAGAACGGGAAGGCCTCGGACGTCGACACCTGGGCGGGACGGGGAGGGTTGGGCTCCAAGATGCTCCAGGAGCACGGCATAGCCGCCGTCGTCTACGGGGGCACCGTGGTCGGCGAGGACTTCCGCGACCGCAAGGTGGCCGACGAGTGGTTCGAGGCCAAGTACAAGCAGAAGCTCGCGGTCAAGGATTTCGAGGCGACGACCAAGTACCGCTTCGATCCCAAGTTCGAGACGGGAGGCACCCTCGGCGTCAACTACGCGACCTTGGGCGGCCGCATCATCGCGTTCAACTACCGCACGGTCTCCTGGACCGAGGCCGAGCGCCTCGAGCTCAACGAGAGGCTGATCCAGGGCCACTACCTCAAGCAGTTCAACGAGGAGACCATCGCCACGAAAAGCCAGGCCACCTGCGGCGAGCCCTGCTCGGCCGTCTGCAAGAAGATGCGCGGCGAGTTCAAGAAGGATTACGAGCCCTACCAGGCCCTCGGTCCCCTCTGCGGAATCTTCGACCAGCGCGCGGCGGAGCGGCTCAACAAGGCCTCCGACGCGGCGGGCTTCGACGGGATATCCCTGGGAGGCGTGCTCGCCTGGCTCATGGACTGCCTCGACTCCGGGGACCTGAAGCCCGAGGACCTCGGCGTCGGGGCCTTGCCTCGCTGGAAGGTCGAGGGCTTCGACGCGGTCGCCGACTCGGCCCGCAATGCCGACCTCGGCATCGAGCTCATCGACGCCATCCTGGGGCGCAAGGGGCTGCTCGACCTTTCCGAGGGGCCGCGCAAGTGGGGCCGCAAGGCGAAGCGCGAGCGCGGGGTGAGAGTCCTCGACCGCTTCGTCTACACCGCCAACGGCAGGCGCGGCTGGATGGTGCCCAACCAGTACTGGACGCCCGGCGTCCTCGCCCCGATGGGAATAATGGGCAAGTACTACATGCACTACGGCGCGGAATTCCTGCCGCCGAGGCAGCTCGGGCGGGCCTGCGCCGAGCGCCTGCGCAAGGAGCTCGGCATGGACAACGCCGGGATCTGCCGCTTCCACCGCGGCTGGGGCGAGGAGATGATGCCCGAGGTCATAGGCTCGGTCTACGGCCTGAAGGAGGAGTACCTCGCCGCCATGCGCGTGGCCGCGAGCCGCATAAACAGCCGAAATGCCGCCGTCTACTGGGAGAGCGAGAAGAACTTGGAGTTCGTATCGACTTTCCTGAGGCGCAGGCGCGACGTCGACGGGGACGCCGGTCCCGAGTTGGCCCAATGGATAGCCGCATTCGAGAAAGATCCGCATGAAGCCGGCCTCGAATACTGGTTCGAGATCCGCAAGGGCATCGACGAGTCGCTGAGGGACTTCTTCTAGGCGCCCCATGGTCGACTATTCCTTCGTCGAAACCAGGGTCGAGGATCTCCGCTCTCGGATCCGTCGCGCGGCCGAGCGCTCGGGCCGCCCGGCCGAGGAAATCGAGCTTCTCGCCGTGACCAAGCTCCACCCCGTCGAGGCGGCGCTCGCCGCCTGGGAAGCCGGCGTGAGGTCCTTCGGCGAGAGCCGGGTCCAGGAGGCCGAGGCGAAATACCCCGCCTTCCTCGCCGCCCACCCGGGAGCGCGGCTCGATATGATCGGGCACCTGCAATCGAATAAGACCAGGAAGGCGCTGCCCCTCTTCTCGCGGCTGCAGTCGGTCGACTCGGCCGAGCTCCTCCTCGAGCTGGAAAAGCGCGCCAGGGCCGCGGGACTGCGCCGCGAGATCCTCCTCGAGCTCCATACGGGCGAGGAATCCAAGGAAGGCTTCAGGGGCCAGGACGAGCTGTATCGGGCCCTCGAGCTCTTGCCGCCCGCCCCCGATCGAGCCCTCCGGCCGCGCGGCCTCATGACGATGGCGCCCAACATCGACGACGAATCCCGGGTACGGGCCTCGTTCCGCGGCCTCCGGGAGGCCGCCGACGGCGCTCGGGCGCGCTTCGGCCTGGAGGGCTTCGACGTCCTCTCGATGGGCATGTCGGGCGATTTCGAGCTCGCCGTCGAGGAGGGCTCCACCCTCGTCCGCATCGGCACCGGGCTCTTCGGGGCCGCGGCCGCCCGGGGGACCGCGTGAGGAGGCTCGGGCCGGCGCCGCGGCTCTGCGTCGCCTCGGCGATCCTCGCGCTGGCCGCGGCCGCGCCCCTGGGCCTGGGCGCCCAAGCCCAGGTGGTCGACCCCGCGCAGGCTTCCACGACCGCCGCCGGGGCCGCGCAGGCCGCCGCCCTGCCATCGCTCCCCGCGCCACCCGAGAATCCGTACAGCCGCTTCGAGATAGTGTCCCTGGGCTCCTTCCCGATAATGCTCTTTTATGCCGATTTCGCCTTCGACCTTCAGCGCTACGTCTCGAACGGATTCGCCTCGACCTATGCGCCCTGGCCCTTCAAGACGGAGTTCTCCGCTACGCTCACCGATTCGCAGCGCCTGACGAGGCTCGGCACCGCCTTGGGCGCCTCTTTCGTCGTGGGGGCAATCGACGCCTATCTGCATTTCGTCAAGCTCAAGAAGGCCCAACGCCTCCGCGAGGCGAGCGAATCGCCCGGCCCCTGAACTTGACAGGCCGAGCGGCGCGAGAATACTATTTCCATCCGTGGCTACAAACGAAAGCAAGACCCTGATCCTCTTCGATGACGGCCAACCCGAAATAGAGCGGGAGGCTAGGGCTATCGCCGAGCGACTCGAAGAGCAGGGACGCGGCGCCATCCTCAAGGGCGCGGCCGAAGTCGGTATCTCCGAAATCCTCGCCGCCGGCCTCTTCATCCTCGGCGCCGGCTCGGCAGGCTCTCCCGCCTTCGCCGAGCTCGCCCGGGTATTCAAGGGCGTCAACCTAGCGGGCAGGAAGGTCGCCTTCTTCGGCTCCTCCGGCGCCGCCGTCGCATGGCTGCGAAGCCTCTGCGCCGATACCGAGGTCACCGTCGCCCATTCCGATTTTATCGGCCGACCCGAGCCTGCGGCCCTCTCGGCCTGGCTCAAGGGCGTGCTGTCGAGTTAGCAAGAGGTATACATGGCACCTGGCTTCAACCTGGACGACGCGATCCGCAAGGTCCCCGATTTCCCCAAGAAGGGAATCCTCTTCTACGACATAACGAGCATCCTCACGAATCCCGACGCTTTCCGCTTCTGCGTCGATTCCATGGTCAAGCTCTACAAGAACGAGGGCCTCGCCGCCGTCGCGGCGATCGAGTCCCGCGGCTTCCTCTTCGCCTCGCCCCTCTGCGACCGGCTCGGGCTGCCCCTCGTCCTCGTGCGAAAGAAGGGCAAGCTCCCCGGCAAGACGCGTACGAGGAAATACGAGCTGGAGTACGGAGAAGCAGAGATCGAGATGCACGAGGCCGATATCCCCGTCGGCGGCAGGGTCCTCATCGTAGACGACCTCATAGCCACGGGCGGCACCGTCAAGGCCGCGGCGGAGATCCTCGTCGAGGGCGGCGCCGTGCCCGCGGGCGTCTTCGCAGTCGTCGGGCTGCCCTTCCTCCAATACGAGAAGAGCCTCGAGGGACTGCAGGTCAGGACCCTCATCGAGTATTTCGGCGAGTAGCAAGGAGATCGACATGGTAGAAGCCCTCTCGAAGAATCCCGCCTGGAAGGGCCGGCGCGGCCCACTCCTGCTCGTGATAATGGACGGCGTAGGCTACGGCCAGTATGCGGAGGGCGATGCCGTCGCCGATTCCAAGATGTGGGCGTTCAGAGCCATGGAATCCGCCTCCCCCCACACGAAGCTCAAGGCGCACGGCCTCGCGGTCGGCCTCCCCTCCGACGAGGACATGGGCAACTCCGAGGTCGGCCACAACGCGATAGGCTGCGGCCGCGTCTACCAGCAGGGAGCCAAGCTGGTCTCCAATTCCATCGCGACTGGCGCCATGTTCGAGGGCGGCACCTGGAAGAAGCTGATGGCCAACGTCAAGAAGGCGCCGGGCGGGGCCATGCATTTCATCGGGCTCTTCTCGGACGGCAACGTCCACTCCCACATAGACCACCTCAAGGCGATGATCGACCGCTGCGCCGCCGAAGGCGTCAAGGAAGTCCGCGTCCATATCCTCCTCGACGGCCGCGACGTGGGCGAGCAGAGCGCCCTCGAGTACGTCCTGCCCTTCGAGGCCTTCCTGGCGTCGCACAACGCGAAAGGCTTCGACTACCGCATCGCCTCGGGCGGCGGGCGGCAGTACATCACGATGGACCGCTACAACGCCAACTGGGACCAGGTGAAACGCGGCTGGGACTGCCACGTCCTCGGGATCGGCAGGCAGTTCCCGAGCGCGAAGGCCGCCATCGAGGCCTACCGCGCCGAGCAGCCCAACGTGATCGACCAGGACGTCCGCGAGTTCGTCGTGGTCGACGCGGGCCCCGCCGGCCCGAAGCCAGTCGGGACCATCGAGGACGGCGACTCCGTCGTCTACTTCAACTTCCGCGGCGACCGGGCCCTCGAGATCACGGCCGCCTTCGAGCAGGATGCCTTCGACAAGTTCGATCGCGTCAGGCGGCCCCGCGTCGAGTACGCGGGGCTCATGCAATACGACGGCGACGCCCACGTGCCCAAGCAGTACATCGTCGAGCCGCCCGCGATCGATCGGACGATGGGCGAGTACCTGGTCGCCTCCGAGGTCAGGCTGCTCGCGATCTCCGAGACGCAGAAGTACGGCCACGTCACCTATTTCTTCAACGGTAACCGCCAGGGAAAATTTTCGGAGACCTACGAGGATTACGTGGAGGTCCCCTCCGACCGCGTGCCCTTCGAGCAGCGGCCCTGGATGAAATGCGCCGAGATCACGGACAAGGTCCTCGAGGCCATCGATTCCGGCAAGTACGCCTTCATCCGCCTCAACTTCCCCAACGGCGACATGGTGGGCCACACCGGAAACTACCAGGCCGTCGTCGCTGGCATGGAGGGCATGGACCTCCAGCTCGGCCGCCTCCGGACGGCCGTCGAGAAGGCGGGCGGAACGATGATCCTCACCGCCGACCACGGCAACTCGGACGACATGTACGAGCACGACAAGAAGACGGGCGCGGTGACACGCAAGGCCGACGGGACCCCCCGGGCCAAGACGAGCCACTCGCTAAATCCCGTTCCCTGCGTCCTTTTCGATCCCGAGACGAAGGGAGAGTACGGCCCGGCGCTCCGCGAAGGGCTGGGCATCTCCAGCCTCGCGGCCACCTGCATAGAGCTCCTCGGCTACAAGGCGCCCGAGGGCTACGACCCCTCGGTTCTGGCCTTCCGCGGCTAGGGCGGCGAAGTGATCGAGGTCGAGCTCAAGGCCCATGTACGCGACCGTGCGGCCGTCCTGGCCGCGGTCTCTGCCTTCGCGCGCCCGGCGGGGGCGGTCGAGAAGCGCGACGCCTATTGGCACGGTCCCGATTGGCGCCTGAACCGGGGCACGCGGGGCTTCCGGGTCCGCTCCGAGGGCCGCGACGCCGAAGTCGTCGCCACTCACGTCGTCACCTTCAAGAACAAACGCTCCGAGGGCGGCATAGAGATCAACCTCGAGCGGGAGTTCGAGGTCTCGGACCGGGAAGCCTTCGTCGAATTCGCGGTGCGCTTCGGCTGCGAACCCTTCTACGACAAGTCCAAGACCGGCCTCGCGTTCAAGGCGGGCGGCGCGACCATCGAGATCGTCGAGGTAGGGGGCCTCGGCTGCTTCATCGAGATCGAGGTCCTCCTCGAGGAGGAGGATCCCGCCCGCATAGCCCTGGCCCAGGGTGAGATCCGCGCCCTCCTCGCCAAGGCCGGCGTGGGCGAATCGGACATCGAGTCGCGCTTCTACTCCGAGCTCATGATGGCCGCCGGCCTCGTCTCGCGGCCTTGAGGTCGCGACATCCTTAGGATGCGAAGGCCGAGCCAGGCGTCTCGGGGGGCGCCGGCCGGCTCCTTCGTCAGGCTGAGCCGCGGCCTGGTCCATTACGAACTCTCGGGTCCCGGGCATTGCCCCCTCGTAGCCCTGGTGCCGGGGCTCTCGGTCCCCTATTCGACCTGGGACCGCAACGCCCCGGCCCTCGCGTCGGCCGGCTTCCGCGTGCTGCGATACGAGCACTACGGCCGCGGCTTTTCCGAAAGGCCCCGCGTCCCCTACGACTTGGATCTTTTCGTCGAGCAGCTCGTCGAGCTTCTGCAAGCCCTGCGCCAGGGCGGCGCGGCCTTCCTCGTCGGCCTGTCGATGGGCGGCCCCGTAGCCGCGGCGACGGCGGCGCGACGACCCGAGCTCGTCGCCGGCGTCGCCCTCTTCGATCCGCTCTTCGAGTGGCCGGCGCGGGGCTTTCGCGCGAGGCTGCTGACCGCGCCTATCGCCGGCGACCTCGTCATGGCCCTGCGCGGGTCCCGGATCCTTGCCGAGGGGCAGCGCGTCGATTTCCTACGCGAGGCCTCCTACCGCGAGTTCCTCCCGAGCTACCTTCCGCCCCTCGGCTATGCCGGCATAGGCCGGGCCGTCCTCTCGACGCTTCGGAGCATACCCTCCTGGCCCCTGCTCGAGACCTACGCGGAGCTGGGCAGGACGAGCCTTCCCCTCCTGCTGCTGTGGGGCCGAGAGGATGCGACCCTGCCTTTCGAGCAGAGCGGCCGCCTGCTCCGGCTCCTGCCCTCGGCCGAATTCCACTGCGTGGAAGGCGCCGGCCATGTCCCTCAGTGGGAGCGGGCCGATGAGGTGAACGCGGCCCTGATCGAGTTCCTGCGAAGGCATAAGGCGAACCCCTTATAGCGCCATCGGGCATGTATCCAATTCCCAAGACTCATGACAGGGCCTAGTGTGGGACGCTGACCAGGGACCGGCCCTGGATTCCCCATTCCCATTCTAGGAGGAACGCATGAGTTCTAGGATTAAGCTCGCGATCTTGAGTTTCGCTCTCGCGGCCATGCTGCTGCCGACCAGCGCCTGGGCTTCCCCGACCAAGGTCGTCGAATGGTGGCACATCGGCACCGCCGCGAACGACAAAGCCATGAACCAGGGCTTCGCCGACGCCTACATGAAGCTGCATCCGGACGTACAGATCAACATCACGGTGCTCGAGAACGAGGCCTTCAAGAGCAAGCTGACCACGGTCATGCAGTCGGGCAGCCCGCCCGACGTATTCCAGACCTGGGGCGGCGGCGTCCTCGCCGAGTACGGCGCCGCGGGTCTCTGCAGGGACATCTCCAAGGAAGTGAAGGGCACCGCCTGGGGCAACTCCATGGCGTCCGGCGTCTGGGCTACCTATACCTCGAACGGCCACATCTACGCGGTCCCCAACGATGCGGGCTGCATCACCTTCTGGTACAACAAGGACCTCCTCGCCAAGGTCGGCTATACGTCGTTCCCGACCGACTGGGACGACTTCCTCACGCTGGTGAAGAAGCTCAAGGCCGCCGGCATCACCCCCATCGCCCTCGCCGGCAACGACAAGTGGCCCGCTATGCACATGTGGTCCTACCTCGCCCTCCGCCTCGGCGGGGCTTCCCTCTTCTCGGACACAGTATCGGGGAAGAACGCGAAGGGATTCAATGACGCGAACTGGGTGAAGGCCGGCCAGATGCTCATGGACCTAGCCGCCCTCAAGCCCTTCCAGGACGGTTTCCTCGGCGCGACCTACAACGACGAGGCCGCCCTCGTAGGAAACGGCCAGGCGGCCATGGAGCTCATGGGCCAGTGGGCTCCCAACGTCCAGAGGGACAACTCCTCCAGCAAGGCTGGCATCGGCGATAAGCTCGCCGCGGCTCCCGTTCCCGCGATCAAGGGCGGCAAGGGCAAGGTCACCGAGGTAATCGGCGGCGGCGGCGGCTACGCGCTGGGCAAGAACGCCTCGGACGCGGCTGTCGACTTCGTCAAGTTCCTGACGAACGTGGAGAACATGATCACCGCCGCCAAGACCAGCGGCATCCTCGCCACGACCAAGGGCGCCGACGTAGGCATCACCGACCCGAACGCCAAGATGGTCAAGGCCCTCGTCGACAAGTGCACCTTCTTCCAGCTCTATCTCGACCAGGCCTTCCCTCCCGCGGTGGGCGGCGCCGTGAACGACGCTGTGCAGACCATCCTCGCGGGTACGGCCACCCCGGCCCAGGCTTGCGCGGCGATCCAGACCGCCTTCGCCAACAAGTAGGCTCGCGCGCAGCGGTTCCCCGGGCTATTCGCGGGGGGCCGCGGCGCCGCCGGCAAAAAGGCATCGAAGAGAGGGAGCAATTGGCTAAGCGAAAAGTAATGTACGGGGGCATGGGCAAGCCGAGCATTTTGACACTGGCGGTCTTGCTCGGGCCCGCCCTGATAGTCTTCACGGCCTTGGTCATAGTCCCTGTCTTCGAGGCGGCGGTATTCAGCCTCTACAAATGGAACGGCCTGGGGCCCATGGTCGAATTCCGCGGCCTCGCCAATTACTCGCAGTTCATCAGGGACGCCATCGTCCACAAGGCGCTCTGGCACAACCTCATCATCGCGGTCGTCTCGCTCGCCATCCAGCTCCCCCTCGCCATGGCCCTCGCCCTCATCGTGAGCGACCGCCGGTTCAAGGGAGCCATGTTCTTCCGGACCTTCTTCTTCCTGCCCTATGTTCTCTCCGAGGTCATCACTGGCGTGCTCTGGCAGTTCATCTACCATCCGCAGTACGGCCTCGTGCGCGCGATCTGGGCGATCCTCGCCCCGGCCGCGCACGCGCCCGCCCTGATGGGCAATACCTCGACGGTGCTCTGGGCCATCCTCGTGGTCATAGTCTGGAAGTATTTCGGTTTCCACATGACCATTTACATCGCCGGTCTCCAGGACATCCCCCAGGAGCAGATCGAGGCCGCGACCATCGACGGCGCCTCCGGCTGGCAGGTATTCAGGTCGGTCACGCTGCCCGGGATGCGGACGAGCATCCAGCTCTCGGTCTTCTTCTCGATCATCGGCTCCTTCCAGCTCTTCGACGTCGTTTGGGCGATGGGCAAGGGCGACCCCGTGAACGCGGGCGAGACCATCGTCACCTACATGTACAAGATCGGCCTTCAGCGCTTCAATATCGGCTACGGCGGGACCATCGCGGTCTGCATCTTCCTCATCTGCCTCGTCTTCAACCTCTTCTACCAGAAAGCGCTCGTCAGGGAGGAGACCTAGCCATGAGAAGCATGACCCGCACCAACAGGCTCATGTCCGCGATCAAGTACCTGGCCAGCAGCGTCATGGTCCTCGTCATCGCCGTACCGCTCTACATATCGGTCATGGGCGGCTTCAAGAGCGTCGGGCAGCTGCGCGCCGAGCCCGTTTCCGTGCCCCACCCATTCAACTGGAGCCAATACACCGACATGCTCGCCGGAAAGGTCGGCCTCTTCTGGCTCGAGCTGGCGAACAGCGTCGTCGTGGGCCTCGGCACGGTAGCCGTCGTCCTGGTCATCGGCACCTTCGCGGGCTATGCCCTCGCCCGCATCAAATTCAAGCTTAATAAGGCCATCTACCTCTATTTCCAGCTCGGACTGCTCTTCCCGCTGGCCGTGGCGATCCTGCCGCTCTACCTCCAGCTCAGGACCTTCCACCTGCTGGACACTCGCATCGGCGTCATCCTGCCCCAGGCCGCCTTCGGGCTCGCGGTAATGCTCATGCTCCTTCGGGGCTTCATCAAGGCGATCCCGATGGAGCTCGAGGAGGCGGCGGCGATCGACGGCTACGGGCGCTTCGGCTTCCTCTTCCAGATCGTGGTGCCCCTGTCGACTCCCATCCTCGCGACGACGGCCGTCCTCACCCTCGTGGCGAGCTGGAACAACTTCTTTACGCCGCTCTTGGTGTTCAACACCGAGAAGAAATTCACCCTGCCCCTGGGCGTCATGGGCTATATGGGCGAGCACGCGGCGGATTGGAACCTAATCCTCGCCTTCCTCACCCTCGCGATGATTCCTGCCATAGTAATCTACGTCTGCTTCCAGAAGTACATCGTCGCCGGACTTACGGGCGGGGCGATAAAAGGGTAGGATTCTCCGCATGGCTACCCTGACCTGGGGCGAAGACAGGCCGCGGCACGCCGCCGAGCCCCGGCTCGGCAGGCCCCCGCGGGTCGGCATCTTCATCGGCTTCATCGACGACTCCTACCAGCACGCGATCTGGAGCGGCCTGGTCGCCCGCGCCCACGACCGCGGCGCCGAGGCGATCGGCTTCTTCGGCCAGGGCCTCGGCGCCCCCATCTCGAGCCAGTCGACCATGAACGTGGCCTACCGGCTGGCCGGCCCGAGCAGCGTCGACGCCATCATCGTCATCTCGAACACGGTGGGCAACTTCGAGGGATCGGCGAGCGTAGCCCGTCTCATCGCGGAGCGTGGCCTTCCCGCCGTCTCGATCGAGTTCCCTCTCGACGGAGTCCCGAGCGTTCGCGCGCAAGGGCGGACGGCCATGATCGAGCTCGTGCTCCACCTCGTTCGCGCGCACGGCAAGAGGAGGATCGCCCTCGTGACGGGGCCCGAGCGCCATAACGACTCGATCGAGCGCGAGGAGGCCTTCAGGGAAGCCCTGGCCTCTGAAGGGCTGGGTCTCGCGGACGGGCTGCTCTATCGCGGGCAGTTCTTCAAGGAATCCGGTTCCGAGGCCGTGAAAAGCTTCATGGCCTCGGGAAGGGAATTCGACGCGATAGTATGCCTCAACGACTACATGGCCCTGGGGGCGATGGAGGAGCTCCTGAGGCGCGGCATCCTCGTCCCTGCCAAGGTCGCGGTGACGGGCTTCGACGACATCATGGAGGCGCGCTGGGCTCCTTCCCCACTGACCACCGCGCACCAGCCACTCGAGCGCTTCGGGGTCGCGGCCATGGACATGGCCCTCGAGCTCCTGGAGGGAAGGATCCCTCCCTCCGAGACCCTCGATTGCGCCTGCGTCTTCCGCCGATCCTGCGGTTGCCCTCCCGATCTCCCGCTCTCGGCGCAGGATTTATCGATGCCTACGAAGTGGGAAGACCCGATCGCGTCCGCCCGATTCGAGGAGGCCGCGAGCGTCGGCGAGCCGGAAGAAATGCTGGGATGCCTGGATTCGGCCTTGACCGGCGAATCCGGGGACTCCTCGGACGCGGTATCGGTCGCGGGGCTGCGTAGGCTCCTCTACCAGGCGAGGTCGAGCGCGGGCGCGGCGTTGCCGGAGCGCCAAGGAGACGGCGTCTCGATAGACCGCTTCGACCAGGCTTTCGCCTTCCTCGACAGGGTGGAGCTCGGGCGAGAGGTCCAGCGCACTATCTCGGCCTCGGAGCGGCACAACTACCTGAGAGAGCTCAGCACGAGGCTGTTGGCCGACTTCAGCCTCGAGGCCTTGGTCCGCAATTGGGAGGAGTGCATCGGCCCCATGGGCTTCGGGCGGGGCTTCCTTGTCCTCTTCGTCCCCCCGGTCGAGAGGGGCGGCGGCAAGGCCCCGGCCCGTTCCGCCCTCATCACGGCGTCGCCTGCGGCCGCGCGGGACTCGGAAGTCCGCAGACTCGAGTTTCCCTCGGAGCTTCTACTCCCTCCCGAGCTTGGCCTCGCGTGGGGAAGCGCAGGCTGGCTCCTCGAGCCCCTGGCCTACCAGGACGAGCCCCTCGGCTACATCCTTGTGGAGCACGGCAAGGAGGACCCGAAGGCCTACGAGACCCTGCGCATGGAAATGTCCACCGCGGTCAAGGCGACCCTGCTCATGGAGGAGATCCGCCGGAACGAGCGGGACCTCGAGATGCTGGTCGGCATGCGGACGAGGGAATTGCGCGAGGCCAACCGGGACCTGAAATCCCAGATCGAGCGGCGCAAGATCCTCGAGATGGAGGTCCAGGAAATCTCTAACCGGACCCTGCAGTCCATCGGGCAGGACATACACGATGACCTATGCCAGCACCTCGCCGGCGTCTCTATGCTCGCCGCCGTCGTGGAGGAGACTCTCCGCGGCACGGGGAGCATCTCGATCGAATCGATACGCGAGATTCGCGGCCTCTTGGATAGCGCGGTAGCGAGGTCCCGCCAATTCGCCCGCACCCTCTATCCTCCCGGACTCGAGCTGCTCGGCCTCGCCCAAGCCCTCGATGACCTGGTCGAGTCCCTCGGCCGCTCCTCCTCGGGGGTATCCCTTTCGTTCCAGAGGGAGGGAGAATGCCGGGTCGAGAATCCGGCGAAAGCCCTCCAGCTCTATCGCGTCATCCAGGAGGCGCTGTCGAACGCGCTCAGGCATTCGGGGAGCGAGGTCGTGATTCTCCGCCTTTTTAGCAAGGACGGCTTCCTCGTCGCCGAGATCAGGGATTTCGGCCGGGGCTTCCTCCCCGATTCCCAAGGACGGGGCATGGGCTTGCGGATCATGCGTTATCGCGCGGAATCGATCGGCGCGCGCCTGGAGATCAGCAGCCTGGACCCCGGAGTCTGCGTGTCCTGCGCCTTGAGTCCCTGAAGGAGGGCCGCATGGGAGAGCCGGTTAAATTCCTGATCGTCGACGACCACCCGATATTCCGCCACGGCCTCAAGACGCTGATCGAGTCGGATCCCCGCTATCGCGTCTATGCGGAGGCGGGATCGACGATCGAGGCCATCGAGGTCATCGAGAGGGAGCCACCCGACATGGTCCTCCTCGATATCTCCCTCGGCGCCCACAACGGCCTGGACCTCCTAAAGTCGCTGCGCTCCCACGATCCCCCGATCCGCGCCCTAGTCGTTTCGATCCACGACGAGGCCGTGTATGCGGAGCGCGCCCTTCGCGCGAACGCCCGGGGCTACCTCATGAAGCACGAGGCGAGTTCCGTCCTCAAGGAGGCGATCTCCGAGATCCTCGATGGCAAGATTTTCGTGTCCGCTCCCTTCAGGGAAAGGCTCCTGGAGCGGGCTTGCCGCGCACGGAACGAGGACCTCCGCTCGAACGCGGCCCATCTCTCGGACCGGGAGCTCGAGGTGCTGAAGTACATGGGCCAAGGCTACGGCGCGACGGAGATAGCCGCCACGCTCAGCATCGCGGTCAAGACCGTAGGCGTCTACCAGGACCACATCAAGAAGAAGCTCTCCCTGGAAAGCATCTCCGAGCTGCGGAAATACGCCATAGAATGGATGCAGGGTTCATAGGGTCGGGCGAAGGGCGAGCAGAGCTAGGGCTCGTTTGACAATCCGAGCCATGGAGCTTATCCTTATCGAAATCGCAAAATGACTCGGACCGGCGCCCGTCCGTCGGGAAGGGGCCTTAATGAGGAAGCGATCGGTCGCCACGCGGTTTCTCGCGGCCTGTATTCTCGCGATAGGGCTCGCGTCCCTCCTTTCTCTGGGCTCGTGCGCGAGCGCGCCCTACATGCCGAGCGAGAAAAAGGTGGACAAGCTCGTCGCGCTCATCAACTCGGGCGGAGTGGGCGCGGTCAAGCGACTCTCTCAGGCCCCCTTCATCCTCGATGGCGAGATCCTCCTTCGCCAGGCCGACGTCGACGCGGCTTGGTCCAATCTCGCGGCGGCCGGCTTCAAGATCGGCGCGCCCGCGATCGCGTCGATGGGCCGCATCGGGCAGGACGGCTACTCGTTGTTCGCCGATACCATGGACGCTCGCGTGTTCTTCAAGAAATACCTCGACAAGGACAGCGTCCTCGTCGCACTCGACGCTACGGAGGGGAGGTTCTACCTCATCCTCGACCGCGAGGTCTCCGGCTATCCCCGGATCCAGGGATTCAAGGGACCTCAGCGATGAAGGCGAAACTGCTCTTCATCGCCCTGCTCTCGGGCGCGGCCGCCCTCGCGGTGGCGCAGCAGCGGGCCCAGGCCGTCTTCACCGACGGCGAGGTCAATCGCAGGGATAGCGGCGGAAAGATGCGAAGCCTCGAGATCGGCGACGAGCTCGTCGCCGGCGACTCCGTCATCACCAAGGCCGGCGCCTCCGCCGAGCTCAAGCTCCTCTCCGGCTCGAGCTCCATCAAGATCGGACAGAACAGCGTCTTCACCTTAGGCGAGATGAGCGTGGGCGGGGCCAAGCAGACGGTGCTCCAGACCGTCGTGGGCTCCGTCTCCATGAAATTCAACAAGCTGGCCACCAAGGAGCCCCTCCTCGCCACCACGACCTGCCTCGCCGGCGTCAGGGGCACCGAGGTCGAGCTCTACGCGGGGATGGACGGTTCCTCCCTCGTCGCCGTCGTATCGGGCGCGATCGACCTCCAATCCGGAGGGGAGTCCGTAGCCCTCGCCGCCGACGAGGCGGTGCAGATAAAGCCGGGGCAGGCCCCGGGACCCAAATTCTCCTGGATAGGCAAGGAGCTTGACTTCTCTGCCTGGAACCAAGGCAAGCTCGAGGGCTACCTCGCCGATCCACTCGCCTCGGCGCTCGAGATCGAGGCGCAGCTAGCGTCATATCGCGCGAGCCTCGATGAGCTGCTGCCACAGCTGGCCCAGCAGAAGTCCGCCTACGACGAGGCCTACGCCCAGCTCAAGGCGCTCGTGGACGCCAAGGAGGACGCCAAGGCCAAGGACTTCAGGGACGGCACGGTCTTCCCCCTCATGCTCAGCCAGGCCACGATCATCCTCAACATCCGTTACTACGCGCTCACCGCGCTCTCGCTTCGGCGCTTCGTATTAGGCGGCATGTATATGCAGCTCAAGACGCGGCATCCCCTCGACTCGGCCGATCCGGCCCTCGCGGCCTTCCTTGAAGCCTATCGGCGGATACTCAAGGATTTCGAAGACGGCATAGTCCCTCAGCTCGTAGAGGCTGATATCTGAATAGGCGGAGGATTTTATGAGGAAGATATGGTTGCTGATAGCCGCGGTCGCCCTAGTCGCCCTGCTGGCGGCCTGTAGCCTGCTTAGCCCCAAGACGACCATCGACCAATGCGTCGCCAATTTCATGAGCGATATCAATAGCAGCGATCGCAGCAACGTCTATACGAATCTCGACCTTACGTCTTCCATGTATGCAGGGGTAAAAAGCGCGACCTTCTGGGACATATTGTTCCCTGCAGCCGGAATTCCCTATTCGCTCGCCGGCCAAAGCACTTCAGGAAGCGTAGTCTCCGCGACGATAAACTCAAGCTATGCCACCTTTACGGGTGGGTTGCCGATCAGCTTTACGATGGACACGGATGCAACGGGAAACGCGGTGATACATTCCATTTCGCTCAACGGTACGTCCGTTTTTTACTAGCGTTCCTGACCTCGATAAACGGCGCCGCCCGGTGCCGTTTTTTTTGCCCGAAGCATCGACGCGACGCTCACCATGGCGGCGTTGACGCTGTGTTTGGTCCCGCTAGAATTAAGGTTATCGCATTCTAGGGGGTCAATCATGATGAGATTGCCTTGGTTGCTCGGCGTATCGCTCGTCGCATTGTCCGCGTGCGTCTCGCCCCCGCCTCCCACGCCGCTTGCCGCCGCCGACACCGACAGCGCGGCGAAGCAATTCGCCCCGCCCGAGGGCATGGCCAATGTCTACATCGTACATGAGGGCTCGACCTTCGGACCCAAGACTCCCATCGCGGTCATGATGGACGGTAAGAGTCTCGGATCCCTCGGCGCCGCGACTTTCTTCCTGGCGGCCGTCAAGCCCGGCCGGCACAGGATCCAGCTTCCAGGAGGCGGCGATTCTGCGTGGCTCCACGTGGATGCGGCGGCGGGAAAAAACTATTACTACACCGTCTCCCTTGGCAGCGGAGCGAACGCCGCGCCCACCCTCTCGATCGTCCTCCTGGAGTCCATGGGCAAGGCGATGGTGCGCCAGTATCCCAGGGCCTTGGATTCGCAATAGTTGCATTAAATTTTACACCACAATACTCGACAAGCGGATTCTCCAGGATTCGACTAGGGAGGCATGTAGGACTTCGGCGTAACCCCCGTGAAATTAGTGATAAATGCAGCGCCGGCGGTATCGGAGAAGGTTCCCGAGATGGCGATCGCGCGATAACCTATTGACGAAAGGCATTCGATTGGAAAAAATCGGACCAACCGAGGGAATCTTTTATAATTTCCAATAATATGGGGTCAAAGGGGAAATTCCGG
>JANXYQ010000031.1 GCA_025355995.1 Spirochaetaceae bacterium | reverse complement strand
GCCGGCGCGGTCGGCGGCTGCGCGGCCATGTTCTACATGTGGTGGTTCGGCCCCTCCAGGAAACCCGATCCGTCCATGTCGGTCAACGGCGTGCTCGCGGGCCTCGTGGCCATCACGGCGCCCTGCGCCTTCGTGACCTCGCTAAACGCGGTCATCATCGGCTTCGTCGCCGGCCTGTGGGTCTGCGTCCTCACCTTCCTGCTGGAGAAGCTGAAGATTGACGATCCGGTGGGCGCCATACCCGTGCACTTCGGCAACGGCCTGTGGGGCGTGCTGGCCACCGGGCTCTTCGCCTCCGGCGTGCCCGCCTCCGAGGGCTGGAACGGCGTGAAGGGCACGGTCCGCGGCCTCTTCTACGGGAACGGTTCCCAGCTCGTGGCCCAGCTCCTGGAGGTCGGCGCGATCATCGTATTCGTGTTCGGCGCTTCTTTCCTCTTCTTCAAGCTCCTGAACGCGCTTAAGCTCCTGCGCTCGAATCCGCAGGACGAGATCATGGGCCTCGACATGCCGGAAATGGGCGCGCTGGGCTACAATAACGTGGACATTAGGATGCACGGAGGCCGCGTGATGCCCCAGGCGCCCTTCGTCACCGGACGAAAGTCATAGTCGGGAAGGAGGGAATCCATGATAAAGAAGATTGAGGCTATAATCCGAGAGGAAGCCCTGGATACGGTAAAGGACGCGTTGCGCGCCATTGGCATCGTCGGCATGAACGTCGTCGAGGTCCGTGGCCACGGCCGGCAGGGGGGCATCAACCTCCAGTGGCGCGGCACCGCCTATCAGATGGACATGATTCCGAAGATCATGATCAGCGTAGTCCTGAGCGAGCGCAACGTGGAGAAGACGATCGAGACCATCACGAGCGCGGCCCGGACCGGCAAGGAAGGCGACGGCATAATCTTCGTCTACCCGGTGGACGACGTGGTGCGGATCAGGACGGGGGAGCGCGGAGGGGAGGCCCTGGCCTACCAGGACGACATCGACCAGAAAAAAGGCGGCGCCAAGAATTAGTGCCCGCGTATTGTGGCGATTCGCGATAGGTGAGAGAATCGCGCGATAGAAACGAGCGCGGAGCCGGGCGAGGCGCGATGGGCCTCGCCCGGCTCCCTTTCGTCCGGGGGGATGAGCATGATTCGCATAGCCGAGGCAAGCGACGCGCGGGCGATAGCCGAAATCTACCGGCCCTACGTGGAGAGGACCGCCATAACCTTCGAGGATGTCCCTCCGACGGCGGAGGAGATCGCGGCCAAGATCGCGAAGGTGGGCTCCATCTTCCCCTTCATCGTCTACGAGGAGGAAGGGGCGGTGATCGGCTACGCCTACGCCACGCGCTACCGCGAGCGCGCCGCCTACCGCTGGTCCCTCGAGGACTCGGTATACCTGCGAGACGACGCGAGGGGTCGAGGCGTCGGGAAGGCCCTGCTCGGGACCCTCATCGAGCTCCTGCGCGAGCTGGGCTACGTCAAGGTCTACGCGGTGATCACCCCGCCCAACCCGGCGAGCGTCGCCCTTCACGAGGGCTTCGGCTTCGAGCCGCTCTGCCGCTTCACCGATACGGCGTTCAAGCTGGGCGCCTGGCAGGCGATCGACTGGAGCGAGCTCACCCTGCGCGAGATCTCCGAGGAGCACGAGGAGCCCGAGGAGCCCATACCCTTCCCGGAGTTCGCGCGCGCGAAACCGGGGAGGCTGAGGGAGATACTTGAGACAGGCTAGGGAAGCGCGAGCGCGCGAGGTAAAAATTAGGCCGCCCGGATGAATATCCGGGCGGCCTACTGGTTTTGCTTATTCTCTTATCGACTAGGGATACGCGCGATAGAATATTTTGTACAGCAGTCCAGAACCGACGGTCGAACTCGTGAAAGTGGGTACCCAACTATTGCCGGCCGCGTCCACGAAACTCGGCACGTAGAGGGTTGTCGGGCTGAGCGATGCATGGTTGGCGAAATAGGCGTATAGGTGGCCGGTGGGCGTCCCGGCAGCATCGAGCTGTACGAAGTGGATCGACATGCCGTGGGAGTTCGGATTGCCCGAGCCGCCGGCAGTCGTATCGTGCCATTCCTTGATTACCGAAGCGGCGAGCGCGGCCTTGAGCGCCGTAGCCTGAGCGGCCGCGTAACCCCCGGCCGCGACCTTGTCCGCCATGTCCCATATGTCGATGTTAAGGTCGCCCGGCAGGGAAAAATAGTCCTCGACATATTTAAACAGGAGATTGCCGATGGCGGTCTGCGAGGCTTTGTCGACGATGCTGGCCGACAGGGCGGTCGAGAATTCGTTCAGGGCAGTCATCAAGCCGTCGACCTTGCTCAGGTCGTATCCGGCGAGGGTCGCCCCGATAGAGCCGCTGTAGCGCGACTGATAGGCGTCGACGACTGAGTTGACCAGCTGCAGGCCGGTCCTGCTTCCCTTGGCCGCGAAATCGGTTAGCCAGAGATTGTATTCCCAGCCGTCGCCCGGGGTCGACTCTTCGGAGGCGATCATGTAGCTGGCCTTATTGCGCAGCTCGTACGCCACCTCGATCATGCCGCCGAGGCAGAGGTCGAAGCCGAGGACGTCGAAGGAGGCGTTGGCCAGGGTATCGCCGAGATTCTTCGTGTAGAGGATGCTGCCGCTGGTATCATCCTCGCAGAGGGCCTTGGTGATGCCGGTATCGACGGAGGCTCCGGGCTTGGTCCCGGTGAAACCGGTTCCGACCGCGGCCGATCCCCCAAAGTCGCTTATCGCGCTCCTGGACTGCGGCGCGGCCTTCCTCCAGCCGCCGCCGTGATTCCAGAAGATGAGCATATTATGGGGCGAAGGAAAGGTCGACTTGCCCCAAGCGACGAAGCTGCCGAGGGTAGCCGGGCTGCCCATGTTCAATTCAACGGTATTGACCGCGGTCAAGCCGAGGTTGGAGCAGGCAACTCGGGGCGAGGTAATGGTCGTATCGGGCGTCGCGCTGCCGCCGTACCTGACTTTATAGGCTCTCGAATCGGTCCAGGCCCCGGTCGCGCTGCGGTCGAGGAGGACGACGACGTTGATTCCCGTGCCCCGTAGGTCGGCGGCCTCCATCTCGTTGAAGTCGTCGATCGCGAAGCTGTCCAGGCTATTGTCCCCGTCCATGTAGGCGAGGATAGTGGCCGAGTTCGCACTGTAATTCGCCGTCAGCGTCCGGTCCTGGTCCATCAGGACGGAGTAGGAATTCTGCTGGGGGGAGCCGACCCAGGTCCCTCCTTCCTTCCAGCCGTCGAAGACATAGCCGCTGACCTCGGGCGCCGTGACCGTTACGCTGGTGCCCTGGTTGAAGACGGTGCCGCTGGGCGAGGCGACGAGCGCCGCGGTGGCTCCGACCGCGCTGATCGATAGCGCATGGGTCGCGACGAAAGCGGCGGTCACGGAAGGAGACGTGTCGAGTACCCAAGCCTTGGGGCTCTGGGTGCCGTTCAAGTCCCCGCTCCAGCCGGCGAAGGCGTAGCCTGGGCTCGCCGTAACGCTCGCCGTGACGCTGTCGCCCTCGTAGTAGGGACCGCTGGCCGGGTTCAAGGATACGGTGCCCCCTCCGACGGGCGAGATCGCGACGCTAGGCGTGACGGTCGGGGCCGGGACGAAGTATGCGGTGATGGTCATGTCGCTTGCGCCGACGGCGAAGCTATGGGGATTGCCGGTAATGGGCGAGCCGCCGTCCACTATCCAGCGATCGAAAAGATAATGGCTCGCGGGATTGGCCGATACGTTGTCGATGCTCGAGCCCTCGCTGAACTGGCCGCTTGCGACGGTGGTCGAGCCGGACGAGGCGGGGCTAACGGCGAAGGTGACCTGGTGCTTAGGGACGATCTTGCTGAAGTTGGCTGTGATCGAAGCATTTTTTGTTATATTAAATTTATAGGGGTTGCCGCTCGAGAGCGTGCTGCCGTTTTCTTCCCAGCTATCGAAGGCATTCCCGCCCGAGGGCGAGGCTGTGAGGGTTATTTCCTCGTTGAGGCTATATGAGCTCTTCAGCGGCGATACCGAAACGTCGCCCTTCGTCGAGTCGTTCGCGGAGACGGCGAGGGTATAGCTGATCGGGATCGCGGAGAAGGTCGCGGTGATGGACATATCCGCGTTTACCGCAAGCGTGAGGGGGTTGGTGGAGCCGGAGGAATCGCCGGACCAGCCGCTAAAAAGGAACCCGGAAGCGGGCGTCGCGGTGAGGATTACGGAACTACCGGCTTCATACTCGGTCGCGCTCGGCGTCTTTACCACCGTGCCCGTACCTACTACGGTTATCGAAACCTTGTATTTCGTGACGACAGGGGCGGAGGAGTTGGGGCAGGCGGTTAGGACTAGGCATAGGGCGAACAGGGAAGCGACGAACCTCAGTAGGTTTTTCAATGAGGACTCCTTGTCGTATTAATGCGCGTTGAAGCGCTCTTGGCACACCTTTTTTTACTAGGAATAGACGACTTTCAGGATGATAAATAGAATACTTCAGTCTGTCAACGCAATCCAGTCAGGGTCGAAAATTTCGCTCGCCGTGCCCGCGTTGTGCGGCTTAGCGGATGCATTAATAATCGGGCGGCCGAGGCCCAAGCCTATATCCCTCAACTCCTTGAGCCGATTTTTCACGCTGCGAGCGGCCTCCGATACTCGCAGGAACCCCCTATCGCCCACGCCGCTCCATGGTCTACGAACGCCGACCCTTCTTGGTCGCGTACCCTGCGGGCGATCCAGCCCAGCCCGCGTTCCGAGGGTTGGCAAGAGGACCTCGCCTGCAATGGCGAGGGGTATTACGACCGCGGCGAACCGCAGGCTGGCATATCGCCGGCCACGCGCCGACAGTCGCGACGGATGCCGGAGATGCCGAAAGCCTGGGTCGAAATCGCTCGCCTAGATGAGCTCTGGCGGGTCTTGCCCGACACGATCTCAGCGCTTGCGGGAATCGATGCTGCCGGCCGAAGGGCCCGCGCAAGGAGGCTAGGCGCTCCAGCGGCCGTCCCGCGCCTCGAGGCCGCAGGAGCCCGCCAGCTTCCGCTCGAGGGCTGCCTTGAGCTTTCGCGATGTCTCGGCGAGCACCGCGGGGATGCGAGCGTCGCCGGCGGCGGCGCCGCTCGTGAGCAGGGTCTCCGCGAGGAGCTTGGCGGCGATGAATCGGTCGTACTTGTCGACCGCGAAGGCGAGGAAGCCCGGCAGTATCCCGGCGACTTCCCAGGTAACCTGCTCGGCCTGCGAGTACCTGCCGGCGTCTTTGTCCTGGTCCGTGAATCGGACGGGCAAGCCGCGGCCGATCTCGTCCAGCCTCGGCACGAGCCAATCGAGGTCGAAGAGGCCGATCGCGCAATTGAAGAGTATCGACGCGCCCCCCGATTCGAGCTTGGCGACCTCCTCGAAGGAGATGGCGGGGCCTATGTCGGCCACCGTGCGCCGCGATGGCTCGCCCTCGCGACCGCCGTCGGTCTCGACGAGGATCCCGCCCTTGACGTCCATCGGCGTGCGGATCGAGAAATCGAAGGCGGCGGGAAGGCCGGAGAGGGCGAGGATGGCGATCTCGACGGGGTCGGGCGCGTAGCCCAGGTTGTCCACGTTCCCGAGATAGGCGAATCTGGCCCCTGCGTCGCGCAACGCGCGAAGGGTCGGCGCGAGGACGCGGAAACATTGGCCGTGGCCGCCGGGCAGGGCCAGGCTCGAGCCGGGCCGGCCGTGGGCGCGGTCGAAGACACGCTTTGGCCGCCCTTCGGAGGAGTGGGAATACGCGGCGATCATGGGCTGGACGCCCGTCGCCCAGCGCGCGCCGTCGATCCCCAGGTCCCGCGCCAGGGGCTCGATGAAGGGGTGGCCGCGGTACTCGCGGTAGGCCGCCTCGAGCTCGTCGTCGTTCGAGACGCTCGTCATCTGGAAGAGGGGCATGAAGGAGTCGTCCACCTCCTCGCCGCGGCGCCTCGCCGCGGCCGCGGCCACCAGGCGGGCGCGCATCTTGAGGAGAAGGAAGCTCGCGCCCGGGCTGCCGTCCGGCTCGAGGTAGGCGGGGGTGAGGCCTTTCGGCCTGTCCTTGCAGAGGGGCGCCAAGGTCGCGTAGGCGGGGGCGAGGGCGTCGAAGGCCTCCTTCCCGAATGCGAGGTTCTTCTTCGAATCGGCGTAGCTCGTGGCCGAGCCGCCGTTGAGCACGCCGTAGGCCGTGCGCCCGAGCAGGGCGAGGCCTATAGCCTCGAGGTCGGCGCGGGCGAAGACCGATTTGCCGCCGGAGCCGAGGCCGAAGCGGGCGAGCCTCGACTCCGCCTCGGCCGCGTCGACTCCATACGAAAGCCCGTCGCAAGAGGCGAGGGAGACCACGGAGCGGCCGTCCACCGCGGGTACGCCCGTCGCGTGGACGGGGCGGACCGAGTCGTAGAGCCCCGCATTGTAGTCGTCCAGGATGGAGAGGGTGAGGTCCGCGTCTATGCCCTTCGCGGCCATGTCCTCGAGGAGCGCGGGATTCAAGACAGCTCCACGGCCGCGTTGGCCGCGCCGTAGAGCGAGATCGAATAGTCCTTCACTATCATGACGGGGGTTTTCGCGAGGATCGCCCGGATGTGCCTGGCGTAGCTCCGCTCGAACATCGACATGAAGCGGCCGCCCTCGAGGAAGCGCTCCTCGTTCTTGGCGGGGATGCCCCCCGCGAGGAAGACGCCGCCGGCCGGAAGGAAGGTAGCCGTATGGTCGGCGGCGACGCGGGCGTAGAGCTTGACGAACATGTCCATCGCCTTGGAGCACAGGAGGTCGGAGCCGGCTCCCCGCGCGACCGGGGCGGGACGCTCGGCCTCAGGCAGTTCGAGTATCCCCTTCGCGACCATGCCAGGCAGGTTGCCGGCCGCCGCCTCCCGCTCGGCCAGATAGGCGAAGATGTTCGCTATGCCCTGCCCCGAGACCCCGGCCTCGGCCCCGGGCGCGAAGCCGTACTTGGCCTCGAGCCAGCGCTGGAAGCCGCGGCTCTCGTCGTCGTAGACGGGGAGGGTTATATGCCCGCCCTCGGAGGGGAAGGCCTCCACCTTGTTGCGCACCTTCACGATGAAGCCGACGCCGAGTCCCGTGCCCGCCCCGACGATGAGCCGCACGCCCGGCTGGGGGCCGGGGAGGGAGCCGTCGCCGTGGGGGAGGCGGGTGATCTGCTCGGGGTTGGCCGGATCGAGGAGGATGACGCCGTAGGAGACGGCGGTAAAGTCGTTTATCAGGATCGTCGGCATGGAGTAGGCCGACTCGACGGCCTTGGCGTCGATGGCCCAGGGTGCGTTTGTGAGGACGATGCGCCCGTCCACGACGGGGCCGGCGCCGGAGATGCAGCAGAGTTCCGGCGCCATGCCGGAGTGCTCGCGGACGGCCTCCTCGATGAAGCGGCCGAGGGGCTCGATGAGGGAGGGCTCGTCCTTGGTGCGGTAGTGCCTGTCCATCAGGAGGGTGAAGGTGCCGCCCTTCTTGCCGATGAGGGCGAGGTTCGCGTTGGTCCCGCCGATGTCCCCAGCGAGGACGACGACGTCGTAGGTCGTGCGTGTCGATGCCATGCTTTACTATAAACGGCGACGCCCCGCCTTGAAAAGACGGGGCGCCGCTTCGTATGGGACTAGCGGAGGATCAGAGCTGGACGCGCGCGGTCACCGAGGCGCCCAGGGCCTTGGTGGCGGGCACGTAGATAACCTGGGTATCGATGTCGAGGACGATGATGCGCAGCGACAGGCCGCCGTAAAGGCGGAGAACGGGGGTCGAGGACTTCCCCGTATACGTGAATCCCTGGTCGTCGATCTCCGGGCCTCCTATCGAGGCAAGCTGGCTATTGAGAGCCGAGATCCCGCCCGGGTAGTTCGTGATCATCGTAGATGAAACGCCCCCGGTTACCGAGGAAGATCCGACCGTGTACCCGAGGCCGGCATAGGGCACGACGAATAGCAGGAGCTTGCTCACTTGGGCGGTGAAGTCGACGGTGTTCGAGGTCCAGCCGAGAGCGAGGGCCGGATCGCTTGCCGTGATCGTCGTGGAGCCCTGGTCGGTTGCGACGGTGAAGGACTTCGCGCCTATGTTAGTGGGCGCGGAAATGCTGCCCTTCAAGTAGTTGTAGGAGGCGCCAATACTGACATTGGGCAGAAGAAGATTCTGCTTCACCAATGCGTAGCGGACCTGGAGGCCGAAGTTGGTGTAGTCGACGGCGACACCGGTAGAGGTCTTTAGGTTTTCGCCCACCGAGGTAGGAATGAAGCCTCCCTTAACGCCGATATCGAGGGGGATGAAGGGCAGGCCGATCTTGAAGGTCGCGACGGCGGCGGGGAGGGGGATTCCTAGGCTTTTCAATTCGGATGGCAATGAGCCTGGCGCAATCGAATCGAAAAGCGAGGTCGCGCTGTCGGCCTTGATGAAAGCCGATCCGACCGTCGCTCCGACCCCTAAATGCGGGAATTTTCCGACATAGGCGTCGGACCAATTGGAACCGATGGTCGAATTGAGGGCTAGGCTGTCGGCCATGGCGCCTGTGAAGTTCGAAAATGCGGTCTGGAAGCCTTCGAGCGTTTGCGTATACGCCGTTGCGGCTACCGTGAGGGCGATCGCCGCGATGGCGAGGGACCTTTTCATGGAACCTCCTAGTCGGCCGAAGCCGGTATACTTAACATACGCCGTTCCGCCCGACTTTCCAATAGTTATTAGTGGTGGAATCGAATACCTTTTAGCGGCGAATTCGATCATTTTTTCAGCAATTCGAGGATTTCGTAGGCCGAGAGCGGGACATCGCGAGCCGCGTCGAAAATCTCGAGATGGACGTGCTCCCCGTGCTCGGCCGTGCGCGCGTTCATGCCCGAATTGCCCCCGCGGCCCACGGCCTCCCCAGCTGCGACTATCGCACCCGTCCTGAGGGCGACGCTGTTCAGGTGGAAATAGGAGCAGTAGAGCCGCGCGGAGGGGTCGTAGATGACCACGCCATTGCCGGAGGCGGGACTCAAGCCACCGTTCCTGTACTTCGCCGCCCCCTGGCCGCCCGTCCAGTCGTAGGCGGCCGCGACGACGATTCCCGGATAGAGGGCGCGGATCACCGGCCCCTTCTCCGCCTCGCCGCTCTTCTCCACGTGCATGAAGAACACGTCGAGGGCGTAGGGGTGAGAGAGGGGGAGCTCGCTTTTCGGCGGGAGCCACACATCGTCGGGCGCCGCAATGTAGGGGCGCTTCCTCGCGCCGGCTTGGCCGGCGGTGGCCGGGCTGGCGAGGGCGGCGTAGGCGGCGGCGAAAACCCCCTCGTAGCGGCCACGGAGGGGTCGCATCTCGAGGGAAAGGCGAGCCTCCTCCCGGTAATAGCTTCCCGCCGCGTCCTCGCGATCGGAGTATTCTCGGAAGTCCTCGATATCGCGGTCCAGGGCGAGCATGCCGAGGATCCTGCGAGGCTCGGGCAGGGCGGCGGAGAGGACTTCCCTCGGGTCGATCCCGGCCTTGCGGGCGGCTCGGACGAGGGCGCTCGCGGCGGCGGCGGTCTCCGCCGGCCCTCGCGAGGCTACTGCCGCGGGCGCGAGCGCCCGCGAGATGGCATCGATCTCGAGCTCGGCGCCTATCCTTCCCCCTCCCGAGCGGCCTATCGGGGCTATAGAAGCCCAGCCGCCCCCCAAGAGGAGGATCAGTATCGCGGCCGCGGCGCCGGCCTTGAAAAGGAGCGTATAAGATCGTCCGCTATCGGGACCGGGGGCGGGACTGTCCTTTGGATGCACGTCGAAAGATACCTCCGAACCGGCGCAATGATACCCGGTAGCGGAGGCTTTAGTCCACCGAAGGCCCCTAGACCAAACTAGACTCGAGCCTCCGCACGGCCTCCTCGACGTCCTCGCGGTGGCCGAAGGCGCTGAAGCGCAGGAAACTCTCCCCCGCGGGGCCGAAGCCCGAGCCCGGCGTCGTGACGACGGCGCAGGCGGTTAGTATCTCCTCGAAAGCCTCCCAAGAGCTCCTGCCCGGGAACTTGGCCCAGATGTAGGGAGCGTTCGTCCCCCCGTAGCTCTCGACGCCGAGGCGGTCGAGGCCGCCCTTGATGACGGCGGCGTTGCCCATGTAGTAGGCGACCGAGGCGCGCAGCTCGGCGAGTCCCTCGTCCTCGAGGGCCGCGAGGCCGCCGGCCTGGGCGATGTTGGAGGCGCCGTTGAAGAGGGTCGTCATCACGCGGTTCCAGTCCTTCGATACCGGCGTGCCGTCCGAGAAGCGGAGCTCCGCCGGCACGACCGTCCAGCCAAGCCGGACCCCGGTGAAGCCTATCGGCTTGGAGAAGGAGTTGACCTCGAGGGCGACCTCCCTGGCTCCCTCGATCTCGAAAATGGACTTAGGCAGGGCTGGGTCGGAGATGTACTCGGCGTAGGCCGCGTCGTAAATGACGATGGCGCCCCGCCCGCGGGCGAAGGCGACGAGCTCCTCGAGCTGCCTCCTCGTCGCGCAGGCTCCCGTCGGGTTGTTGGGCGAGCAGAAATAGATGAGGTCAGCCTCCGGAACGGCCGAGAGGTCGGGAAAGAAGCCGTTCGAGGGCGAGCAGGGCAGGTAGGCGATACCCGCGTAGCCGCCGGCCCCGCTTCCGCTTTTCGCCGCGCCCGCGGCCCCCGCGATGACGCTGCCGTCCACGTAGACGGGGTAGGCGGGGTCCTGCACCGCTATCCTGACGCCGGGGCCGAACATCGCCTGGAGCCTGCCGATGTCGCACTTCGCCCCGTCGGAGACGAAGACCTCGCTCGGCTCGATCCTGCACCGGTAGAGCCGCTTCGCGATCGCGGCTCTAAGCTCGCCCAAGCCCTGCTCGTCGCCGTAGCCCGAGTAGCCCTGGAGGGTGCCGAGCCTCTCCGCGCCGCGGCGCAGGCCCTCGGCTATCCGCCGGCTCAGCGGCTCGGTCGTGTTGCCCACGCCGAGGCTGATCACCCTGGCCCCCGGATTGGCCTCCTGGAAGGCCCTGCGCCTGCGGGCGACCTCGGGGAATAGATAGCCCGCCGAAAGGTTGGCGAAGCGCGCGTTTCGCGCGACTCGGGTAGTGAATGCTTCATCGCCCATGACGCTCTCCCGCCTCGAAGGAATCCAGCCGCGCGAAGTCCAGGGTACTGAAATAGTCGTCCATCGTCTCAGCCCTGCGTATCTCGACTACGCTCCCGTCCTCTCGGAGGAGGAACTCCGCGGACCTGAGCTTGCCGTTGTAATTGAAGCCCATGGCGTGGCCGTGGGCGCCCGAGTCGTGGATGGCCACGAGGTCGCCGACCTCGACCGCCGGCAGCCTGCGCCCGATGGCGAACTTGTCGTTGTTCTCGCATAGGGAGCCCGTGACGTCGTAGGTCTCCATCGGCTCGGCCTCCTCCTTTCCCAGCACGGTGATGTGGTGGTAGGCGCCATAGAGGGCCGGCCTCATCAGGTTGGCCATCGAGGCGTCGAGGCCGACGTATTTCCGATAGGTGTCCTTCATGTGGATGACCCTGGATACGAGATAGCCATAGGGGCCGGTGACGACGCGCCCGCACTCGATGTAGGTTTTGAGCGGAGAGAGGCCGGCGGGGACGATGATCTCGTCATAGGCGGATTTGAGCCCCGCGGCTACGCGGGCGAGCGGCACCGCGGTCTGCTCGGGCCTATAGGGTATGCCTATCCCGCCGCCCAGGTTGACGAACTCGAACCTGATGCCGATCTTCTCCGACAGCTCCGCGACGAGCTCGAATAGCAGCCGGCCCGTCTCGATGAAATACTCGGGGTCGAGCTCGTTGGAGGCCACCATCGTGTGCAGTCCGAAGCGCTTCGCTCCCCCGGCCTCGAGCCCTCGGTAGCCCTCCAAGAGCTGGCCGCGCGTGAAGCCGTACTTGGCCTCCTCGGGCTTGCCGATGATGGCGTTCCCCTGCTTGAGCGCGCCGGGGTTGTACCTGCAGCAGACGAGCTCCGGGATTCCGCCCGCCGCCGCTAGGCTCTCGATATGGGAGATGTCGTCGAGGTTGACGATGGCACCCGCCCTGAGCGCGGCCGCGAACTCAGCTTGCGGCGTGTCGTTCGAGGAGAACATGATGTCCTCCCCGCCGATCCCCGCCTTCAGCGCGAGGGCGATCTCGGGAAGGGAGCTGGCGTCGGCGCCGAAGCCCTCGGCCGCGAGGATCTTGAGGATGAAGGGGTTCGGCAGCGCCTTGACCGCGAAGAACTCCTTGAAGCCGTCGCCGAGGACCGCGAAGGCCTTCTTCAGACCCCTCGCGTTCTCGCGGATGGCCGCCTCGTCGTAGAGGTGGAAGGGCGTGGGATGCTCGGCGCAGATCGCCTCGAGCCTCGCCTTGGAGAGGGGGAATCGTTTTTCGGTCATGCTTCAGCCTTTCATGGGGGATTTTTCGGGAGAATCGTCGAGCCAGTACTCGCGGGCGGCCGGATGGCTCAAGAAGGCCGTCATCGCCTGGGTGAAGACGTAGGCGCCCGCCTGCCCGAGCATCACGAGGTCGCCGGCCTTGAGCGGGGGCAGTCGGGCGACGCCGAGGCGGTCGAGCGAAGTGCACAGCGGCCCCGCGAGCGTCGTCGCGCGGGGCTCGCCGGAGACGCCGGGGGCGAGGGCGGGGAAGGCCTGCCCGGTGAGGAGGGGGCGCAGCAGGTGGTTGAGCCCTCCCTCGAGGACGGCGAAGGACTCGCCCCTGCTCTCCTTGGTCCGGATCACGCGCGACAGGTAGACGCCGCAGGGGCGGCGAGCCAGCGGCCGGGCTCGACCACGATCCTGCCGGAGAACCAGGCATTCTCCTCGAGGAGGAGGCCGAGGCCGGAGCCGAAGGCCGCGACCTCGAGCTCGGCCTCGCCTTCCGAGTAGGGTATGCCGAGTCCCCCGCCGAGGTCGATCAGGTCGAGAGGCCGGCCCGTCTCCGCCTGTAGCCGCTCGCCGATCGCGAAGGCGGCGCGGTGGTTGGCGAGGAGCCGGGAGTAGTCTCGCTCGTTGCTGGCGGCGAAGACCTGGAGCCCGGCGATCCGGACGCGCTCGAAGCGCGCGGCATCCTTCATGAAGGCCGATACGCCCTCCTCGTCGACGCCGAAGGCAGAGGGCCCCGAGCCGCCGATTATGCGCGAGGCCTCGGCTATCCCCGAGACCGGATTGACGCGGAGGCTCACCGGGACGGGGAGGGTCCGGCCGCCTTCGGCGGCTATCGAGTCGATCCGCTCTATGTCCTCGATGCCGTCGGCCTGTATCCGGGCGCCCATCGCGAGGGCCAGGCGGAGCTCCTCCTCGGTCTTCCCGGGGCCTGCGAAGAGCACGCGGGATCCTCCGACGGCGGCGTCGCGGGCGAGCTCGAGCTCTCCTATCGACGCGCAATCGAAGTGGGCCCCCTTGCGCGCGAAGGCGGAGACGAGCTCCCCGCCGGGATTGGCCTTGACCGCGTAGGCGAGGACGGAGCGCGCGGGCAGGACGGAGCGAAGCTCGTCGTAGCGCGCGCGCGCGAGGTCGAGGCGATAGGCGAAACAGGGCGTCCGCCTCCGCGCGGCCAGGGCGAGGGCCTCGGATTCGGAAAGGGCGAATAGCCTCATCTCAGGACCTCCTCCAGGACGGTGGCCGCGTCGGTCTTGTCGTCGCGGTACTTGACGATGCAGGGCGCGCAAAGCGCGATGCCGCGGCCCTCCGCGTACTCGCCGCGGGCCGGCCGAGAGCCCGGGACCACCACCGCGCCCTCGGGCACCTCCCCGCGCAGCTCCCGGCCCTTCGCGAGGTCGTAGATCGTGGTCGAGGCGGTGATCACGGTGCCTGCCGCGAGCACCGCGCGGGCGCGGACCAGCACGCCCTCGAAGAGGCCGCAGAGGGCGCCGACGAAGCACTCGTCCTCCACTACGACGGGACGGGCGCCCGCGGGCTCGAGGACGCCGCCTATCTGGGCCGCGGCCGAGAGGTGGACTCGCTCGCCCACCTGGGCGCAGGAGCCGACGAGGGCGTGGCTGTCGATCATGGTGCCCGCCCCTACCCAGGCTCCGACGTTGACGTAGGCGGGCGGCATGATCACGACTCCCGCCTCGATCCGGGCTCCCCTGCGGACGGAGCTGCCGCCGGGAACGACCCGCACGCCGTCGGCCGCGCCGAAGCGCCTGGGCGGATAGGCGGACTTCTCGACGGCGCCGCCCGGCCAGCCGGGGAACTCGATCATCCCCGTGGATCGGAAGCCCGCGAGGATCGCGAGCTTCACCCAGGCGTTGGCCGTCCATTCGCCCGAGGGCGACCGCGAGGCGGAGCGGATTTCCCCCGACTCGAGGGCGTCGAGGAGGGCCTCCCTCGCGTCGGGCAGGCCGGGATCCTCGAGTATCGCCCCCATGGGCCTCGAGTAGAATGTTATTAAATCATCAGCCCTCATGTCGAGCCCTTTCCCGCGCCGCCGACGGCGAGGCCGAACGAGGGAAGCAGCTCCGCGAGCCGCGCCCGCGTCGCCTCCGTTGCCGGCGATAGGGGAAGGCGCACGGCGTCCGAGCAGAAGCCGGCGAGCGCGAGCGCCGCCTTGAGGGGGGCGGGATTGCTCTCCAGGAAGAGGGCGTCCATCATCGGAAGGAGGCGGGCGTGGAGCCTCGCCGCCTCGCTCCGCCCGCCGGCCAGGGCCGCGTCGACGAGGGCCTTGGCCTCGGCCGGGAGGATGTTCCCGAGCACCGAGATGAGCCCGTGGCCGCCGAGGGAGATAGCGGGCAGCGCGAGGGCGTCGTCCCCCGAGAAGAGGAGCTTGCCCGCGGGCATCGAGCGGAGGATCTCGCCTATCTGCGCGAGGTTGCCGGAGGATTCCTTGACGCCGACCACCTCGGGTATGGCCCAGAGACGAGCGAGATCCTTGGGCAGCAGGTTCGAACCGGTTCGTCCCGGCACGTTGTAGACGAGGATCGGCAGGCCGGGGACGGCCGCGGCGATGGCGCGGAAATGGGCCTCGATGCCGACGCCCTGGGGTTTGTTGTAGTAAGGCGTCACGACGAGGATGCCGTCCGCCCCGCCCTTCGCCGCCCGCGCCGCGAGGGCCACCGCCTGGGCGGTCGAGTTGTGGCCGGCGCCGACGATCACGGGGACGCCATGGGCCTCCTCGATCGCCGCGGCGACGAGCGCGTCGCGCTCCGCCTCGGTCACGGTCGCCGCCTCGCCGGTGGAGCCGAGGACGACGAGGAAGTCCACTCCGGCCCCGACCATGCGCTTGACCAGGGCGCGGAAGGCGCCCAGGTCCGGGGCGCCGGCCCCATAGTCGGAGGGAGAGGCCGCGGCCTTGAAGGGAGTTGCCAGGGCGACGCCGAGGCCCTTGAGTCTCGATAAATCCATGTCTTCCTCCTTATCGCGCGAAGAGCGGATCGATCACGTCGGCGGCCACGTCGTCGAAGCTGAAGAGACCCCTGCGGCCCTTCATCCAGCGCAGGGCGACGAGGGCTCCCTTCGCGAAGAGGTCTCGGGAGTCGGCCTCGTGGGAGAGGACGATATTATCGACGCCCGTCTCGTAGCGGATCTCGTGGTAGCCGATCTCGAGTCCGGCCCGGAGGCTCGCGATGTTGATCTTGCCCTCCTCCGCGCGGCCCGAGTTCCAGCCGTCGTAGCGGGGACAGCCGAGTACGAGCGCCTCGGCGAGGTGCTTCGCCGTCCCGCTCGGGGCGTCGGCCTTCATCGCGTGGTGCCGCTCGACTATGGCCAGCGAGCTTCCCTCGTCGAGGGCGGCGAACCTTCCCAGGGCCACGGCCGCCCTGCGGACGAAGGCCACCGAGAGGGAGAAGTTGGGCGACACCAAAATGCCGGCCCCTGCCGCCGCCAGCTTCGGGCCGTCGAGGATCGAGGCGTCCCAGCCCGTCGTCGCGACGACGAAGGGAGTCTTGGTTTTCACTGCCCAGTCGACGTGGGAGCTCACCGCACCGGAGGCGCTCGCGTCGAGGGCCGCGTCCACGGGACCCGAAGGCTCCTCCCCGACGTCGACGAACCACGCGAGCTCGAGGTCTCCCTCTCGCGCGGCGAGGGCCGCGACGGCGCTTCCGAGCTTTCCCCTTCCGAAAATACCTATCCGCATGGTCCTCCCCTTTCCCTATTCGAAGAAGGCGGCATGGAGCCGCCGCTGCGCCTCGGCCGCCTGGCCGCGCTCCACCACGAGGCTCAGGTTGATCTCGTTGGCGCCGAGGCTGATCATCTCGACGTTGATGTCGCTCAATGCCCCGAGGGCCTTCGCCGGGACGCCCGGGGTCTTGAGCAGGCGCTCCCCGACGAGGGCGACGACGGCCCTGTCGCGCATGATCCTTACATCCCCGAGCTCGGCGAGGTCGGCCGCGAGCTCGTCGACGCCGTCGTTGCCGTCGACGGTAGCCGAAACGCTCACCTCCGAAGTCGACACAAGGTCGACGCTCACTCCGCGCCTCCCGAAGGCCTCGAAGATGTTCGCGAGGAAGCCGGCCCCGCCGAGCATCCGGGGCGTGCGCACCGTGATCACCGTCACGGGGCCGCGCGAGGCGAGGGCGGTCACGGGCTGCCCCGACGCCGATTCGCGGGAGATCGTCGTGAAGCGGCCGTCGGGGACCATGCTGTTGCGCACCGTCACGGGTATGCCGAGCTCGATCGCGGGGAGGATGGTAGCCGGGTGGAGGACCTTGGCGCCGAAGGCCGCGAGCTCGGCCGCCTCGTCGTAGCCGAGGAGCTCGACCGGGCGGGCGGTGGGCACCACGCGCGGGTCGCAGGTCAGGATGCCCTCGACGTCCGTCCATATCTGGATTTCGGAGGCGCCTAACGCGGCCCCGAAGAGGCTCGCGCTGTAATCCGAGCCCCCGCGGCCGAGGGTGGTCGGCGCGCCCGAGGTGTCCGCGCCTATATAGCCCTGCGTCACGGCGATCATGCCCGGGCCGACGAGGGGGAGCATCCTCTTCGACGCGAGCTCGCGAATCTCCCCCGTCAGGGGCTTGGCCGAGCCGAAGCGGGAGTCGGTGCGCATCACCTCCCGGGCGTCTATCCAGGGCGCGCCCATGAAGGCCGCGAGTATGGCCGTGGAGAGAAGCTCGCCGCGGCCGGCCAGTATATCCAGGCTGCGCTCGGGTAGGGCGCGCAGGAGGGCGGCCCCCTTGAGCACCGCGCCGAGGTCGGCCTCGGCCGCCGCGATAGCCGACTCGACGGCCTCGGGCAGCTCCGCCCTCCCGACGCCCAAAAGCTCCGAAGCCACCGCTCGGTGGCGCTCGATCATCTTTTGGAGGAGGGAGAGCGCCTCCGCCTCGTCCCCGCCCACCGCTGCGCGGCCGGCCGCGAAGAGGCCGTCCGTCACCTTGGAGAAGGCCGATAGGACGAGGAGGACCCCCGATCCCGCGCGGGCCTTAGCGAGGGAGGCGACGGCCCGGAGGCGGCCGGCGTCCGCGACGGAGGTGCCGCCGAACTTCATCACTACGGGTCCGCTCACAGGTAGCCCTTCGCCAGGGCGAGCTCGGCGTTGAGCACCGAGGCGCCGGCCGCGCCCCGCTCGGTGTTGTGGCCGAGGGCGATCATCTTGACTCCGAAGAGGGGACAGGCCCTGATGCGGCCGACCATGATGCGCATGCCGCCGTCCTCTTCCGCGTCCCGCCGGGGCTGGGGCCGGTCTGCCTCCATCCTTACCTGGAGGAAGCGCCGGGGCGCGGTGCGCAGCTCGAGGCCCTCGGTGTCGGGCACGAACTCCTCCAAGGCGCGGATCACGGCCTCGGGATCTGGAGAGCCCTTGAGCCTGTAGTTGAGGGCGATCATGTGGCCGTCTATTACCTGGACGCGGTTGCACTGCGCCGAGATCGCGATGGGGGCGCGGACTATCCTCTCGCCGTCGAAGATGCCGAGGATCTTGCAGGACTCGGTCTCGACCTTCTCCTCCTCGCCTTTAATTAGGGGGATGACGTTGGCGACGGCGTCGAGGGAGGAGACGCCTGGGTAGCCCGCGCCGCTCAGCGCCTGCATGCTGACGACCATGGCCGCCTCCGCGCCGAAGGCCCTGTGCAGGGGGCCGAGGGTCCCCGCGATGGGCACCGTCGTGCAATTCGGGTTAGTGACGATCCCGCCCTTCCAGCCGCGCCGCTTGCGCTGCACGGCGAGGAGGCCGAGGTGGGCCGCGTTGAGCTCCGGCACGAGGAGGGGGACGTCCTCTTCCATCCTGAAGGCCGAGGCGTTGCTGAAGACCAGCGACCCGGCCGCCGCGTAGAGCGGCTCGATCTCCCGGGCCGGGCCGGCGTCGAGGGCCGAGAACACGAGGGGGGCGGGCGAGGCCGAGGGGTCGCAGGCCACCACCAATAAGTTGCCGAAGCCGGCGTAGGGCTCGCCGGGGAGGCGCCAGTCGCAGGCCTCCGCGTAGCTCTTCCCGACGCTGCGCTCGCTCGCCGCCACGTAGCGCAGCTCGAAGGCGGGGTGGGCCGCGAGGTGGCGCACGAAGCGCTGGCCGACTACGCCGGTGGCTCCGAGCACGGTCACGGGGATGCGATTCATATGTTGCTCCTTGCTGATGAAGTGCTGAAGGATATCATCAAGCGCGCCTCGAATAGTACAGGCCGAGCTCCCTGAAGAGCGCGATGCCCGCGCCCAGCTCGTCGCGAGTCAGCTCCTCGACGCCCGTGTGAGCCAGGGAGGCCCTGCCCGGGCCCGCGAGGACGGCGGCCGCCTTGGGGGCGAGGGCGCGCATCGCGGGCAGGTCCGAGCCGAAGGGCACGGGGGCGGAGTCGAAGCCGGGGGGAGTATCGAAGAAGTCCCAGGGATCGTCGACGAGGACCTCGATGCTTCCCTTGGGAGGCCTCGCCGCCTCCATGGCCGCGCGCAGCCTGCCTCCCGGCACCGTGCGGAGCGTGAGCTCGGCCTCCGCGAGGTCGGGTACGACGTTCGCGGCGCGGCCCCCGGCCAGCAGGCCCAGGTTCCAGGTCTCGCGGCCCAGGGTCGGATCGGAGGCCCCCTCGGCCGCTCGGATCGCCGCGATCCAGTCCATGAGCGAGAGTAGCGCGTTCTCGCCGAGCTCGGGCGTCCCGCCGTGCGCGGCCTTGCCCTCGCAGCGCAGCCGGGCCCGGACGAAGCCCTTCTGGCCAGTCGCGAGGGCGCAGGCTGTGGGCTCGCCCACGATGATAGCCGCGCAATCCGCGAAGGAGGGAGCGAGCGCTAGGCTGGCCGACGCGCCGATGGAGTCGCTCTCCTCGCCCGCTACGCCGAGCCAGGCGAGGTCGCGATGGCCGGCGTCGAGGAGGAGCTCTATCGCGGCGAGCTGGGCGACAATCTGGCCCTTGGCATCGCATGCTCCCCGACCCTCTACGGCGCGCTCGGTCCTGCGGACGGGGAGGTCGGGCGGCACGACGTCGAGGTGGCTGCTGAAGAGGACGCGGGGCTCGCCCCAGGTAGCGAGCAGGTTGGCTCGGCCTTCCCTCAGGGGATAGGCCTGTATCGAGGCGCCCAGGCGCTTGAGCTCGCCCTCGAGGGAGGGGAGGGCGGCGGCTTCGCGGCCGGCGGGGGTATAGGTGGCGCAGAGCTCGGCCAACAGGCGAAGGGCGCTGCGTTCCACGGATTGAAGGTTGGGCATTCGGGGACCTCCAATCCGATGGAGATCCCAGGGAATTCGCCGGGGGACCGATTTGCCGGCCGATAAGGCCGCCGACCCTGGGGCCGGTTCGGATGCGGCGAATTGCGATGGCGCTCCGCGGGTTCCTTGCGGGAAACCGCGACAGCCGTAGGGTATTAGCCGCTACGTCCAAGGCGAGCGCTTGAAGCCAGGCGCCGGCCCTTCGGCGATCCTCCCCTTTCGTCCGGCGTCAGCGGGCGGCTCGCCCTAGGCCGGATTACTCATGGGGATCGCTCCTCCAATCGGTAGGAATGCAAATTAGCATGGCCGCCCGCGAGGGTTCAAGTGGGCGACGAGCGATTATGCCGACGACCGGGGAGCGGTTCGGGAGGAGCATCGTCTTGATTTCTCCCGGACGCCGTGTTTCTCTATTAAATCCCTTTCTCGAACGGAGAAGCACAATGAAGAAGTTGCTCGTGTTCCTGTCGATCGCTCTCCTCTCCACTCTCGTGCTGGGTTCTTGCACGACCTCCTCCTCCGATCCGACTATCGTCGGGACCTGGACCCTGTCGACCGTTTCCGGGCAGCCGATCCAGGGAACGGGAATAAGCGGGTCCATCGTCGTGACCAGCGGCATGGCCTTCACTCAGAATTTGACCATCCCGGGCTTGGGTTCGGGATCGGCCAGCGGTACCGTGACGGATAAGGGCGGGAACGTCTTTACCTTGGCTGAGACAGGCGGGACATCCGTCGACGCGACCATGAACAGCGCGGGCACATCGCTGTCCTATTCCCATCCGCTGCTGGGCCCTATGGGTTTTACCAAATAGGATAATCGCTCGTGGCGATGCACGAGGGGCCGATCCCTAGGGAGGGTCGGCCCCTCGGCTTGCATCGCAGTCGCGGCCTTTGCCAAGAGGACCTGATCCTCGGAGCGCGCCCGAACCCCGCGGTCCCTTTAGCCCGAGAGACCTTCGATATATTTCCCGATGCGCTCGAAGCCGTCCCGTATCTCCTCCATGCCCAGGTTCCCGAAGCCGAGGAGGAGGGAGTCTTGGGCTCCGGCGCGGGGCAGCACCGAGAAGGATGAGAGCGCCGCGGCGGCGAAGCCGGCCTTCCGCGTCTCGAGAGCCCTGTATCCTGCGGGAAAGCCCCCCTCGAAGTCGAGCCTGAGATGCATGCCGCAGGGCTCGCCGCCTGCGCGGGCTGCGGGGCTTGCGAGGGTAAATGCCCCAGGGGATCGCAGTCGCCGCTTGGATGAAGGCGGTCCATGCCGCCCTCGGCGAGGGGGCGCCCCTCGTCGCGAAACTGCCCTAGGCTAGCTGCCTCGCGCACGCGGCGTAAAGCAGCATGCAGGTCCGCGCGTCGTCCAGGGCGCGGTGGGCCGAGCCCGTATCGATGCCGAGGGCGCCCGCGATCGCGCCGAGCCGGTAGCTGGCGCGGCCGGGAAAGGCCCGCCTCGAGAGGAGCACCGTGTCCTCGACCTTCGACTCGGGGCGCGTCAGGCCCAGGCGCCCGAGCTCGGCGTCCAGGAACGAGAGGTCGAAGCGCGCGTTGTGCGCCACTATGGTCGCGCCCGCCGCGAGGGCGAGGAGGGTGCGGGCAGCCTCGCCGAAGGCCGGCGCGCCGGCGACGTCCCCGTCGGATATGCCGTGGATCGCGCTGGCCTGCCGGGGGATAGGCATCCCCGGATCGACGAGGCAGGCCAGGGCGGCCTCCTCGATGAAGCCCTCGCTCCCGAGGCTGAAGCGGATGGCGCCTATCTCGACCACCCGCCCTATCGCGCTGTCGAGTCCCGTCGTCTCGAAGTCGAGCGCCAGGAAATTCACGAGCCCAACGCTTTCTTGATGTCCTCAGATATCGCGGCGGCCTTGGCCGCCGCGGAGGCGCGCGCCGCCGGCAGCCGCGCCGCGCCGCCGGCCACGCATTCGTCGCTGCGCAGGAGCACGTAGAACTTGATCTTGGGCTCCGTGCCCGAGGGGCGCACGGTCACCTTCGTGCCGTCGACGAGGAACCACTGGATCACGTCGCTGGTCGGCAGCTCTACCTTGGCCGCCGCTCCGGGTTTTCCTGACGGCCACTCGAGGCCCGTCTTGACGTCGCGGACGCGGGCGACCGCGATGCCGCCCATCGCCGCGGGCTGGCTCGAGCGATAGCCCTCCATGATGCCCTTCATCACGTCCATCCCCGTCGGCCCCTCGAAGTACTTGTTGATGCTCTTCTCCTCGTAGTAGCCGTACTCGACGTACAGCTCCTCGAGGCGCTGGAGGAGGGTCCTGCCCTCGGAGCGCCAGTAGAGGGTCATCTCGGCGGTGAGCGCGGCGGCGGAGATGCCGTCCTTGTCGCGGACCTCGTTCTCGATGAGGTGGCCGTAGCTCTCCTCGGTGCCGTAGACGTACTCGTAGCCCTTGCCGTCGGTCTCGAAGCGGCGCATGAGGTCGGCGATCCACTTGAAGCCCGTGAGACACTCGAAGGAGGTCGCGCCGTACTTCTCGGCGATGCGAGCCTGGAGGTCGGTCGTCACTATGGTCTTCACCACGGCGGGCTTCTTGGGCATCAGGCCGAGCTCCTTGCGCGTCAGGAGGATGTAGTCGAGGTGCAGCGAGCCGAGCTGGTTGCCGGTGATGAGGACGAACCTGCCCTCGGGGTCGGGCACCGCGACGCCGAGCCTGTCCGCGTCGGGGTCGTTGGCCATCACGACGTCGGCCTTCACCCTCGCTCCCAGCTCGAGGGCCAGCTTGAGGGCCGCCGATTCCTCCGGGTTGGGGAAGGCTACGGTCGGGAAGGCGCCGTCGGGCTCGCGCTGCTCGGGCACGGTGGCCACCGACAGGCCGAGGTCCTTCATGATGCGCTCGAAGTGGAAGGCTCCGGTGCCGTGAAGGGGCGTATAGACGATCTTGGCCTCGCCGGCCATCCTCTTTATGAGCGCGGGGCGAAGGAGCTTGGACTTGACCATGGCGACGTAGGGCTCGTCGATTCCCTTGTCGATTACGACGAGGAGGCCCTTCGCCATCGCCTCGGCCCTGGAGATCGTCTTCACTTCCTTGACGGCCTCCACCATCGCGATGATGCCCTCGTCGTGGGGGGGCGTCACCTGGGAGCCGTCGTTCCAGTAAGCCTTGTAGCCGTTGTACTTGGGCGGGTTGTGGCTGGCAGTCACGACGATGCCGGTGTCCGCCCCGAGCTGCCGGATTGCGAAGGAAAGCTCGGGCGTGGGCCGCAGCGAGCTGAATAGATAGGCTTTGATGCCGTTGGCCGCGAAGACGCGGGCGGCGATCTCGGAGAATTCGGCCGAGTAGCGCCGCGAGTCGTAGGCTATGCAGGCCGAGTGGCCCTTCCCGGGCAGGGCCTTCGCGACATAGTCGCAGAGCCCCTGGGTAGCCCTGCCGACTACCAGGGTGTTCATGCGGTTGTAGCCGCCGCCGATCACGCCGCGCAGACCGCCGGTGCCGAACTCGAGATCGCGGTAGAAGCGGTCCTCGAGCTCTTTCCAGTCCTCCGCCTTCAGGAGGGCCTCGACCTCGGCCCGGAAATCCTTATCGCCCTCTTTGCCGACGTAGTCCCGAGCCCTGGCCTGTATCGCGTCGCGGTTCATGGTGTCTCCTTCTATAGATAGTCTAGCAGGTCCAGGGGCGAGCTGAGTAGGGCGTCGGCTCCCGCCTCGCGGAGCTCGGCCTCGCCGCGAAAGCCCCAGAGCGCGCCCAGGGCGGTCATGCCCGCCGCCTTCGCCGTCCGCATGTCTACGCCCGAGTCACCGAGATAGAGGACTTCCGCGGGCGCCGCGCCGAGACGCGCGCAGGCGTCCAGGACGGAGGCGGGGTCCGGCTTGCGAGGGAAATCCGGGGTCTCGCCGCGCACGAGGGCGAAGGAGACCGAGGGGAAGAGCCCGGACACGCACTTCTTCGTCAGGTAGTCGGGTTTGTTGGAGAGGACGGCGAGGGGGACCGATTTAGCCGCGAGGGCCGAGAGGAGCTCGCGCACGCCCGCGTAGGGGCGGGTCCGCTCGAGGCAGCGCCCCGCGTAGTCGGCGGCGGCCTCGGCCCTCGCCGACTCGATGTAGTCGTCCTGCCTGAGCTCCTCCGGGAGGGCGCGGGCGATGAGATTCCGGAAGCCCTCGCCGACCATGAGCTTGTAGTCGTCGAAGCCGTGTTCCGGCAGGCCCCTGCGAGACAGGGTGCGGTTCACCGCCCCGGCCAGGTCGGTGATAGTGTCGGCGAGGGTCCCGTCCAAATCGAAAACGACTGCCTTCTTCATCGGCAGGGAGTATCCCAAGAGCCGGGCAGAAGGTCAATTGAGGCTCAGGTCCCCCTTGCGCTAGACTCCCTCGCGTGAGCAGGAAGCCGAAATCCGACCCGGGGCGCGGGAGCGAAGCCTTCGACGCCCATTATCGGGCCCTCTTCGGCGAGCGCTGGCCGGCCCTGGAGGCGAGCCTGCTCGCCGAACCGGATTCCATTCCCTTTCGCGCCGGCCCTGGCCTCGAGCCCTATTTCATGGACTCCGCCTCGATCTTCGCCGCGGAATGCCTCGAGCTGCCTAGCGAGGCCAGGATACTCGACGCGTGCGCGGCCCCGGGGGGCAAGAGCCTGGTCCTCGCGTCCCGGCTCGGGCCGGGGTCCAGCCTGGTCGCCAACGAGCTGTCCTCCGACCGCAGGCGGCGCCTCCGCGACGCCCTGGACCGCCACCTCGGTCCCGAGCAGCTCGGACGCGTGACGGTCGCGGGCCGCGACGCGGCGGCCATGTGCCGCTCCTACGAGGGCGCCTTCGACGCGATACTGCTCGACGCTCCCTGCTCGAGCGAGCGCCACGTGCTCTCCCGGGCGAAGGCTCGCGGCGACGGGCGGGCGCCCTCGGAGTGGAGCCCCTCCCGGATCCGCGGCCTCGCCCTCAGGCAGTGGTCCCTGCTGTCCTCGGCCTTGATTATGCTGAAAGCGGGCGGCTGCCTCGTATATTCGACCTGCGCCCTGTCCCCCGAGGAAAACGACCGCGTAGTAGCGAGGGCGGCCGTGAAATTCGGCACCCGCCTCGTCTTCGAAAGGCCCGCCCATCCCGACGCCGAGACCACGGAGTACGGCGTTTCCATCCTTCCCGACCGGGCTTCCGGGGCTGGACCCATGTATGTGTGCAGGCTGCGCAAGCTGTCCGCAGAATCGTAGCATCCTATAGATGATGCGCAATTCGTAAATATACATCTGATATAATACGAATATCGTGAAAATGATTCCCAATTATTACATTTCCCTTTGACAGCATCGCCGGTCATGAATAGTATAAGTCCGCTAATCAAGGAGGACCTGTGAAAAGATTCGGTATCGCCCTGGCTTCCATAGCCATTCTCGCCCTCGCCCTGGTGGGCTGCGGCCCCGCCAAGCCCGCGGCCGTCAAGTTCGGCGTCTTCGAGCCGATGACCGGCGCCAACGCCGGCGGCGGCGCCCTCGAGGTCGAGGGAATCAAGCTCGCCAACCAGCTTTATCCGACGGTCAAGGTCGGCGACAAGGAAATGAAGATAGAGCTCGTCATCGCCGACAACAAGTCCGACAAGGTCGAGGCCGCCAACGCCGCCCAGCGCCTCGTCGACAAGGATAAGGTCCAGGTAGTCCTCGGCTCCTGGGGCTCCTCCCTCTCCATGGCCGCGGGCCCGATCGTCAAGGACAAGAAGATTCCCGCGATCGGCCTCTCCTGCACGAACCCGCTCGTCACCAAGGACAACGAGTTCTACTTCCGCGTCTGCTTCATCGATCCCTTCCAGGGCACGGTGATGGCGAACTACGCGTTCAAGGAAGTGAAGGCCAAGAAGGCCGTCATCATCCGCGAGGTGTCCAACGACTACTCCGTAGGCCTCGCCAAGTTCTTCGTCGACTCCTTCAAGAAGCTCACCGGGGACGACAAGTCCATCCTCGCCGAGCTCAACTACAACACAGGGGACCAGGACTTCTCCGCCCAGCTCACCGAGGTGAAGAAGTTCAAGCCCGACGTCATCTTCGCGCCCGGCAACTTCACCGAGAGCGCCCTCATCGTCAAGCAGGCCAAGGAGCTCGGCATCAAGACGCCATTCCTCGGCGGCGACACCTGGGAGACTCCCGAGTTCATCGACGTGGGCAAGAAGTCCGTCGAAGGCGTGGTCTTCTCCACCTTCTTCGCGACCGAGGTCCCCATCACCGAGACGAGCAAGACCTTCCTCGACGCCTACCGCAAGCAGTACAACAAGGAGCCCGCGGCGGTCACCGCCCTCGGCTTCGACGGCTATCTGGTGGCCCGAGCGGCCATCGAGAAGGCCGCCACCCTCGACACGGTGAAGATCCGCGACGCGATCAACGAGACCAAGGACTTCCCCGGCGCCGCGGGCATGATCACCTTCGACGCGGACCGCAACGCCACGAAGAGCGCGGTCATCAAGACGGTCAAGGACGGCAAGTTCACCTACCTCACCACCGTCCAGCCCTGATTCGGGAAAGCCGGGAGATAAACGCGAAGGACGCGAAGGAATGAAACGAGCGCGAAGGGGATAGGAGGCATGGGTATGAGGAAGATGATTCCCTCGGCCCGATTCCCCCCTTCGCACCCTCCGCGTCTTCGCTTCGCGCCCTTCGCGTTGGTTCTACGCATCGTATCCGTCCTATAACCGAGGCCCCATGACCTTGACCCTTTTCTTCCAGCACCTGGCCAACGCCCTCTCCCTCGGCAGCCTCTACGCGCTCATCGCGATCGGCTATACGATGGTGTATGGCATCCTGCGGCTCATCAACTTCGCCCACGGCGACGTCTTCATGCTCGGCTCCTACCTCGCCTTTTACGGGGCGGCAGTCCTCCTCCTGCCCTGGTGGGGCTCCCTCCTCCTGGCGGTCGGCGTCACCACCTTCTTCGGCGTGGGCTTGGAGCGCGTCGCCTACAGGCCGCTGCGCGACTCGCCGAGGATCTCCGTCATGGTGAGCGCGATAGGCGCCTCCTTCCTCATCGAGAGCCTCGCGACCGTCATCTTCGGCGGCAGGCCCAAGGGAGTGCAGACGCCCGATTGGCTCAACGTCATCGTCAACATCGGGCCGATCACCGTCATGTCGGTCAGCCTCGTCATCCCCGTCATCGCCTTCGTCGTCCTCGCCGTCCTGCTGTGGATCGTCCACCGCACCAAGACGGGCATGGCAATGCGAGCGGTCTCGACCGACCTCGACGCGGCGCGGCTCATGGCCATAGACGTCAACAAGATCGTCTCCTTCACCTTCGGCACCGGATCCTTCCTCGCGGCCCTGGGCGGCATCATGTGGTCCTACAAGTACCCGCAGCTCAATCCCCTCATGGGAGTGATGCCGGGGCTCAAGTGCTTCATCGCCGCGGTCATCGGCGGCATCGGCAACATCACGGGCGCGGTGCTCGGCGGCTTCCTGCTGGGCTTCATCGAGCTGATGACCGTGGCCTTCCTCCCCGAGCTCTCGGGCTACCGGGACGCCTTCGCCTTCGTCCTCCTGATCATCGTCCTCCTCGTCAAGCCGACGGGCCTCCTGGGCAAGAACCAGGCGGAGAAGGTGTGACCGCCATGAAGCTGAAGCGCAGCCACCTGCTTTCGATCGCGGCCATCGCCGCCTTCGCAGTGCTCCTCGTCGTCGTCGACCTCTTCTTCGACTCCTACACGCGGAGGATCTTCAACCTCTGCGCGATCTACATAGTCCTCGCCCTCTCGCTCAACCTCCTCAACGGCTTCACGGGCCTGTTCTCGCTGGGCCACGCGGGCTTCATGGCGGTGGGGGCCTACGTGAGCGCCCTGCTCACGATGACGGCGGCGCAGAAGGACATGAATTTCTTCCTCACGCCCATCGTCCCCTGGCTCCACGACCTCTCGATGCCCTTCGTCCCGGCCTTACTCATCGCCGGCCTCGTCACCGCCCTGTTCGGGTTCCTTATCGGGGCGCCGGTGCTCCGCCTGCGCGACGACTATCTCGCCATCGCGACCCTCGGCTTCGCGGAGATCATCAGGGTCCTCATCACGAACTTCCAGCCGCTCACGAACGGGGCCCAGGGCCTCAAGGGCCTGCCCAAGTACTCGAGCACCTGGGCCGTATGGGCCTGCGCCGCCGTCGCCGTCGCCTTCATGGTACTCCTCATGCGCTCCAGCTTCGGGCGAGCGATGAAAGCGGTGCGCGACGACGAGATCGCCGCCGAGGCCATGGGCGTGAACGTCTTCAGGGTGAAGGTCGTGAGCTTCACGACCTCGAGCTTCATGGCCGGCGTGGGCGGCGCCCTCCTCGGCCACATGATCACGACGATCGACCCGAAGATGTTCACCTTCATGCTAACCTTCAACATCCTGCTCATCGTCGTCCTGGGCGGCGTCGGCTCCATCTCGGGCTCCGTCATCGGCGCGGTCGGAGTGACCATCCTGATGGAAGTCCTGCGCTTCCTCGACGAGCCGATGGACTTCCTCGCCTTCAAGACCGCAGGACTGCCGGGACTGCGCATGGTCGTGTTCTCGGCCTTCCTCATGGCGGTGGTCATTTTCCGCCAGCGGGGGCTCATGGGGAACCGCGAGCTCTCTTGGGGCATGTTCAGGGGGCGAGCATGGCTCGACGCGGCGCGCGCCTCGGGCCTCTTCCCCAAGCGAAAGGGCGGCGATCGTGAATAAGGGCGAGACCATCCTCAGCACGGAGGGACTCACGATGCGCTTCGGCGGCCTCGTGGCAGTCTCCGGCCTCCGCCTGGAGATCGGCAAGAACGAGATCATTGGCCTCATAGGTCCCAACGGCGCCGGCAAGACGACCGCCTTCAACTGCGTGACCGGCCTGTACAGGCCGAGCGAGGGACGCGTCCTCTTCATGGGCAGGGACATCACCGGGTTCAAGCCCCACCGGATTACCGAGCTAGGCGTCGCGCGCACCTTCCAGAACATACGGCTCTTCAAGGACCTGACCGTCCTCGAGAACGTCCTCGTGGGCTGCAACATCGGCATCGGGACGGGCCTCTTCGCCGCGACCCTTCACCTGCCGGCCTACCGGAAGAGGGAGTGCGCGGCCAGGGAGTTCGCGATGTCCCTGCTGGCCGAGGTCGGGCTCCAGGACGAGGCCGACGGCAGCGCGACGAGCCTGCCCTACGGCAAGCAGCGGCGCCTCGAGATCGTGCGCGCCCTTGCCACCAAGCCCAGCCTCCTCCTCCTCGACGAGCCGGCCGCGGGAATGAACCCGCAGGAGTCCCTCGAGCTCATGGCCTTCATCCGCAGGCTCCGCGACGAATTCGACCTCTCCATCCTCCTCATCGAGCATCACATGCAGGTGGTGATGGGCATCTGCGAGAGGATGTACGTCCTGGACTACGGCCTAACCATCGCGCAGGGGGGACCCGAGGCGATACAGCGAGACCCGAAAGTGATCGAAGCCTACCTGGGGGTGGAGTGACATGCTCAAGATAGAGAAGCTCTCCGTCCACTACGGCGGGATACACGCCTTGCAGGGCATCGACCTCGAGGTGCCCGACGGCACGATAGTCACCCTCATCGGCGCGAACGGGGCGGGCAAGAGCACTACCCTCCGGTCCATAGTCGGCCTCGCGAAGGCCTCGGGAGGCGGCGTGACCTGGAACGGCGAGCGTCTCACCGGGATGATGACGAAGGACATAGTCTCGAGGGGGCTGGTCCTCGTGCCCGAGGGCAGGCGCGTGTTCCCCAACCTCACGGTCGACGAGAACCTCAGCCTCGGCGCCTACTCGCGCTCGGACAGGGCCGGCATCGCCGAGGACCGAAAGCGGGTCTTCGGCCTCTTTCCCCGCCTCGAGGAAAGGCAGCGCCAGAAGGCGGGCACGCTCTCGGGCGGCGAGCAGCAGATGCTCGCGGTGGGCAGGGCGATCATGACCAAGCCCCGGCTCCTCATGATGGACGAGCCCTCCCTCGGCCTCGCGCCCCTCGTGGTGAAGATGATCTTCAGCATCGTGCGGGAGATCAACAAGGCGGGCACCACGGTGCTGCTGGTGGAGCAGAACGCGAAGGCCGCCCTCGAGATAGCCGACTACGGCTATGTGCTCGAGACCGGGCGCATAACGCTGCAGGGGCCCGGCAGGGAGCTCCTGGCCGACGACGGCGTGCGCAAGGCCTACCTGGGCGAAGCCCAGTAGGGATTCAAAGGCTCTCGCGAAGCGCAGCCCAGTAGGGATTCAAAGGCTCTCGCGATGCGCTAGATGTCCGCCCCGCGGTCGAGGTCCGATTCCTTGCCGCCGAGCTTGCGGAAGGCTGCTTCCTTTTCCTCGATAAGGCGTCCGAGGTCGGCGATGCGGCCGACGAGATCCCGCACGGCGGGAGCCTGGGCCGAGAGGCTCGCTTCCTTCCTCTCGGCGAAGGCCGCGTAGGCCTCGGTCCCGAGCTGGGCCGTCAGCTTCTCGGCCTGCGTGCGGAGCTGGATTACCTCGACCTTGAGGACTCCCATCTCCCCCCAAACCTGCGCCTGAGAAGCTGCCTTTGCGACGATGTCCTTGGAAGCGGCCATCCCTTTGGTTACTAAGTCCCTCATTTTGTCGGAGAATGCCATACCGAGATGCTACTTCGGAACCATGCCCGCTTCAAGTTTTTTTGCACATAAAAATACAATTCTGTCCTTGACAGCTAGAGGGTGCGCTACTATATCCTGTAGTTGGTTTTTAGTGCTCCGCTAGCTGTGGTAGGGTGATGGATGATAGTTGCGCAGCCCTACGGAGCGTCGGCTAAAGGCCTCGCGGAGCGTTACATGCAAATTTTATTCCAATAAGTAAGGTGAGAGATGCGTTGCCCCCACTGTGGAAGCCTAGACGACAAGGTCATCGATAGCAGAACGCTCGCCAACGGCGAGAGCATCCGACGGCGAAGGGAATGCACTTCCTGCGGTCTTCGCTTCACGAGTTACGAGCGCATAGAGGAAAAACCCCTCATGGTCGAGAAGCGAGACGGTAGGCGCGAGCCCTTCGAGCGGGCGAAGCTCGAGCGCGGGGTCATCCGCGCCCTCGAGAAGCGGCCGGTCTCCCAGCTCAGCATCGAGAACCTCGTCAACGAGATCGAGGACGAAGCCGCCCAGAAGGGCAAGACCGCCAACGAGATCCCCAGCCCGGAGCTCGGCGAGATGGTCCTGAGGCGCCTGTACGGCCTGGACAAGGTAGCCTACGTGCGCTTCGCCTCGGTGTACAGGAAATTCGAGACGATGGACGAGTTCCTCCGCGAGATAGAGCATGTGGAAGAAGGCGTGATCGAGGGAGGCCTTTGATGCCCGGACAGCAGACCTTCCCCGAGTGGAAGACCATCCTCGGCCCCGGCGCCCGCGACGAGAGGCCCACCCGCTATGTCGTCAAGCGGTCGGGCGAGGTCCACAGCTACGAGAGGGCCAAGATCGAGTCGGCCGCCGCCAAGGCCTTCGAGGCCGTCGGCTCGGTCGCCGAGGCGGAATCGCTCAAAAAAGTGGTCGACCTCGTCGAGCGGAGGCTTCGCGAGCTCATGTCCTCCCGGCATCCGAACTCTATTCCGGCCATCGAGGAGATACAGGACCTGGTCGAGACGGCCCTCGTCGAGGCGGGGGAGGCCAAGGCCGCCAAGGCCTATATCCTCTACCGCGCCAAGCACGAGGCGATGCGAGACGCCGCCCGGCTCATGCTGGACATCAGCACGACGATGGACGGCTACCTCTCGCAGGCGGATTGGCGGGTCAAGGAGAACGCCAACGTAAACTATTCCCTCGGCGGCCTCATCCTCCACAACTCGGGCACCATCACGGCCAACTACTGGCTCAAGAACATCTATCCCGAGGAGATCGCCGCCGCCCACCGCGACGCCGATTTCCATATACACGACCTCTCCATGTTCTCCGGCTACTGCGCGGGCTGGTCCCTGCGCCAGCTCATCGCCGAGGGCCTCGGCGGCATCCCCGACAAGATAAGCTCCAAGCCCGCCTCCCACCTCTCCACGCTCGTGCAGCAGATGGTCAATTTCCTCGGCGTGCTCCAGAACGAGTGGGCCGGCGCGCAGGCTCTCTCCTCCTTCGACACCTACATAGCCCCCTTCGTCAAGAAGGACTCGATGGGCGAAGGCGAAGTGCGGCAGTGCATGCAGAGCTTCCTCTTCGGCGTCAACACGCCGAGCCGCTGGGGCAGCCAGGCGCCCTTCACCAACGTCACTCTCGACTGGACCTGCCCCGCGGACCTGCGAGACAAGGAGGCCGTCGTAGGGGGCAAAGGCGCGGGGTTCGCCTACGGCGACTGCCAGGCCGAGATGGATACGGTCAACAAGGTCTTCATCGAGCTCATGCTCGAGGGAGACGCCATGGGGCGCGGCTTCCAGTATCCCATCCCGACCTACAACGTCACCAAGGACTTCGACTGGGACACGCCCAACGCGCGCCTCCTCTTCGAGATGACGGCCAAGTACGGCACGCCCTACTTCCAGAACTTCATCAGCTCCGACCTCGATCCCGGCGACGTCCGCTCGATGTGCTGCCGGCTCCAGCTGGACAAGCGCGAGCTGCGCAAGCGCGGCGGCGGCCTCTTCGGCTCCGACGAGCTCACCGGCTCCGTCGGCGTGGTGACGATCAACCTGCCGCGCATCGGCTACCTCGCGAGGAACGATCGCGACCACGGCTCGCGCCGCGAGCGCGGGACAAGCTCGCGCGCCGAGCTCTTCTCGCGGCTCGACCGCCTCATGGACCTCGCGGCGCGCTCCCTCGAGATCAAGCGCAAGGTCATCACGCGGCTCCTCGAGGGCGGGCTCTTCCCCTACACGCGCCGCTACCTGGGCGGCTTCGGCAACCACTTCAACACCATCGGCCTCGTGGGCCTCCACGAGTGCTGTCTCAACTTCCTGGGCCGTGGCATCGAGACGCCCGAGGGCCGCGCCTTCTCGCTCGAGATCCTCGCCCACATGCGCGAGCGCCTCCAGGAGTACCAGGTCGAGACCGGCCAGCTCTTCAACCTCGAGGCGACGCCCGCCGAGTCGACCAGCTATCGCCTCGCCAAGCACGACAAGGAGGAGTGGCCGGACATCATAGCGTCCGGGATCTCCCCCGACGGATCGGGCGAGCCCTATTACACGAATTCGAGCCAGCTTCCCGTGGGCTTCACGGCCGACATCTTCGACGCGCTCGACCATCAGGAGGAGCTCCAGGCATCCTACACGGGCGGCACGGTCTTCCACGTATTCCTGGGCGAGGCGCCGGACGATTGGCGCGCGGTACGGGATCTCGTGAGGACCATCGCCTCCAACTACCGCGTGCCCTACTTCACGATCTCGCCGACCTTCTCGATCTGCCCCGTGCACGGCTACCTGTCCGGGGAGCATTTCGCCTGCCCTCGCTGCAAGGCCGAGAAGGAAGAGCGGCTCCGCGGGGAGATCAGGACCCTCGAGACAGAGCTGGCGGCCGCAACCTGAAAAGACATGACTGGGATAAAGGGGAACATATGACGGATCGAAGGGAGATTCTGGCGCGCATCGCGGAGCTAAAGGGGCAGCTCGCGCGGGCGGAGGGGACGCCGACCGAGGTGTACAGCCGGATAGTCGGCTACTATCGCTCGGTGCGCAATTGGAACGCGGGCAAGCGAGCCGAGTACGGCCAGCGCGTCGCCTACCGGATGCCCGAGGGCGTCGAGGCTTCGGCTCGGGGCGCCGAAGCCGCCGCGACGCCCGAGCCCGCGGCGGCGCCGGAATTCCCGGCGTTGCCCGAGGCCCAAGCCAAGCCGGCCGGCCTGGCCCTGCCCGACGGCGCGGACCTGCGGGACGGCGTCCTCGTGTTCACGCGCGAGGCCTGCCCCAACTGCTCGCCGGTGGCCAACTACGTCATCGCCTCCGGCATGCGGGCCCTGTTCGTGGATGTCGACCGCGACGAGGGCCTGGCCCTCGCCCGGGACCTCGGCATCCTGGCGACGCCGACCATCCTGGGCCTGGACGGCGAGGGGAAGGAGTCCTTCCGGGCCTTCGACGTGAATGGGCTCCGCTCCCGCGTCGCCGGCGAGGCCGGTTGCCTTAGCCTCTGAGGCTCCGGTCCCCAAGGCCGCCCGGCACGCCTCGGCGCGAATAGGATAGCCATGAGCGGCGTAGCCTTCATCAAGACCAGCCTCATCGATTTTCCGGGAAGGCTCGCCTCGGTGCTCTTCCTCCCGGGTTGCGACTTCCGCTGCCCCTATTGCCAGAACGCGGGCCTCGTCGATCCCTCGCGCGCGGAGGCGGGCCAAAAACCCTCCTCCCTGGCCGAGTTCCTCGAGTTCCTCGACAGGCGCAAGAACCTCATCTCCGGCGTCGTGATCTCCGGGGGCGAGCCCCTCCTGCGCGTGGAGACGCCGCGCGTCGCGAGCTCGATACGCGAGCGCGGCCTCGCCGTCAAGCTCGACACGAACGGGTCCTATCCCTCGCGCATCGCCGACGTCGCCGCCGACTACGTGGCCCTGGACTTCAAGACCTCCCCCGCGGCCTATGGGCGCGTCGCTCCGGCCCTCTCCGACGCGGGCGAGAGGGTCCTCGAGTCCCTCGCCTACCTGCGGTCCTCGGGCACGCCCTTCGAAGTCCGCATAACCTGCGCGCCGGGCATCGTCGGGCCGGTGGAGCTCGAGGCGATGGCCCTCTCGCTCGAGGCGGGCGACGAGGTGCTCCTGCAGGAATTCAGGCCGGGCGGCTGCCTCGACCCGGCCTTCGACTCCGTCGTTCCCTATACTCGCGCGGCCATGGAGACCTTCCTCGCCATCCTGCGCCGTCGCGCCCCGCGGGCGCGGATCCGCGGAGTCTGGAATGAGCCCTCCTGATCCCGTCGCCGACGAGGCGCTCTCTTCCTTCCATCCCCTCGTCAGGGAGTGGTTCTCGGCGCGCTACGGCGATCCGACTCCCGTGCAAGCCGCCGCGTGGCCGCTGATCGCGGCCGGCGGCCACGTCCTCGCCCTGGCCCCGACGGGCTCGGGCAAGACGCTTACCGCCTTCCTCGGCGCGGTCTCGCGCATCGCATCGGGCGACTACCCCGCGGATAGCCTCTCTGTCCTCTACGTCTCGCCGCTCAAGGCCCTCGGCGAGGACGTTAGGCGAAATCTGGAAACGCCGATCGCCGAGCTCGAGACGCTCTTCCGGTCCCGCGGCGAAGCCTGGCCCGAGCTCCGCGCGGCGACCCGCAACGGCGACACGAGCCAGGCCGAGCGACGGCGGATGCTGCGCAAGCCTCCCTCGATCCTCGCGACGACGCCGGAGAGCCTGGCCCTCATGCTCGATTCGGCCGCGTCGCGCGAGATTCTCGCGACAGTGAGGCTCCTCGTCCTCGACGAGATCCACGCCCTCGCAGGAGATAAACGCGGGGCCCTCCTCGCCTGCTCGATAGGCCGCCTGGCCCTGTTGGCGGGCGAGTTCCAGCGCGTGGCCCTCTCCGCTACCGCAAGGCCCGTGGGGGCGATCGCCGATTTCGTCGGCGGCCGTCGAATCTTTCGCGGCGCCGAGTCAGCCCTCGGCGGCGGCAAGCCCGAGTACAGGAGGCGCGCGGTCGCCGTCGTCGCGCCGGCTTCCGAAAAAAGGATCGAGTTTTCGGTAGAGTGGCCGATCGCCGCCCCCGAGGCGCCGCCGTCCGAGTCCGCCGACGCGGGCGCGGCCCCGCGCTATGCGGCGATCATCCCCGAGATCGCGAGGAAGATGGGGCTCGGCCGGGGCATTCTTGTGTTCACCGACTCTCGGCGCCGCGCGGAGCGTATGGCCTTCCTGGTCAACGAGGCGGCGGGGGAGGGCGCGGCCTGGGCGCACCACGGCTCCCTATCCAAGGAGGCGCGCCGTGTCGTGGAGGAGCGCTTCAAGGCCGGGGAGCTCGGCTGCGTCGTCGCTACTGCCTCGCTCGAGCTCGGGATAGATATCGGGAGCGTCGACGAGGTCCTCCTCGCGGGCACCCCTCCCGCCATCGCGTCGGCGCTGCAGAGGATAGGCCGCTCGGGCCACGGGGTCGGCGAGGTATCCAAGGGCACTCTCTATCCCTTCCACGGGATGGACCTCGTGATGGCCGCCGCCGCCGCCAAGGGCGTAGAGGAGCGGGCGGTCGAGGCGACGAGGCCCGTCTCCTGCCCTCTCGACGTGCTCGCCCAGGTCCTTCTCGAGCTTACGCTCGAGCCCGAGCTGGCGCTCGAGGGCCCGAGGACGATCGACGCGTTGTACGACATCATCCTCTCATTCCCGCCCTTCGAGAGGCTTTCGCGGGCTCTCTTCGATTCGACACTGCTCATGCTCGCGGGGAAGTACTCCGGAAGCCGGCTTCGCGAGCTCGAGCCGAGGATATTCATCGATGCGGCGACCGGGACCGTCGCCGCGGGCAAGGGCGCGAGGGGGCTCCTCTCCTCCTCGGGCGGCACCATTCCCGATCGCGGGCTCTTCAGCCTGCGGATCGAGGGCTCGAAGGCGCGGATTGGCGAGCTCGACGAGGAGTTCGTCTGGGAGCGCAAGATCGGCGAGGTCTTCACGCTGGGGGCGCAGGCTTGGAGGATAACCGAGATCGGCAGCGAGGCGGTTTTCGTGGTTCCCGCCCCGCCGGATCCCGACATCGTGCCGTTCTGGAAGGGAGAGGCGCGCTTCAGGAGCCCCGAGCTAAGCGAGCGGGCCCTCGCCGTCCTCGACCTGCTGGACGCCCTCGATATCGATCTCGGGGCGAAGGCCCTCGCGGAGGGCTACGGCTTCTCGGCCGCCGCCGCGGAAGCCTGCTCGCGCTTCGTCGCCTCGCAGAAGGAGGCCGGCCAGGGCCGGGGCTCCGGCGGGCCCTCGCTGCCTCTCTCGCGCCGCCTCGTGCTCGAGGCCCACGAGGAGCCGGGAGCCAGGGGGGATTCCGCGAGGCTCGTGCTGCACACCCTCCGCGGCCTCGCCATCAACGAACCCCTGGGACTGGCTCTCGCTGCCGCCCTCGAGGAGGAATGCGGGCTGCCCGTGCAGAGGGTGACGGACGACGACCTGATTCTCCTCGCGGTTCCGAGGGTCGAGGGCTTGGATCCCTCCGCTGCCCTGACGCGAGCCTTCCGCTCGCTCGCCGAGGGGGATAGGCTCGAGCGCCTCGTCCGCTCGGGCCTCGAGGGTTCCGGGATTTTCGGCGCGCAGTTCCGCGAAAACGCCGGCCGCTCCCTCCTCCTCCCCCGAGGCTTGCCGGGCAAGCGCGCTCCCCTATGGATGACCCGCCTTCGCGCGCGCAAGCTCTTCGAGGCGGTGAGCGGCAGCCCCGATTTCCCGGTGATCGTGGAAACCTGGCGCTCCTGCCTCGGCGACCTATTCGACCTCGAGGGGGCCAAGGGACTCGCGACCCGGGTCTCCGACGGGAGCGTCGAGCTTTCGGCCTTCTCGAGCAGGGTCCCCTCGCCCTTCGCGCGGGAGGCCCTGTGGAAGGAGATCGGCGAGAATATGTACCGGACCGACGAGCTGCGGAGGAAGGCCTCGTCCTCCGTCTCCGACGAGGTCATCGCGGAGGCGCTGCGCTCCGCGCGGCTCCGGCCCCGCCTCGATCCCGGCCTCGTGGCCGAGTTCGAGTCCCGACTCAAGCGCCTCGTTCCCGGCTGGGGCCCCGAGGATTGCCTCTCCCTGGCCGAATGGGCGAGGGAAAGGGTCCTGATCCCGGCCTCCGAGCTTCCCGCTATCCTTCTTTCCTCCGGAGGCGAACTGGCGGAGGCGCTGCGGGCCGATCCCGACTGCGGCGGGCGCCTCGTCCGGCTTGTGCTGCCGGGAGGCTCCGAGGAAGCGCTGGTTCACGCCGAGCGCGAGCCCGAATTGAGGCGCGATCCGGCCTCGCACATCGCCGAATGGCTGCGCCGCGAGGCCGCCGTGGCGCCCTCGCGGATTTCCGCTCTCTTCGGCATCTCCGGACCCGATCTCGACGACGCGTTAGCCGATCTCGCGGAGGACGGGACTATCGTCGCTGATCTGCTCGTCGACGGCCGGGCCTCGGGCCCGACCGATGGTCCGGTCGGAGGCCTGGCCGTGATCGACGCGCAGAACCTCGAGATACTGCTGAGGCGGGCGAGGGCGGCCGCGAGGCCGGCGGTCTCCGCCAGGCCGCCGACGGACCTCGCGAGGCTGGTCTTCTCGCTCCAGGGCATCGGCTCTCCCGCGGGCCCGGCCTCCCTGGAACGTGCCCTCGCCGCCCTCTCGGGGACGGCCGCGCCGGCCTCGCTCTGGGAGGCCGAGCTCCTGAGCGCTCGCGTGGCGGGCTACCGCCGCTCGGACCTGGACGCGGCGCTGGCCTCCTCGCCTTGGCAGTGGTTCGGCTGCGGGAGGGGCAGGGTCTCGCTCGCCCGCGCGGAGGACCTGGAGCTATTCCTGCCTCGGCGAGGGAAACTCTCCTCGCTCGGGTCGAGGCTCCTTCCTCCTGGGGGCGGAAGCCTCGATTTCTGGGCGATCAGGGAGCGCGCGGGCCTTCCATCCTCCGAGCTCGCCCGCGCCCTCTGGGCGGAGGCCTGGAAGGGTCTCGTCGCCTCCGATTCCTTCAGGGACGTGCGGGAGGGAATCGCGAACGGATTCGGGTCGAGCCTTCCCGATGCCGCGCCCGCGGAGGACGCCTCGCGGACGCCGGGCTTCGGCGCCCGCCGGAGGATCCCGCGCGCTTTGCGCGAGCGATGGAGGGGCGGGGCGCCGGCCGGGGGCCGCTGGTACAGGCTCGACCTTCCCGAGGATACGGGTCCCGATGATCCCGGCATCGAGGCGGAGCCCGACGCCCTCGACCTGGCCTACCTGGACGCGTCTCGGGTGCGCGCCCTCGCCTCGCGCTACGGCCTCCTGTGCCGGGGCATGCTGGAGCGCGAGGAGGGAGGCATGCTATGGGGCGAGCTATTCCCCGCGATGCGGCGACTCGAGCTCGCGGGAGAGCTGCTAGCGGGCCGCTTCTTCGAGGGCGCGGAGGGACCCCAGTTCCTCGACCCCGCCGCTTTCGCCGCCTTTTCCGGCATGGATGCCCAGGTCGCCGATAGGCCGCTCTGGCTCAACTCCCTGGATCCCGCAGCGGCGGCCCTCTACGCCGTTTCGGAGCGGCAGGCCCTTCTGCCGCCGCGCATCGCGGCTAACCGCGTCTGCGTCCTCTCGGGCCGAGTCATAGCGGCCTCCACGCGCTCGTACCGGGACCTGAGGATCGCGCTCTCCCCAGACGACCCGTGCCTGATGGAGGCTCTCTCCCTTTTCCGCGCCGCGCGGGAGCGGGAGGGGGCGCCGGAAAGCCGGATAGTCGTCGAAAAGATCAACGACCAGGACGCCGCGCGCTCGGCCTATGCGGGCGCGTTGCGCGATTCGGGTTTCGAGGCGGATCGCGGGCGCATGGTGCTGTGGTAATCGTCGCCCGAGGCTTGTAGCCGCGTCCTGTCGGCACTAGGCTTAAGGTCTGGAGGGGCGAATGCTGATCCCCATGGCCGGCCTTCCGAGGGTCGAAGTGCTCCCAGGCGAACGCTATGCCACCGCCTCGGCCGTCGATATCAAGACCCTCCTCGGTTCCTGCGTCGCGGCCTGCCTCTACGATCCGGGCGCCCGCGTCGCGGGCTTGAACCACTTCCTCCTGGCCGCGCCTCGCTATTCGCGTTACATGCCTTTCGCGACGACCGAGGCCGGGCGGTACGGCATCCACGCGATGGAGCTCCTGATAAACGACATGATCAAGCTCGGGGCGACCCGCAGCGGCCTCCGCGCGAAGGTCTTCGGCGCGGCGTCGGTCCTAGGCTTGGCGCGGGAGGGAAGTTTCCTGTGCGTGAGCGAGGTGAACCAGCGCTTCATCCGCGACTACCTGGCGACGGAGCGCATCCCCGTGATCTCCGAGGATCTCGGCGGAAGCCACGGCCGCGTCATCCATTTCCATTCGGACAGCTATCGCGTCTTCCGGCGCTTCATCATGGCGCGCCATACCGAGGAGATAGAGGTGGACGAACGGGCCTATTGGAAGTCCGCGGTCGAGGACAAAAAGCCTATCGAGGGGGAGGCGATCCTGTTCTAGTCGAGCTTCTCCCCATCCGGGCAAAAAAGAAAGGGCCGCCTCGCCGGCGGCCCTTCCGGTCGGATTTTCGCCTCGCCTATTCTTCCTCTTCCTCGTGCACCCTGAAGGCCTGCGCGGCCTTGACCACGTCCTCGGCGATCTTGCCGGTGATCGGGGAATAATGGTCGAAGTCAGCCTCGAAGGACGCGGTGCCGCTCGTCATCGAGCGGAGGTCGATGGCGTATCGGAGGAGCTCGGCCTGGGGAGCCTGCGCGTCTATCTCGACGATGCCGCCGCCCAGGGGATTCTGGCCGGAGATGCGGCCGCGGCGGCCCGAGAGGTCGGACATCACGTCGCCCAGGTTCTTTTCCTCGGAGAATACCCTGAGGTTCATGACGGGCTCGAGGAGGACCGGGTTGGCATTGCGGGTAGCCTCTTTGAAGGCGCCTCGCGACGCGATCTTGAAGGCCATCTCGGAGGAATCGACGGCATGCTCCTTGCCGTCGGTGATGATCGTCTTGACGTCGACCACGGGGTAGCCTGCGACGACCCCGGACTCCATCGCCTGATGGATGCCCTTCTCGATGCCGGGGATGAAGCCCTTGGACACCGATTGGCCGAACAGCTTGTTCTCGAACTGGTAGCCTATCCCACGATCCAGCGGCTCGACCTCGAAGACGACCTTCGCGTACTGGCCGTGGCCGCCCGTCTGCTTCTTGTGCGTGTATTCCGCGCCGGCCTTCTTGGTGATCGTCTCGCGGTAGGCTACGCGGGGCATGCGGGTCTCGGCCTGTATCCTGGTCGCGTGGCTGATCTTCTCGAGGATCATGTTGATCTGGAGCTCGCCCATGCCGGCGATGACAGTCTCCTTGGTTTCCGCGTTGAAATGCACCTGGAAAGTGAGGTCTTCCTCCGCGGCCTTTAGGAGGTTCTCGTTGAGCTTGTCCTCCTCCTTCTTGTTGACCGCGGAGATCGCGAGCATGTGGACGGGCGTAGGGAGGCGGAGCTTGTGGAAGGAGAAGGGCTTGTCGTAGGTCGAGATCGTATCGTTGGTCTTCAGATCGAAGGCCTTGGCGATGATCCCGATGTCGCCCGCGACGAGCTCGCGGACCTCCTCCATCTTCTTGCCCTGGAGCGTGTAGAGCTTCCCCAGCTTTTCCTTCCGGCTGTCGCGGACGTTGACGACCTCGATATCCGGAAGGAGCTTTCCGGTAATGACCTTCACGAAGGAGAGGCGGCCCGAGAACTGGTCGATTTGGGTCTTAATGACGAGGGCCGAAGCGGGCTTTCCCGGGTCGACGGTCACGGATATTTCATCGTCGCCGTTCAGCTTTATCGGCTCGGGCGCGAGGGCCAGAGGGTTCGGCGCGATGGCGGCGATGAACTCCAGGAGCGCCGAAGTGCCCGAATTGAGGGACCCGGCTCCGGCGAAGGCGGGGATAATCCTACCCGCCGCGAAGGCTTCCTTGAGGCCGAGGACGGTCTCGGCCTGCGTCAGCTCGCCCTCGCTCAGGTACTTCTCCATGAGGGCGTCGTCGCCCTCGGCCGCCGCCTCGAAGAGCCGGGAGCGGTATTCGGCGACGGCCGGGGCCATGTCCGCGGGGACAGGACCACCGGCCTCTTTCTGGTCGTGCGAGGCGGGGAGCGGATAGGCGAGGCCGTTCAATACGTCCACGACCCCCTTGAACGAGCCACCCTCGCCCATCGGGATCGTGATTACGACGGGGACGACCTTGAACTTCTCCTTGACGTCGTCCAGGGCGCTCTGGAAGGAGGCTCTCTCCTCGTCGAGCTTGGACGCGAAAACGATCCTTGGCTTCTTGCGCCCCTCGAGGTTGCGCCATAGCTTGATGGTCTCGATCTGAACGCCCGTCTTGGCGTCGATCATCACGAGGGCGGATTCGCAGGATCGAAAGGCGAGGATGACGTCGCCGATGAAATCGGAAGAGCCTGGAGTGTCGAAAAAATTTATCTTGACGTCCTTGCACGTGGCGTGGCAGAGGGAAGCGTGGATCGAGATCTTGCGGGCGATCTCGTCTTCTCCGTAGTCGCTGACGGTCTTGCCGGATTCGATCGTTTCGGGCTTGGGAATGGCGCCGCTTTGAAATAGGAGATGTTCGAGCAGCGTAGTCTTGCCCGTGCCGCCGTGGCCGGCTATGGCCACGTTCCGGATGAAATCGGTCGAATTCGCCATAATCGCTCCTTAGAAGTATTTCAGTGCTGTACAGACTCGCGCATACCGGTAAACCGGAGTATTATAAACTGCCGACTCGAGGTGTCAACAGAAAAGCTGGCTTCAGGCGCTCATGAGGGCGAGCGACCTTGACAAAGGCACGAGGCGCGGACTACGTTGGCGTAAATAATCGGGACGTAGCCTAGAGGCTAAGGCGTCAGCTTTGGGAGCTGAAGATCGTGGGTTCAACTCCCACCGTCCCGAAGCATCACGAACCTCAACGTACAGCGCGCCAAAACAGCTTACCAAGGTTCATCAACGAGGAGCTGCGTATTTACGAGGCTTGCCCGGCGAGTCTCCACAGTCTCCGAATTGCAGGTGAACGGAGCGCCTTTTTTCTAGGGCGCGTATATGAGTATTTACGTGGTTCTGAGTCTCGCGAAGTGAGTCTCAGAACCGCGGGCGAAGGGGGTTCTTTTTAGGAATAGAGAACCCCCTTCGCCGGGGATCATAGCTCAACAGGATAGAGCAGCTGCCTTCTAAGCAGCAGGTCGCAGGTTCGAGCCCTGCTGGTCCCAACGAGCCGCCGCGAGGCGGCTCTATTAATTTATGGTCTCGATAGTGTTACGAAGCTTTATCCAACCGATGAGATTAATTGATGGCATATTCTGGAAGGTAAACAGGGCGAGTACGGCCAAGCGTCGGGAAGGACTTCTTCCAAATCCGCTCTTCCGTCGGGTCGAGTATCGTCATGCTATAGAATGCTCGTTTTCTGAACATCTCTCGCCGTATGCTTTTGATTCTGTCCTTGGGGATTCCCGCTTCCTCGCCGTGAGTGCGGGCTTGCGTCACACGTGCCTTGATGAGATAAGGCTTCTCATAGTTGTGCCAGCCCAAGTAGCAAGCCATCCGCGAAAGGCCGTTCGCGACAGCGCGACTGAAGCATGTGGTTTCTTTCCGATGGGAGGCTTGATCCTTGCGAATTTCACGATCCAGATAGTTCGAGGGGAAGAGCGGGCTTAGTGCGGTTCTAGGAAGGCGCGAGTTGACCGTGCGATGAACCGTGCGATGTTCCTCATCCTGGTTGCAAAACAAGCGATGGGAGAGGAAGGCTCTTTTATATTCGATTTTTTCGTCGGTGGTTATTACCAAAGGCCTGTGTTTTCTCGGCGGCCTATCTCGCTCAAGTTCATTGAGGATTTCGGTAAATGAACGCTGAATTGCGAACGGCTCGAATTCGATGCCTTGGTATAGATCCTTGCGTCTTTTCTTTTGCTCGAGGCGCATCGAACCGGACCTCCGCAAGGTCGCATGCGTGAAGCTGAGCACGAAGCGCGATTCCGCGGTGATCGAGATCGTGATATTATTGGGGAAATATTGCGAGCGGTCGAAGCTAACTAGGCCATCGATGCAAACGTCCTCGTCGCTGTTCGCTCGTGGACGGAGAATGGCATGCGCGGCCAGGGCTTGCCGGGCGAGGCGGTCAATACGGTTTTGTACGGAACCGCAGGAACATCCGAAAGAGCGCGAAAGAGACCTGATGCTCATCGACGAAGAGATCAGTTCTTCAAGACGCCGGTAATCGATTTTCTTCTTTGCGTAATAATTTGTTGAGAAGGTCTGAGTCGAGAAAGTCCGTCGGCAGGCAAGACATCTGAAGCGTGGAACCGCTCCAAAGCACCTGGTGTGGTGGGATCCTTTTTTGTTCCACCAGCGATTCGCAGGAGGGGTCGTATGGTTTTCGCACATTGGATTTGGGCAGAAGGGGGGAGTCGACATCGGTATTTCTCCTTTCGCGGAATACCTTGTCGACGCGTATGATTTCTCCTTCCGATTCAAAGGTCAAAGATTCATAACACAATTCTCATATTGACAAGTGGAACGGGAGCGGAGATTCTGTAGTATGGGTTCGACCGAATCGAACGGAGAGACCAAGCGATGAACGATATAAAAGAATATTCCGCCGCAAGCTCGGCATACGAGGTTTTCGTCCACCTCTCTGATAAGATAATCAGAGGGGATCTCCAGACATTCAACGCTTTGCGCTCATATTGCTCGGCGCTTCCAGACAGCCCACGGACCGAAGCGATACTCAAACGGGCTTTCGAGCTCCAGCGGCGCCTCTATTGGGGTTTCTTTCGAGATATCTCTCCCGTCACGTATCCGAAGGTCTGGAACAAGGTCGTAGTCCCGGATAGGAAGTACCATTTCGCCGGAGACATCAAGCGAATGGCAACGATCCCCGACGTCTATATGGCTATTATCGACATTCATGGATATACGCGATTCTGCCAGAAGAATCGTCATAATATGTCCATGCTCGATCTTCTCGATCGCGTCCTACAGCAGGACGTCCCGATGATCGCGGCGCAGTTAGGTGTGGTCAGTCGCCGCGCTCGCGGCGACGAGATCCTTCTCCTGGGCGGATCGGCTTCCGATCTATTCGAGGTCGTGTACCTCACCGCTCGGCGTCTCGCGAAAGAGGGGAGCTCGGCTAAGGGGGCGCCTACCGCCAAAGCAGCGCTCGCGGTAAAGTCGACGCTTCCGACGGCGATGGATGCCGTAGTACCGCAGCCCTTGGCCGACGCGCTCCCCAGCTTCCAGATCTCCGCGGGGGTCGCCGGCGGCGCCAAGTACGCTCAACTCGTCATCACGCGCGATGGCGATCTGTCGGGAACCATAGTGAATACGGCGGCCCGCCTCCAGGTGCGTGCGAACAAGATCTCGCCGAACAAGACCAAGATCCTGTTGACGAGCGTCACCTTCCAGAAACTCAAGATGCAGCCCTCATCGACGCATTATGAATTCGTGAAGGCGGTGGATTTTTTCGATACCGGGATGGTGGAATTCAAGGGAATAAATGTTCCGGTCTTCGACACCGTGTTCCTTGACCGCGAGGCATCGAGGCTCGAATACCGCGACCGGATGGGAACGCTCTACGATTCCATTGGGCAGGGGCTTTGGACGACGCGCATTTTCGCCGATGCCCTCAACCTCATGGCGCGAATCGTGACTTCTTCCCCTGGAGGGCTGGTCGACGAGTCTACCGGGCTGGCTATAGACGCGACCGACTCGATATCGATCATCCAGCGGATCAAGAAGGCGCAGGGACTTTTCGACATCGAGCGATACGAACAGGCGGTGGACGAATTCGCCGAGTTGGTGGATGTTTTTTGCAGGGCCGCGGGCCGCGATCCCATCGTGACCGAATACCTATCCGAGGTTCGCGATAACTATCGGAAACTCGTCGAGCGCTTCACGGTATGCCTCGATCGAGAAATCGACGAGCATCTCGAAGCGATTTTCCTCAGCTCAAACGACAGAGCGAATTTTCGAACCTTGGAAAAGCATCACGCTATGTTCGCAAGCGTGCTCGATGGCGCCCGAATCAAGGTATCGGACAGGCGGGGCGTCTGGCATCGTATCGCCGATGAGGCTGCCGTCTCTCTCGGAATCAGTATCCAATCGAAAAAATGAGCCTCCTAAGTCGAAGCTTCGTACCACTACCATAGAGACACCTTCGAGCTTGACAAATTCCTGGTCGACCCTAATACTAATCACGTGGCATTACAACCTGTACTTACAAGTAAATACCAGCTTATCATCTCCTGGATAAAGAATGAGGTACAGGAAGGATCGATAAAGCCGGGCGACAAGCTTCCATCAGAGAGCGAGCTCTGCGCCCGATTCTCGGTATCGCGCTCAGCCGTGCGGCAGGCTCTGGTCTCCTTGGTCCACGAGGGCTGGTTCGAGTCGCGCAAGGGCATAGGCACCTTTTGCATGGCCAAGCGCGCAGCGCGGACGGGCGACCTGGCCCTCGTCTGTTACTTCGCGGCCTCTTATATTTTCCCCGCGATCATTGATGCCTTCGAGCGGACCGCCCAGCGAAGCGGTTTCAATATGACCTTCAATCAATCGGAGGGCGATCTCGAGAAGGAGCGTTCGATCCTTCGGAGGCTGGGGGAAAAGGGCGCGAGCGGGATAGCCATCGTTCCCGTCAACGCCGGACTCGACGGACCCGGCGCTCACTCCGGCCTGGAAGGGACGAATTACGGCCTCCTGCGCGAATTAATGGACTCCGGGATTCAGGTTCTCCTCGTGGACAACATTTTCGGCGATGACCGCTTCCCCTCGATCGCGCTCGACGACGAGGCGGTGGGCAGGACCGCCGCTCGGTTCCTGTTCGAAAAGGGGCATCGCGACGTCGGCATCGTCTACTCGAGGGAGCATCGGCCTTTCAAGCTTCGCCGCGAGGGCTTTCTAGCCGAGCTCGGCAAGCTGGGGCTTGAGTGCTCCGAGCGGAGCGTAGGAGTGGAGCGGAGGGGCGACGCCGAGGAGGCGCTGTACGAGGCCTTGGGCCGAGGCAGGCCGGGGGCCTACTTCTGCGCAAACGACGAGCTGGCGGTCGCGCTATATAAGGCGGCGGCCAGGCGGGGCCTATCGATTCCCGGAGAATTATCCGTGGTCAGCGTCGACAACTCCGATTACGCCGAGCTTCCCGGAATCGGGCTGTCGTCCATTTCCCACCCCAGCTCCTTCATCGGGGAGAGGGCGGCGCAAATACTCGTCGACGGCATAGCGAACCCTGGCCTTCGCTTCAAGAACGTGATTACCATTGACCCAGTCGTCGTCGAGCGCACGTCGGTGCGCTCGCTACCATAAAGGAGAAAGCCATGGCGGGTTTGACCTTCGCACTCTATTTCGGCAATCGCGGATTCTTTCCGGAATCGCTCATCGCGTCGGCTCGGCGGGAAGTCGCCGAGGCGGTCGCCGCCGCGGGGCATTCGAGCATATGCCTCGTCGAGGACGCGACCCGCTTCGGCGCGGTCGAGTCCGCCGCGGAAGGCGAGCTCTATGCCGCCTTCTTGAGGGAAAACGCCGCGCGCTACGACGGGGTCATCCTCTGCCTGCCGAATTTCGGCGACGAGACGGGCGCCATCTCCGCCCTGCGGGACTGTCGCGTGCCTATTCTCGTGCAGGCCTACCCCGACGAGATCGGTAAAATGGATTTCCAGCGCAGGAGGGATGCCTTCTGCGGGAAGTTCTCGGTCATGGACGTCTTCCACCAGTACGGCCTGCCATTCACGGCCTTCGAGCCCCACGTGGCGCATCCGGCGTCGAGCGAATTCGGGAAACAGCTCGAGGATTTCTCCGCGGTGTGCCGAGTGGTCCGGCGAATGAGGCGGGCGACGGTCGGCGCGATCGGGGCGCGGACGACCGCCTTCAAGACGGTTCGCTTCGACGAGCTCGCCCTCCAGCGAAAGGGGATCACGGTCGAGACTTTCGACCTCTCGGAACTCTTTTCGCGGACGCGATCCGCGGGGGGGGCGAAGCTTTCCGAGAAGCGCGACAGGCTCCTCGGCTACACGGACTTCCGCGGCGTTCCGGAAGGGAAGGTCGATACCATCGCCAAGGTAGGCGTCGCCCTCGACGACATGATCGATGAGTACGGCCTCGACGCGATCGCGCTGCGCTGCTGGATAGAGATCGAGAAGGAGCTCGGCATCTCTCCCTGCGTCCTCCTCTCCGAGCTGAACGACCGAGGCATGGCGGCGGCCTGCGAGCTCGACGTGTGCAACGCGGTGCCGATGCTCGCGCTCGCGGCGGCTTCCGAGCGGGCCGCGACCTGCCTCGATTGGAACAACAACTACGGTACCGATCCGAACAAGTGCATCCTCTTCCATTGCGGGCCGGTTCCGCAGTCCCTCATGGTGGCCAAGGGCAGGGTCGTCGAGCATCCGATGTTCGCGAAGAGCTTCGGGGCCGGCTGCGGCTGGGGCTGCAACTCGGGCAGGATCGCCGCTTCGCCCCTGACCTTCGCGAGCTCGAAGACCGAGGGCGGCGAGCTCCAGTTCTATCTCGGCGAGGGACGCTTCACGGGCGACCCGATCGAGGAGGGCTTCTTCGGCTGCGGCGGAGTGGCGGAGATCGAGGGACTGCAGCCGAAGCTGCGAGCGATAGGGCTCGGCGGCTTCCGCCACCACGTTGGCGTCACCTTCGGAACGAAGGCCGCGGCACTTCGCGAGGCCTTCTCGACCTACCTCGGCTACGGGCTGGCGGAGATATGAGCTCCGGCATGGACCTATCGAGGCGAGAGATCCTGCGGCGGGCGGGCGATGCCTCGCAGCTCCTGGGCGTGAGGGAGTGCGTCCTCGAGGGAGGCAGGGGGAGGGGAGTCCGAGCCGTCGACGCCCGCAACGGATCGGGGCTCGAATTCACGGTCCTTCCCGACAGGGGTATGGACATAGCCTGGCTCTCCCTGGGCGGGCGGAACCTGAGCTACATCGGCTCGCCGGGCGTCGTGGCGCCCGAATACTACGACGCGTCGGGCCTGGGCTGGCTGCGAGGCTTCACCGCCGGCTTCCTCACGACCTGCGGCCTTCGCAACGTGGGAAGCCCCTGCTCCGAAGGGGGCGAGGCTTTCGGGCTCCACGGCCGGGCGGCCAACGCGCCCGCCGAGGCGGTCGGCGCCGACGTCGACTGGTCGCTTCCGGCGCCGGAAATCCGCATCTCCGGGCGCATGCGCGAGGCTAGGGTCTTCGGCGAGAATCTCAGCCTGACGCGAGCGATAAGTTCTCCCTGCGGGAAAAACGTCCTGGTCCTCGAGGACAGAGTGGACAACCTCGGCTTCCGCGAGGAGGAGATAGAGCTCTTGTATCACTTCAATATCGGCTACCCGCTGCTCGACGCGGGCGCGCGCTTCCTCGCCCCGGCTGGCGAGACGGAGCCGCGGGACGAGGCCGCTCGTGCGGGCCTCTTCCGCTGGGGCGAGGCGGAGGGGCCGACCCCGTCCTGGGCCGAGCAGGTCTTCTATCACGCTCTCCGCTCCGATAGCCGCGGCATGACCTGCGTCGCTTTCGTGAATCGCGAGGCTCGGCTCGGGCTAGCCCTGCGCTTCGATACGAAGGAGCTGCCACGCTTCGCTCAATGGAAGATGATGGGCGAGGGCGAGTACGTCATGGGCCTGGAGCCCGCGACCTGCCGGGTCGAGGGAAGGGCGCGTTCGAGGGAGGCAGGTCTCCTCGAGGCGATAGGGCCGGGCGGGCAACGGCGATTCAGGATCGAGGTCGAATTCCTGGACGACGCGGCGGGAATCGATCGGATAGCCGACGAGATCTCGAGGCTCTAGAAGGGGAAGACAATGTCGATAATCACCGGCCGAAGGGCCGTATTGGGAATTTACGCGGAGGCTGCAAGGCGAGGCTGGACCCTGCCCTGCTTCTGCAGCGAGAACCTCACGACGACCGAGGCCGTGCTAGCGGCGGCGAGCCGGCGGGGCAAGGATCTCGGTGTTCCGGACGCGCCGATCATACTCGCGCTGACCTGCCGCTACCCCCACCGGACTCAGGCAGCGTTTTACACCCACACGCGCGAGTGGGACGTCGGCCTCAGGCTCTTCATGGCCGACTTGGGCGTCCTCGCCGGGCCGGGCGGTCCCTACGAGGAGCTTCGCGTCATGGTGCACCTCGACCACATCCAATTCGATGACGACGCCGAGCTGCTGAAGTGGGACCTCGGGCAGTTCTCGTCGATTATGTTCGATGCGTCTAGCCGGCCCTTCGCCGAGAATATGGAGTTGACGGCTTCCTTCGTCAGGGACCGGGGCTCCGAGCTAGTCGTCGAGGGCGCCTGCGACGAGATAGTCGACGCGACCGGCGCCGAGCGCGGCGAGCCCACTTCGGGAGCCAGGGCGCAGGAGTATGTCGAGCGCACCGGCGCCGACCTGATCGTGGCGAACCTCGGCACCGAGCACCGCGCGAGCGCGAAGGACCTGCGCTACCTCGGCGACGAGGCTCGACGGATCAAGGAGCGGATTGGAACCAAGGTCGTGCTTCACGGCGCCTCGTCCGTGCCGGGCGACAAGATCGCGCGGCTCTTCGACGACGGGGTCTGCAAGGTCAATCTCTGGACGGCCCTCGAGCGCGACACGAGTCCCGCCTTGCTCCGCGACATGGTAACCAACGCCGCGAAAGTCGGCGGCCCGGGCCTCGCGTCCGACCTCCTGTCCGAAGGCCTCCTCGGCCCGCTGAGCGACGCGGCGTCCAAGGCTTCCCTCGACTACTTCACGACGACCTATCGCCAATCCCTCGTTTATCGCGAGATGACGAAGATCGCCGCCTTCTACCTGGACCTGTGGTATCGATGAGCGTCCTCGGAATAGACGTCGGCAGCTCGGGCTGCAAGGCGAGCGTGGTCGACGCCGAGGGCAGGATAGTCGGCCAGGCCTATCGCGAGTATGCCCTCGTCTCCCCCGCCCCCGGCATGCAGGAGATCGAGCCCGAGCTCGTCTGGCGGGCGGCGAAGGACGTGATCGCGCGCGCGGTCGGCCTCGCGCGAAGGACCGCGGCGCCTGTGCGGGCAATAAGCGTCTCGTCCTTCGGCGAGTCGGTCGTCCCCCTCGCGCGCGACGGGTCGGTCATCCGGAACGCCCTGATGTATATCGACGCGCGAGGCGCCGAGGAGGCTCGGATGATCGGCGAGGCCGTCGGGGAGCGGCGCGTGCACGCGATCACGGGGGCGCCTGTCCACTCGATGTACTCATTGAGCAAGATACTCTGGCTCAAGCGCAACGAAGCCGATACCTACGGCCGAGCCTGGAAATTCCTCCTCCTAGCCGACTTCATCCTCTTCAGGCTCGGCGCGAGGCCCTGCACCGATTTCTCCCTGGCCGCGAGGACCCAGGCCTTCGACGTCGTCGCCAAGGCCTGGTCGCCCGAAATGCTCGACGGAGCCGGGGTGGACGAGGGAAAGCTCGGCGAGAGCGTGCTATCGGGGACGGTGATCGGGGAGCTAGGGCGAGGGCTAGCCGAGGAGCTCGGCATCCCCGCCGGGGCCCTCCTGGTAGCCGGGGGGCACGACCAGCCCTGCGCCGCCCTCGGGGCCGGGGTGATCGGCCCTGGCATAGCCGTCGACGGGCTCGGTACGACCGAATGCGTCACTCCCGCCTTCGATAAGCCGGTGATCAACGAGGCCACCGCGCGTTCCGGCTTCGCCTGCGTGCCCCACGTCGTCGCGGGGCTCTACGTCACCTATGCCTTCACCTTTACCTGCGGCAGCCTCCTAAAATGGTACCGCGACGGGTTCCGCGGCGCTGGGGACTTCGATCTCCTCGTGGGGGAGGCGGCGGCCGAGGGAACCTCGCTCCTTCTCCTGCCGCATTTCGCGGGCGCGGCGACTCCTTATATGGACTCGGGCGCGGTCGGGGCGATAATCGGACTCACGATCGAAACGACGGGCCGCGATATAGCGAGGGCTATACTCGAGGGCGTCACCTACGAGATGATGGTTAACGTCGAGCGGCTCGCGGAGGCGGGAATCGCGGTCGACGAGCTCCGTGCGGTCGGGGGCCTGTCGCGATCCGCCGCCTACCTCCAGCTCAAGGCCGATATGATGGGCAGGCGGATCTCGACCCTCGACGTGCCGGAGGCCGGCACGCTCGGGGTCGCTATGCTGGCGGGGGTGGCTTCGGGCCTATTCCCGAGCCTAGGCGGCGCCGTGGCCTCTCTCGTACGCAAGAAGCGCGATTTCGAGCCCGATATGAAGGCTCACGCGAGGTACATGGATCGCTTCGGGGCTTATAAGCGCATGTATCCGGCGGTGAAGGGCATCCTACGAGGATGAAAGGCTGGTTTGCAAAGTGAAGAAGGCCGTACAGTTCGGCGCGGGCAACATCGGCCGCGGATTCATTGGCCAGCTTTTCGCCCGCTCGGGCTACGAGGTCGCCTTCGCCGAGGTCGACTCCAGGATAGTCGACGCGATGAACGTGACGCGGCGCTATCCCGTGCGCGTGGTATCCGAGGCGGGCGATTCCGAGGCCTACGTCGAGAACGTGCGAGCTGTGAACGGCGCCGACGTCGAGGCGGTCGCCCGCGAGATTGAGAACGCTGAGGTCATGGGCACCGCGGTCGGGGCCAGCGCGCTCCAGAAGATCGCTCCTACCTTGGCCTCCGGCCTTTCGCATCGCTGGAGGACGGGGATAATGGCTCCCCTCAATATCATCCTCTGCGAGAACATGCCCGATGCGGACAAGGCTTTCAGGGAAATGGTCTCGACCTGCCTTCGCGACGCGGATAAAGAGCGCCTAACGCGCCTGGTCGGTTTCGTGAAGGCTTCGGTCGGCAGGATGGTCCCCGTCATGACCGACGCGATGCGCGAGGGCAACATACTCAGGATATGGGTCGAAGCCTACGACCGCCTCCCCGTCGACGCCGCCGGCTTCGTCGGGCCTCCGCCACGCATCCTCAACCTCGAGCCGGTCGCGCCCTTCGAGCTCTACTCCGAGCGGAAGCTCTTCGTCCACAATATGGGCCACGCCGCCGTAGCCTACCTCGGCGCCCTGCGAGGCTACCGCTTCATATGGGAAGCGGTGGGAGATCCCGCCGTCGCCGGCGTCGCGCGTTCGGCGATGGAGGAATCGGCGAGGGCCATCGCTGCCGAGCACGCCGTCGACGTCGGCCCCCTTCTCGAGCACGTCGCCGACCTGCTCTCGCGCTTCGCCAACCGGAAGCTCGGGGACACCATCGAGAGGGTGGGGCGGGACCTGCCGCGCAAGCTGGCTCCCCGCGACCGCCTGATGGGAGCCCTTGCCCTCTGCGCCAAGCACGGCCTGCCCCGCGGAGCGATCGCCAAGGCGATCGCCGCGGCCCTCCTCTTCGAAGACTCGACCTCGACCATCGTCAAGGACAGGATCTCCTCCGAGGGGCCCCGCGCGGTCTTGCAGAAGATCTGCTGCCTGTCCCTCTCCGATCCGGATATACCATCCATTCTCGAGTGTTACAAAGCTTTGACCTCCCGCCCATAGCGGCTCTCGCCGTCAGGCCGAAGGACCGCTTTAATTCTCGGCTTTCCTTGACATTATTGTTAGATAATGCTAACAATTGAAATCGCTGATAGGAGGTCCACTTGTTGGGCAAGGGCCGCGAGGTCGAGGAAGAGTGCGTAGGCGATAGCCTGGACCTGACCAGCCTACGCGATGGCGAGTCAGGCAGGGTGGTGGGCCTGCGGGGCGGCCGCGAGGCGCTGGAAAAGCTCCAGGCGATGGGTATCGGGATCGGCGCGGTCGTCGCCAAGAAGAGCTCCGCCGCGAGACGCGGCCCGATCGTCATCGAGAAGGGCCGTACGCAGGTCGCCCTGGGTTACGGGATAGCCAAGGGCATCTTGGTGGAGCCGATCGGTTGAACGGCCGATGCGCAAGATAGTTCTCGCGGGGAATCCGAACGTCGGCAAGAGCCTGCTCTTCTCGCGCATAACGCGCACCGGCGCCGCGACGGCGAATTACGCAGGTACCACAGTCGCGCTCGACGTGGGGCGATTCATCTTCAGGGACGAGGATTACGAGCTCGTGGATGGGCCCGGCATCTACTCTCTCGAGGGATTCTCCGAGGCCGACGCTTCCGCGCTGCGCATCATAGGCGAGGTCGATCCCGCGGCCGGCGGGGTCATCGTCGACGTCATCGACGCGACCAATCTCGAGCGCAACCTCGGGCTCACCCTACAGCTCATCTCGACCGGCAAGCCGATGATCGTCTGTCTCAATTTCTGGGACGAGACCAAGCACAGGGGCGTCGCGATAGACGTACCCGCCCTCGAGAGGCTGCTCGGCCTGCCCGTCATCCCTACGAGCGCCTTGGACGGCTCCGGCGTCGCCGAGCTCGTGGCCGCGCTGTCCGCGGCGAGGCCGAGCCCGCTTAAGCTCGAGCCCGCCGCCCTCGAGACCGAGTACCGGTGGAGGCTCATCGGCGAGATAGTGGGCGAGGCGCAGAGGCTCGAGCACAGGCATCACCGCTTCCTCGAGCGCCTCTCCGACTTCACCCTCCATCCGGTCGGGGGCCCCCTGAGCGCGGCCATCGTCCTCGTCTCGACCCTGCTGTTCGTGCGCTTCCTCGGCGAGGGCCTCGTCAACGAGGTCCTGGAACCGCTCTATTCGAGGGTCTACGCGCCCTTCGTCGCAGGCTTCGCGCGCCGCCTCCCCTGGGAGTTCCTCTCCTCGCTCCTGGTCGGGCGCGGGACCGATCCACTGGGCTCTTTCGGCGTGCTCACGAGCGGGATATATATCGCCCTCGTCCTAGTCCTTCCCTATTTCTTCTCCTTCTACCTGGTCTTCGGCTTCCTCGAGGATTTCGGCTACCTCCCCAGGCTGGCCGTGGTCCTCGACAAGATGTTCCATAGGCTCGGACTGCACGGCTACTCCTCGATCCCCGTGATGCTCGGCCTCGGCTGCAAGGTGCCCGCGCTCATGTCGACGCGCATGCTCGGGAGCGAGCGCGAGAGGACCCTGACCATTGCCCTCATCCTCATGAGCGCTCCCTGCCTGCCCCAGACCAGCATGATCATCTCCCTCGGCATGAACTACGGGGTAAACACGGTCCTCGCGGTTTTCGCCTCCCTGCTCGCGATAGCCTTCCTGACCAACCTCGCGATCAACGCGATGATGAGGGGGGAGAGCTCGGAATTCTTCACGGAGCTTCCCGCCTATCGCGTGCCGAAGGCGGGGCTCTTCGCGCGCAAGCTCGGCAGGCGGATAGCGGAGTACTTCGCGGAGGTGCTTCCGATGATCGCGGTCGGGATACTCGTCCTGAACGTGCTCGACGCGTTGGGCGTCATCGCCTTCATAACCGAGGCCATCAAGGGCCCGGTAAAGGCCCTCCTCGGCCTTCCCCCTGAGATCGCGCCGATCATGATCCTCGGCTTCCTGCGCAAGGACGTATCCATAGCCCTGCTCGCCCCCCTGGGGCTCTCCTCCGGGCAATTCGTGGTCGCGAGCGTCTTCCTCGCCCTCTATACGCCCTGCGTGGCGGCCTTCTTCACCCTGGCCCGCGAGTCGGGGATAGCGTCGATGCTCAAGGTCGTGCTTCTCGTCCTGGCTGCGGCGATCCTGGGATCGTCGGCCCTGCACGGCATCTTCGCGATTTTCGGCGCCTAGCTCAGAACGAATACTTCAGCGAGATCCTCCCGAGCGAGTTGTCCTTCCAGGCGCCGTAGGTCGTGTCGGCTCCTCCGTAGAAGAAGTACAAGGCGCAGTCGAGCTTGAGTCCGTCGGCCAGGGTATAGGAGAGCTGGGGCGCGACCATTCCGCTGTTGCCCTTGAACTCATGGACGGCCGCTGCCTTCAGGCTGAGCCTGCTGCCGATGTCCACCGAGCCGATGCCGACGGCGCTGTGCGCCAGGCTGTCCCCGCCGGCCGCGGCGCCCTTGGCCCAATCGAGGACGTACTCGCCGATCAGCTGCACTCCGGCCAGGTTGTACTCGAAGCCCGATACGCCCTCCAGGGATGCCGCGCCGGCCTCCGGCTCGAGGAGGCTCGAGTCCCGGAGAGTCCTGTAGCCCCACTCGGTCTTGAGCAGCAGTCCGGCGCCGGGAGCCAGGACGAGGTCGGCGCCGACGAAGGTGAGGCGGTCGTAGGCGAGGGTGACCGAGGTCGGCACCATCCCCGTGAAGTTGGGGGTCGAGGAAGGGGTATAAGCGCGTCCGCGATACGCTGTCAGGCCGATATCCAGGCCCTGGAGCAGCCCGAGGCTCGCCTTGACGTGCCCGCCGTAGGCTGCGTTCTCCCAAGTCGGGTCGACGGTCTCGAAGGTCGCGGGCAGGGGGGAGGCTTCTGCCCAGGGCGCGGCAGGCAGCTTCGGGGCGACCCAGTAGGGCTGGGCTACGAGGTCGACCGTGAGAAAGCCCCCGTTATACACGAGCCTTCCCAGGGGCACGGGCATCCTGATCGGATCGACGGGGAGACTGAGGTCGACGGGATTCACTACATCTATGGGCCAGAACGCGTCGGTGTTGCTCCAGGCGACGACCTGGTTGCCGAAGGAGAGGTCGAAGGGGCCGGCGAATAGCTTGACCCAAGCCTCGCCGAGAGCGACCGAGGTCGTTGCGGTCGCGGGATCGAAGGCAACCTCGAGCCTGCCCGAGTACTGTGCAGCGGGCTGGTCCTGGTCTCCGACCTTGCCGTCCAGCCTGCCACCGAGGAGCTGCGTCTGGGGGAGGAGATCGCCGCTGCCCCAGTACCAGCCCAGCCGGCTTTCCAGGCTGCCGGAGAAAACCTGGGCCTCGAGGGCGGGGCCTAGAATGATGAGAGTCGAAAGCATGAGGAATGTTGCCGCTCGTTTCATAGCCGTCTCCTGCTTAATTATTGCTTGAGGAATCGCTCGGTAAAATACTGGTCGCCCAGTTCCTGGTCGAGCTTGTAGCCGGTGAAACTCAGCTCCGTCGAGGAGCCCGAGGCCGAGCTCATGAGTATCCTGGTGGGCATGTCGTAGCCCTGGACCTTGTCGTAGGCGACGGTCTGTGACTTCGCGAGTTTGCCGCCGCGCCAGTAGTCGATCTTCGCGTATTTCCAGGTGCTCGAATCGACATGGTAGACGAGCTTCTCGTAGCCTAGGGCTTTCTTCGGAGTGGCCGTCACCGCGTAAATTCCGCCCGCGAAGGAGTCGACCGCGTAGGCGAAGTCCGCGCGGACGAAGCCGTTGATGTCGCGGTTGGTGAAATCGGAGCCGAAGAAGGCCTGGTCCTGGTCGGAGGCGCCGGAGCCGAGGCGCCTCACCTTGCCGAGGGCGGGGAGCCAGAGAAGGCTTTCCGTGGCGCCGTCGGGCTTCTTGAGGTTGAGGAAGCCTGAGCCCTTCACGTCCGCCGGGCTCAGGAACTTCATGAGGGTCTTCTCCGTCTCGCCCTTTGCGACGTCCCCCGTCGTCCAGGTCGTAAGCGTGCGGGAGAGGCTCTTGCCGTTCTTCGTGATGACCATCGCCATCGTGAGCACCGAGCCTTTCGGCTTTGGGCTGTTGTAGACCTTGTCCATCACCTCCTGGCCGGAGAGCGCGGCCTGGGCTTGCAGGGGCGATGCAGCCAGCAAGGCGAGGGTCGCCGCGACCATCGCGGTCGCGAGGGACTTCCTGAGACAACCGTAGCTATTCATGGGAAACCTCCAATCTACTCTTGACGGGATTGCGGAGGAAGACGAGGCAGGCCGCTGGCAGGATGGTCAGGGACGCGATCCCGACGGCGAAGACGGTGAAGATCATCAGCTTGCCCAGGGTCGCGACGGGCACGAAGGTCGAGAAGGTGAGCGCGGCGAATCCTCCGCCCAGGGTGAATGAGGTGTAGACGATCGACCGGCCGGAGGTTGCGACGGCCTCCTCTATCGCCTTCTCGGGAGTGAGGCCCCTCCGGCGGTCCTCCATGTACCTGACCGTCAAGTGTATCGCGTAGTCCCCGACGCCGATGGCCAAGGCGCCCATGAGGGCCGAGGCCATGTTGAAGGTGAGGCCGAAGAGGCCTTGGACGCCGTACTGGAGGACGATGGTGAAGAAGAGGACGATGATGGTGACGAGGGCCGCGCGGAAGCTCCTGATGAGGCTGTCGATCATCAGCACCAGGAGCACCGCGAGGCTTAAGCTGATGGCGAAGTCCCTGAGGACGATCCTCTCGAGGATGGATTCGATGAAGCAGTCCCCGGTGAACTCCACGGTCGCCCCGTCGCCCAGGGTCGCCTTCGCGAGCGCTCCGAGCTTGGCGATTATGGCCTTCGTCTCGCTGGTCGAGACCCGATGGACGAGGATGGTGACGAGGCCCTGCGAGTAGTCGAGGTTGACCTGGGAGCTGACGTCGTCGACGGAGCCCGATGCCTGGTAGACGAGAAGCTCCTGGGCCACGAGCTCGCGCGTCGCGGGCATGCCCGCCTGGCCCGAGAGCGTCTCGTGGAGGCTGCGCAGGATCGAGGCCAGGGACTGAACGGGCCCGACGTCGGGGATCGACTTCGCCTCCTCCTGGAAGCGGAGGAGGCCCTTCAAGAGCTCTGGATCCTGGAGGTCGCCGTTCACGACCATGCTCACGGTGGTCGAGCCGCCGAAGGCCTTCTCCACGGCGAACATGCCGCGGATGGCCGCGGAGTCCTTGGGGAAGTAGGCGACGAGCGAGGAGTCGGGGACGATCCTGGCGATGCCGACGAGGGAGAGGAGGACGAGGAGGGCCCCGGTCGCCAGGATGGGCTTGGGATGCCTGCCGATGAAAGCGCCGAGGCGTCGCAGGCGGAGGCTCACGCCGCCGTCCTTCTCCCCGCGCGCCCGGATCTTGGGCGCGGGCAGGAGATTGAGGAGGGCGGGGAGGAGGACAAGGGAGGCGAACATGCAGGCGATGATGCCCACGGCCGTCATGAGTCCCATGCCGCGGATCATGTCGATCTCCGAGAGGAGGAAGGTGAGCATCGAGGCCGAGATGGCCAGGCCGGATACGAAGACGCCCAGGCCCGTCTTGCCGAGCATGGTCCTGATGGCGTGCGCCTTGTCGTGCCCGCGCGAGAGCTCGAGGAAGTAGCGCCCGAGGAGGTGAAGGGAGAAGGAGGAGCCGACCGCGAGGATGGCGATGGGGGCGATGGCCATCAGGGCCAGGAAGTCGATCCCTAGCCATCCGAGGAAGCCCAGGCCCCATAGGAGGCCGACGAGGAGCTGGGCCAGGGGGACGAGTATCCCGAGGGGGGAGCGGAAGTTGAGGAAGAGGAAGGCGAGGATGACGAGGAGGGCGACGACGGCCATCGCCGGTATGCCTTTCATGATCCTCATGATCTCCTCGGAGAGGACCGGCTCCCCGGTCGACTCGTAGCGACCTTTCCAGTTCTCCCGTACGACCTTGTCGATCTTGAGGCTCATCGTCTCCATCTTGAAGCTCGGGTCGATCCGGATTAGGAGATTGGCTGAGCTCCCGTCCTTCGCGGCGAGGAGGCCGTCCTTCATGGCGTAGTTGGACGCCAGGTAGTCCTTGATCCCGGCGATCTGGCCGGGGCTGGGGTCGTCGGCCGGCACGAGGTCCTCGGTGAGGAGGGAGCCGCCCTCCTCGCGCATCCTGGGCGCGTCGGTCAGGGAGATCACCTTGGTGACTCCCTCGATGCCTTGCAGGGAAGCGGTCAGGGCCCTGATCGCGTTGAGGCGGGCGGGAACGAGGACGTCGTCGGCGAATAGGACGACGATCTCGTTCTTGCCCGTGCCGAAGGTCTCCTGGACCTGGCGGCTCGACTTCATGATCGGGTTGTTCTTGGGGAAGAAGGATTCCGTCGAGAAGTTGATATGCATGCGGAGGGCTCCCAGGCCCGCCAAGGCGCTCGCCAGGACGAAGAAGCCCACTACCCACCAGCTGCGCTTGAGCAGCGCTTCCATCAATCGATGCAACTATTGCCTCCTGGAACGTAAAAACGGAACGGGACCCGATAGGTCAGGGCGGAGTCAGCCCGCCCAGCCTCCGGCGCACCAGCTCCTTCGCGAGCCGGGCCTGGCTGGCCATGAGCTCGCCGAGGAGGGGGGAATCGACGCCGAGCAGGTGCTGGATCATCGGCGCCGCCAGCGCTGGGAAGAAGACCAGGGAGAAGACCATGCCGACGAGCTCGACCAGGACGGGCAGGCCGGACCCGCCCGCCGCGGATGCCTCCTCGCTCTCGAGCCTGAGCAGCTGCGGAGGAGGAAGGAATTCGGCCAGGAGCCCCTTAATGAGCTCGGGATTCCGCGCCATCTCCGAGATGATGAAGAGGGGGAGCTGAGGAGCGCGAGCGATGAAGGCGGATTGGGAATCGATCCAGTCCTCTAAGCGAGCCAGGAGAGACCTCTCGCCCTCCTGCCAAATAGTCGACAGGGGATCCGAGAGCTCCGCCATCTCCTCGCGGAAAATTAGGAGGAAGAGCCTGTCCTTGCTCTGGAAGTAGTAGTGAAGGAGGGCTTTATTGACCGCGGAATCGTCGGCGATAGCCTGCATGGTAGTGCCGTCATAGCCCTTTTCGATGAAGAGCCGCTTGGCGGCCGCCTTGATTCGCGCGGCGCGGCTTTCGTCCGGATCGTCATTCTCCATATTTTGACCATATGGTTAAGCGAAAAAAGAGTCAAGGGATAAACGAATGAATATTCGACTTTAATTCGATTTTTTACAAAATAAGAGGATGGCGTTGACTGCTGAGGCTCACACGAGAGATTTCGCGATTCGAACGATGTCCGCGAAGAGGCCGCCGGCCGTGACCTCGCCGCCGGCGCCGGGGCCGCGGACCACGAGGGGCAGCTTGGCGTAGCGCTCGGTCGTGTAGGCCACGACGTTCTCCGCGTCGCGCAGGCCGAAGAGCGGGTCGCCCTGGGCGGCCGCGCGCAGGCCCAGCCTGATGCCGGCTTCGTCGATGGTGGCGGCGTAGACGAGGTTCGCTCCCTTGGCGCGCTCGAGCATCGCGCGGAAGAAGGGCTCCTCGCGCTCGAGCTCGGCGAAGAAGGCGTCGACCGAGGGCGCCTCCATGCAGGAGGCGGGCAGGAGGGGCTCGATGGCGATGTCGGAGAACTCCAGGTCCCGGCCGCACTCCCGCGCGAGGATGAGGGCCTTGCGGGCGGCGTCCGCGGCGCAGAGGTCGTCGCGGGGGTCGGGCTCGGTGTAGCCTAGCTCCTTGGCCTCGCGCACGAGGCTGGCGAAGCTGGTGGATCCGTCGTAGTTGGAGAGGACGTAGCCGATGGTCCCCGAAAGCATGGCCTCGATACGGACGATGGTGTCGCCGGAGACCATGAGGTCGTGCAGCGTCGAGATTACGGGCAGCCCGGCTCCGGCGGTCGTCTCGTAGAGATAGGGAGAGCCGGATTCGCGGGTCGCCCTCATGAGGCAGGAGTAGAAAGAGAGGCTCCCGGTGTTGCCACGCTTGTTGGGCGTGACGACCGCGGTGGAGCCCCGCAGGGCGCGCTCGTAGAGCTTGGGCACGGCGTCGCTCGCGGTGCAGTCTACGAACACCGCGTTGGGCAGGCTGAGCTCCCTCGCCTTGTCCACGAAGGCCGCGAGGTCCGTCTTCTCGCCCTCGGCCTCGACCTGGGCCTTCCATCCCTCGAGGCCGATGCCCGACTCCCGGATCAGCATCTTGCGCGAGTTGGCGATGCCGATCACCTCGAGCCTGACCGCGTAGTCCTCGGAGAGGACGGTCCGCTGGCGGGCGATCTGCCGCAGCAGGGTGCCCCCGACGAGGCCGCAGCCGGCGAGGAAGACGTTGACCGACCTCGTTCCCGAGAGGAAGAAGGCCTCGTGGATCGCGTTGAGCGCCCTCGCTTCGTCCGCGGCGTCGACTACCGCTGAGATGTTGAGCTCGCTAGAGCCCTGGGCGATGGCCGAGATGTTGACGCCGTTGCGGCCGAGCGAGTGGAAGACGCGGCCCGAGATGCCGGGCGTGTGCTTCATCCTCTCGCCGACTATGGCGATTATGGCCTTGTCGACCTCGATGACGGGCGGCCCGATGCGGCCGTCCTCCAGCTCGGGGCCGAACTCCTCGGCTATGGCGGCGACGACGGCGTCCTTGTCGGTGGGCACGACGGCGAAGCAGATGGAGCGCTCGCTCGAGGCCTGGGAGATGAGGATGATGTTGACGCGACGCCGGGCGAGGCAGCCGAAGAGGCGCATCGCGATCCCCATGACGCCGACCAGGCCGGGTCCCTGCACCCGCACCAGCGCGGCAGCGGAGATCGACGAGATGCCCCTGACCGGATAGCGCGAGGGCGCCGCGTCCGAGGCGATGGTGGTGCCCGGGAAGGATGGGTTGAAGGTGTTGAGTATGCGTATGGGGATGCCGCGCTCGAGGGCGGGCTGAATGGTCGGCGGGTAGATGACCTTGGCGCCGAAGTGCGAGAGCTCCATCGCCTCCTCGTAGCTCAGGGAGTCCAGGCTGAAGGCGTCGGGGACCTTGCGCGGGTCGGCGGTGAGTATGCCGTCGACGTCGGTCCAGATCTCCACCTCCTCGGCGCCGAGGACGGCGCCGATTATCGCGGCCGTGTAGTCGGAGCCGCCGCGGCCGAGGGTGATCGTCTCTCCGGAGGGGGTGGAGGCTATGAAGCCCGTCACGATGGGCAGGGGACCGCCGCTCGCGTCGCCCACGGCGCCCACATCGGCGCGGGGGAAGAGGCGGGAGCGGATGGCCTTGACCGTGGCCTCGGTTCGGGGCCGGGCGTTGCCGTAGTCCCCGTCGGCGACGATCAGGCTCCGGGCGTCCACGGGGACGGCGTCGATCCCGGCGTCGCGGAAGGCGGCGGCGATCACGACGGAGGAGAGCCGCTCGCCGAAGCTCATCACGAGGTCGAGGGTCCTGTCCGAGAGCTCTCGCAGCGCTTTGATCCCCGAGAGCACCTCGAGGAGCTCGATGAGGAGGGTCTCGATCCTGTCGTAGGCCTCAGCCGAGGCGCTCTCACCCTTCACGAGGGCCGCCGCCATCTCGCGATGGCGCTCGCCGATGGCCTCGAAGCGGCTGACCCACGAGGAATCGCGGGCGGCCGCGGCCCGGGCCGTAGCTATGAGGGCGTCCGTGACGCGCGAGAAGGCGGATACCACCACCACCGCTTGCCCGCGCTCGCGGACGATTCCCACCAGGGCCCTCACGGCCTCGGGGCTGCCGACAGAGGTACCGCCGAACTTCGCTATCTTCATCGTGACTGGCGATACTATAGAAGGTAACTATGAAGGTCAAGCTCGGCGGGATCTCTCCACCCTCGCGCGGAGGATCCTCGCCACGATCCCGAAGAGGATCGCGTATACGGGCGTCATCAGGCCGACGGCGAGAGGCCTCCCTATGGTCGAAATGTCGCCCAAGTTGGAAAGGATGATCACGAGGCCCAGGATGAAGCCGACGACGCTGGCCAGGTAGCACATCCTCTCGTAGAAAGCCCAGAGCTCGGCCGAATCCGGCGCGCTATCGGCGTCGCCGCGAGCGAGGGCGTCCTTCCAGGCCCGGCCCCAGTCCCCGAGGCTCCACACCGCCAGGACGGCGAAGGCCGGCACGAGGATGACTATGAGCAAGGGCGAGAGCATCAGTAAAGAGAGGAGATTCCCACCCTCGATGAGGAACAGAGACACGAAGGTAGCGAAGATCGCCACCGTACCGAACAGGAATCTTGCCATGCTTAGCTCCTTTGCGGCGAGCCCTGGCCCGACCGACGCTTCGACTATCGCCGCTGCCGACTTGCCGCGCTATCGGACCTTTGTAGGATTCACTGAATTCTCGCCGGATTTCATCGCCCCACGGAAGAGCAGGGACAGCGCCACGTTGGAGGCCGCCCCCGTTTTCTCGTAGACCCGACCCATGTGCGTCTTCACCGTCTTGATGGAGATGCCCAGCTCGGCCGCCGTTTCCTTATAGCTACGTCCTTGCGCTATTAGGATGGCGGCCTGCGATTCCCTGGGAGAGAGAGCGTGCTTTGCAGTTATCGCTTCGATAGCCTCCGGCGCCTTCAGGCCCGAAGTCGCCGGGGAAACGGCTATGCGCTTGGCCAAGGCCGCGAGAGTCTGCCAGAGCGTGACGTTTACCAGGGCATAGAGGCAGAGGTAGGCTCCGAGCCAGGACCAGATCCTCGCGTCGCCGGACGAGGGAAGGCGCGCGGCGGCGACCGCGAGGGCGAGCAGGATGCCCATGACCGATACGGGCCGGGAAAAGGTCCCTAGCGATTCGAGGACGAGTGCAGCCTCCCCGGATCCGGCATCATGCCCTTTGGCAGAGAATACGATGAGGAGGGCTTCGCGGACGGCCCTCGTCGGCCAGACCGAAAGGACGCAGGCCAGGGGCAGGAGGACGGAGAGGGCGAAGGGGACTATGAAGGCCGCCGCCGCTTGGGATTCGATGATCGGCAGGAGGAGGGAGAGGGCGGCGAGGGCCAAGGCCTCGAGGAAGAAGAGGGTGCGTGCCATATCCAGGCGGCAGTATATCACCTGCCGCCTGGATAGCGGAATTTACCTCTTGCTTTCGACCCTGGCCCTGAGAATCCGCGCTACCAGGCCGAAGAGGATGGCGAGGATGGGCGTGATACAGTTGAGCGCGATCGACTCCCCGAGTTTATCCATGGGGCCAGAATTCTTCCCGATGATGGTTATTCCGAAGAGGAAGCCCACGACGCCTGCGGCATAGCATGCCTTCTCGTAGAAGGACCAGAGCGCCGCCGATGTCGTGGCGCTTGACCCACCTGGGACCTTGGCGAAAGCGTCCTTCCAGGCCCCGCCCCAATCCTTGACGCTCCAGACCGCGAGTACTGCGAAGCCGGAAACACAGCCGACGATGATGAGTGGGGAGGGGAGGAGCAAATCCATCATTTCTCCTCCTTCGAAAACGAAGGCGAAGATCGCGGTGAAAAATAGGGCTAGGGTGCTCAGGATAAAACGGCGCATAATAGCTCCTCGTCGGATTCAATTTACGGCCCGATCGCCGCTGTCCGACAATCGCGAATATCGCTGCGTCGGGCCGCTCGCGTTATTGGACTTTTGTAGTAGACGTCGATCCTGAGCGCAACAGGAGGACAAAGCCGACGTTGGAGGCCGATCCCGTCTTCTCGTAGACGCGGCTCATATGGACCTTCACGGTTTTGATCGAGATGCCGAGCTCGTAGGCGGTCTCCTTGTAGCTTTTCCCGGCGGCGATGAGGGCAGCGGTCTCCCACTCCCTCGGGGTGAGGCCGTAGCTCCGCGCGAAATCCGCCTCCCTCATGAGGCCGTCCTCGCGCGCGCTGGCCTCCGCGACAAGCTCGTTTGTTCGCTCGCCCGAGAATCGCTCCGCTACCGCCTTAGCCAGGATGCTCCAGAGCTCGGCGTTGAGGAGGGCGTAGGCGGCGAGGAAGGCGCCGAGGAGGGTCCAGGTATCGCCGGTCGCGGGAGGGCGCCTCCCGATGGCGACGATGGCGAAGAGGAAGCCGAGGACAGCCGCCGCGCGGGAGAAGGCCACGAGCGATTCGAGGATTAGGACCGAGTCGTCGTCGTTGTTCTCCAGACTTCTGGATGAGAAGGCGGCGGCAAGGGCGCGGAAGACGGCGCGTGTCGGCCAGGAGGCAGTGGCGCCCGCGAGAGGAATGATGAGCGAGATGACGATGGGTAGGATGAAGGCTTTCGCGGCTTCTGTCGCCATGAGGGGGAAGATAACCGCGAGGAGGGCGAAGGCGGCGGCCTCGACGAAGAACAGCGTTTTTGCCATGTCTATGGATCAGTATAGCATCGGGGCGGGCCTCTCGGTAGCGTCGACGCCTTGTCTTTCTTCGAGCCGCGCGGATAAACTGGCGACGTCACGGAGGTCTCCATGGCCAAGAGCTACGAAGAGATAAACGCCAAGATCGCTGCGGGCGAAGCGGTGATACTCACGGCCGAGGAAGTCTCGAGGATGGCCGAGGAGCTCAAACCCTCGGAAATCGCGCGAAAGGTCGACGTGGTGACGACCGCAACCTTCGGCGCGATGTGCTCCTCGGGCTGCTTCATAAATTTCGGCCACACGAGCCCGCCCCTGCGCATGGAGTCCATCACGCTGAACGGCGTACCGGTCTTCGGCGGCGTCGCCGCGGTCGACGCCTACATAGGCGCGACGGAGGCCTCGCCCGAGGACCCGGCTTACGGAGGCGCCCACCTCATCGAGGCCCTGGTCCGCGGGGAGGAGCTCCTGCTCAAGGCTCGGGGCAAGGGCACCGACTGCTACCCCCGACGCGAGATCGAGACCTGGATACGCAAGGACCTCGTCAACGAGATCACGATGGTGAATCCGCGCAACGCCTACCAGAACTACGCGGCCGCCACCAACTCGACCGAGCGCGAGCTGTATACTTATATGGGCAGCCTCCTGCCTCGGCGGGGCAACGTCAACTACTCGACCTCGGGCGAGCTCTCGCCCCTGCTCAACGACCCCTATCTCCGCACGATAGGCATCGGAACGAGGGTCTTCCTCGCGGGAGCCCAGGGTTTCGTCTCGTGGCGGGGCACGCAGTTCAATACAAGCAAGCCGCGCAACGAGCGAGGCGTGCCCGAGAGCAACGCGGCCACCCTGATGCTGACTGCCGACGCCAAGGAGATGTCCGCCGACTACCTGCGCGCGGCCTACTTCGAGAAGTACGGTGTGACCCTCTACCTCGGCATCGGCATACCGATCCCCGTCCTGGACGAGAACCTGGCAGCCGCGGTCTCGGTGCGCAACCGCGACATACCGGTCCTCGTCTGCGACTACGGCGCGGAGGGCCATCCCGCCCTCGCGAGGACGAGCTACGAGGAGCTGCGCTCCGGATACGTCGCGGTCGAGGGCAAGAAAGTGCGGACGGCCCCGCTCTCGAGCCTCAAGAAGGCGAGGGAGATCGCCGAGCTCCTGAAGCGCCAGGTGGCCTCGGGGGCCTTCGCGCTGGCGGCTCCGGTGCAGGACCTGCCCGCGCGCAGCACGGTCGCGGGGCTCGCGGCCAGGGAGAGGTCGAGATGAGGGAGAAATACGTCCTCGAGTACTCGAGCGCCGTCGTCGACGAGCCGGTGATCTACACCCTGGTCAAGCGCTTCGACATAAAGGTGAACATCCTCAGGGCCGAGATCTCCTCGGGCCAGGAGGGCAGCATGCTCGTCGAGCTCGAGGGCGAGAGCGAGCGGCTCGCGGAGAGCCGGGAGTACCTCGCCTCGGTCTCGGTCACCCTCACGCCCATCGCCCGCTCCCTCTCGGTCCGCGAGGAGGACTGCGTGCACTGCGGCTCCTGCACCGGAGTCTGCTTCTCGGGCTGCCTCTCCATGACGACCCCCGAATGGGCGCTCGCCGTGGACCGCGAGAAGTGCATAGCCTGCGGCCTCTGCGTCAAGGCCTGCCCCTTCGGCCTCATCAGCCTGAAATTCGGGGAGTGAGCGGCACGGACTACCGCGCGCGCGGCTATCGGGCGGGGATGGGCTCGCGTTTCTCCTCCTTCACCGTCTCCTACAAGGAGACGGACCTCTGGATCGGCGTCGACCCTCCCTCTTTCTCGCCCGACATGGAAGACTTCGCCGCGACGCGTGCGCGGCGGCTCCGCCTCGAGCTCGAGGCATATATCGCCAGACGCCCCGAATTCCGCTCGAGCCTGGTCCCGATTTACCTCGATCCCGAGGCGCCGCCCATCGCGGCTGCGATGCTCGAGGCGGGGACGAAGGCCGGGGTCGGGCCCATGGCCGCGGTGGCTGGCGCCGTCTCGTCCTTCGTCGGGCGCGCCATGGCGGCCGAGTTCCGCTGCCGCGAGCTGATCGTCGAGAACGGCGGGGACCTATGGCTGAAGTTCGAGGACGCGATCGACGCCTCGGTTTTCGCCGGGAGCTCTCCGCTCTCGGACCGCGTCGGCCTCTCGATCCCGCGGGAATACTCGCCCCTGGGACTGTGCACTTCGAGCGGGACGGTCGGTCCCTCCCTCAGCCTGGGGAAGGCCGACGCGGCCATGATAGCCTGTCGCTCGAGGGGCGGGGCGCCGGACGCCGCCCTCGCCGACGCCTGGGCTACCAGGATAGGCAATGCCGTCGCCGGCGAGGAGGACCTGGAAAGGGCCCTCGACCTGGCCGAAGGAAGCCCGGATATCCTCTCGGTCATCGTCATCAAGGGCGACCGCATGGGAATCCGCGGCCGTCTTCCCCTCAAGCTTTTCGCGCCGGGCTAGGAACCGGATCTCTCCCTCAGAAGGAACGGGAAAGGCAGAGCGAATACTCGGCCTTGATCGGCAGCATCCCAGCCTCGCTCCCGGGGTCGCCGAGGTAATTGGAGGCGGTGAGGCCGATCGCGAAGAGGCTCTTCGGCGACCAGCTCAGGGTCTCGCGGAGGACGAAGGACAGGTCGTCGAGGTTGAGCAGGCAAGAGGCCGAGAGGCCGAGGTGGAGCTGGGCTATCTCGGCCAGAGAGAGGTTCGCGAAGAGGTAGTCCTTGCCGAAGGAGAAAAAGCGGCCGCCCCAGGCCGCCGCCGTCGTTCCATAGGCGCCGATCTCGGCCGCCTTCGTCAGCGGCATCGCGGCGAGCGCGGCGAAGTAGCCGGTCATCTGGCCCTTCGATAGCCCGTCGTCCTGCCGCAGGTACTCGAGCCTGAGCGAGAGCGCCGACGCCAGCTTCGAGGCCGAGGCGTCGAAGGTCCAGTCCGCGCCTGCGCAATACCGGAACCAATCGCCCCGCGGCGCGGCGAAAGGGTCGAAGGCGGCCGCGATGGGATGGTCCCGGAGCCAGAGGCCGTCGGCGTAGAGATTGCCCGAGGAGAGGGAGAGCTTGGCGGAGGCCCCGACGAGCGCTTGTCGGCCGTCTTGGAGGGCCAGCTTCGCCCGCAGCTCGAGGGGATAGAGTATGGAGCCCGCCGCCAGATAGAGCGGAAGCTGCCCGGGATCGTCGATGCCGCTCGAGAGGAGGGTGGCGGCGCTGAGGTCGATGTTGAAGTCCATGAAGGGGAGGAGGCCGATGAGCTCGACCGAGTCCTTTCCGGGCGCCGCCCCCCCGACTGCTTCGCCGGCGACGCTCCAGGCCAGGCTGCCGTTGACGACGTCGGAGGGATTCCAGTAGCCCCCGTCCTTCCAGTTGAGCTCGCGCCTGCCGAAGAATGCGCCCCAGCCCTCGCCGAAGGTCGCCTTGACCCAGGCCTGGTCGATGGAGAGGGCGAAGGCATCCTGGGCGCTCCCCTGGGCGGAGGCCGCGACCTGGCCCGAGAGCTCTCGGGCCTGGAAGCGCAGCGAGTAGCTCGAGAAGGAGGACGCGCCGAAGGACCAGTCCCGCGGGACCGGATAGCGCGCGAAGGGCGAGGAGCCGTTGCCCTGATCCTCGGCCCCCGTGACGGAGAGGTACATCCCCTGGATGACCTTGGTCTCCTCGCCCGCGGCGGCGAGGGGAAGGGCCGACGCGAGGGCCAGGGCGGCCGCGGCCCGGGCCCAGGTTCCCCGCCGCCTCATTCCCTGAGCTCCCCGTCCTCGATGCGGACGACCCTTCGGGCGTATTTCAGCACGCGGTCGTCGTGCGTCGAGAAGACGAAGGTGGTCCTCTCCTCCTCGTTGAGCTCGCGCATGAGCTCGATGATGGAGAAGGCGGTCTTGGAGTCCAGGTTGGCGGTAGGCTCGTCGGCGAGGATTATCTCGGGCCGCTTCACCAGCGCGCGGGCGATCGCGACGCGCTGCCTCTGCCCGCCCGAGAGCTCGGCGGGCTTGTTGCGGGCGAACCCCCCGAGGGCCACCTCATCGATCGCGCGCGTTATGCGCTCTTTCCATTCCTTGCGGTTCCCCTCCGCCTTCGCGAGCACGAGGGAGACCTCGATGTTCTCGTAGACGCTGAAGACGGGCACGAGGTTGAAGCCCTGGAAGATGAAGCCGATCTTCCCGCCGCGCAGGCCGGCCAGCGCGTTCCGGCTCAGGTCGCCGATCTCCGAGCCGTCGATGAGGACCGTGCCCGAGCTCGCCCGGTCCAGGAGGCCGGCGATGTTGAGGAGGGTAGTCTTTCCCGAGCCAGAGGGCCCGACCAGTGCCACGAATTCGCCCCGCTCGATCTTGAGGCTGACTCCGCGCAGGGCCTCGACCTTGGTCTTGCCCAGCTCGTATTCCTTCGTCACCGACCGGAGCTCTATCATGGCTTGTCCGCCTCCACCTTCGGTTGCCAGGTCCTGGCGAAGTTCAGGGAGAAGTACTTCTCGGGCATTTCGCCCTTGCTCTCCAGGTCCCAGAACCGAGCGCTCGTCCTCTGCCCCGGGTCGAGATCGTTGCTGATCTCGAGCCGGAAGGCCGAGACCGTCGGCCCCTTCAGCCCGAAGCCGCCGAAGTCGATGCTCTTGAGCCTCTGCCCCTGCAGCGTGAAGTACTCGCGACGGATCGTGAGGAAGCGGCCCTCCTCGATGTACGAGACGATGCGGGCGTAGCCGTCGGCGCCTTTCTTGGCCTTCAGCTCGAGCTCGTAGCAGTCGCTCTCGCCGTCCAATCCCTTGACCGTGACCCCGCGCCTTAGGACGGTCGCGTCGTAGTAGCGGGCGAGCTCGTTGTACATGACGTCGGCGTAGGAGAGGCCCGAGTTCAGGAAGGCGGACTTGTAGCTCGTCTTGACCGTGTCGTCGGCCAGAGGGAGGTACATCCAGATCGCCGCGTCGATCCTGAGGTGGCATTGCCCGTAGGACGAGTCCGGGTAGTAGGTGTAGAAGAGGTACTTGAGGTCCCCCTTCTTGAAGCCGAGGAAACGGTCCTCCTTCGCGGGCTCCCCCTCGCGCTCCACCTTGAGGGACCAGCGGAATTCCGCGTTCTTGGGCACGAGGGCGAGGTCCGCCCTCTTCAGGATCTCCGGCGCAGAGAGCGCGATCGCGCTCGGCCCGGCTCCCGCCTGGGCGGAAGCTGCGGGGGGCGCCAGGGCTAGGACGGCGGCCGCGGCCGCGGCGATGATCGTTACGGATCGCATGCGCATGATTTCGGCTCCTTACTTCGAGTAGTGAAGCAGGCGCACCACCTCGCCCTTGATGATCCTGGAGGCCGAGAAGGCCGCCGCGGCGAAGGGGATGAGGGTGCCCGCCAGATAGGTGGCGCCGGCCGCCCAGAGGGCCGGCCTGATGGTGAGGCTTCTCTTGCCTCCGAGGATGACGGCTATCGTCCAGTTGTCGGCGGTGAATTTCAAGCTCGAGACGGGCCCAGCGGCCGCCAGCGCGGCCAATATGCCGACCGTGCAGGCCGCCAACGCGAAGACGAGCATCTCGCTGGACAGGAGGAGCACCGCCCGGCCCCTGCGCATCCCGAAGGCCATGAAGGTGCCTACGATCTTGATCCTATCGATCAGGGTGATGAAGAGGACGTTGACTATCGTCGCCAGCGCGACGACGACCAGGGCCGAGAGGAAGATGAGCATGATGAGCTCGAAGAACTCGATGAGCTGCTTCGATGACCTGTGGCGCTGCTCCGCGGTTTCGTAGCCGCAATTCACCGCCCAGCTCCGTCCCGAGGCTTTCCTGGCGAAGTCTTGGAAGGCGTTGAATGCGAGCCGGTACTCGCTCGCGGTCATGAAGAGCCTCTGGCCTCCCATGCCTGGCAGGAAGACGAAGAAGACGTTGTCCTTTATCCCCTCGTCGAGCGCGTCGAACTGGCCCTGCGACATGAACATGTAGTCGGAGGTGCTGCCGGTCGGCAGGAAGAAGCCGGAGACCCGGAAGGCCAGGCTGTTCAGGATGAGGTCCCTGTCCTTGTAGACGAAGGTGACGGCCTCGCCGATCGCCGTCGACTTCCGCAGGCCGGCCGAGACGAGGACCTCTCCCTCGCCCGGTTCCTTCCCCTCCGCGATGGCTATTTCGGCGAGCAGCCTCGCCTTCGGGAGGCTGCTCGCGGTGAGGCTCCAGCGGCCCGAGCGGCCGTAGGCGTCCCCTCGCACGTAGGACGAGCCGATCACCTTGGTCGCCTTCAGCTCGCCCTCGAAGAATGCGGGTAGGGCCCTATCGAGCCTCTCCGTCGGAGCCTCGCCCCGGGGCCACCCGCTGGCGGGCGCCTCGGAATCCAGCTTGCCCGAGTCGATCCAGATCGTGATGTCGCCCCAGGACCTCGCGTAGATCCCCGCCTGCTCCCAGAACCCGTTGAAGGCGAAGAGGGAGAGGGCGAGGCAGAAAGCGAAGGAGGCGATGAGGACGAAGGCTATGGAATACTTGGCGCGGTAGTGCAGGGCGTTCCGGATCGCGTATTTCAGCATCCTCACTCCTCCCGCATGATCGAGACGGGGTCGACCCGCTTGAGGTAGCGGTAGGGCTGGATCGACGAGACGATACAGATCGCGATGGCCGCGCCTCCGACGATCAGCGCTCCCGGGGCGCTCGCGGATGGCGTGACCATGAAGCTGTAGAGGACCTTGAAGGGCCTCACGACCCAGCCCGCCGCCGCGTTGAGGAGGCAGGCCAGGGCCGCCGGAAGGGCTAGGCCGAGGGCGTTCTCCGCGAGCACGAGGCCGAGGAGGCGGCGGTCGGAGCAGCCGAAGGCCTTCATGAGGCCGAAATCGGCTCGGCGATTCTGGAAGTTGATCGCGAGGTTGGCCGAGATGGCCGCCGTCATCACCAGGACCAGGAACGCGGAGAGCAGGGCGACCACGCCGCGGTAGAGCGCATAGGTCTTGTAGAGGTTGGTCGAGACCGTCGAGACCGAGTACGCGGAGAGCCCCTGGGAGCGGGCGGCGCGGCCTATGGCGGCCATGTCCAACTCGTTGGCGAGGGAGAGGGCCCGAGCCGGCCTCTTGGGCCGGAGGAGGATCGGAAAGCCGACGCCCGCGGGCATGGCGAGGAGCCGCTTGATGTGCGAGATGTCGATGTAGACCGTGGGCACTACCAGCGAGTCCCCCTCGTTCATGGTTACCGCCGCGCCCCCCACCTTCACCTTGATGCCGTTGTAGTCCTTGAAGTAGTCGGTGGAGAGCAGGGTCCATTCCTCGCCCGTATACGTCGAGGCCCAGTGGGTCAGCGGGGTCCCGACGAGTATCTTGGGCTTGGACTTGTACTCAGCTAACTCCGACGGCTCGAATTTTCCCGCGAAATGCGGGAAAGCGTCCCCGAGCTCCAGGAAATCCACGCCGATCACGAGGGAGTAAATTCGCTTGCCGCTGTTTCGGGCCTGGAGCAGGGCGTAGAAGTAGGCGACATCGTGGAGATCGAAGCGACCGCCGAGGTCGCGGGCTATAGCCTCCCTCTGGGAGTCCTTGAGAGCGAGGTCGGCGATGGCGTAGTCGCTGCCGATGAGGTCCAGGCCGGCCTTCTTGGCCACGAAGTAGCGGGGGAGGAAGGAATCGGCGGGCACGTCGAAAAACGAGTTGAACGAATTGTAGAGGGCGTCCACGCCGAGCATGATCAGGCCCAGGCCGACGGTGATGAAGACTAGGAGGCTTAGGGCCTTTAGCTTGTAGCCGGAGTACATGCGCGCGGCGAGGCGTAATGTGTGCATGTCGTTCCCCTTCGTTTTTTCTCTATGTAATTCCTAAATAAAGAGCCGCATAACCGAAAAGTTACACGAAATTGCCTTCGACGGCAAGCGGGCATTGACGGAAGCCCCCGCGAGGCCCGATGATTCGGGCATGAACATAGACTACCAGCATCCACGCGACCAGATCGCCGAGATTATGGACAGGATCTACCGATACGGCATGACCACCACCTCCGGCGGCAATCTCTCGATCCGCGACGAGGGCGGCGACATATGGATCACCCCGGGCGGGACGGACAAGGGCGTGATGCGCTCCTCCGACGTCGTCCGCCTGCGCGAGGGCGTCCCCGTCGACACGATGCTCAGGCCCTCTAGCGAGCATCCCTTCCACAGGGCCGTGTACGAGGCCCGGCCGGACGTCGGCGCCGTCCTCCACGCCCACTCCCCGGCCCTCGTCGCCTTCAGCGTGGCGGGGAAGGCGCCCGACACGCGCGTCCTGCCCCAGGCCTTCGATGCCTGCGGAAGGGTGGGCTTCGCGCCCTACGCCGTCCCCGGCAGCGAGAGGCTTGGCCGTTCGATAGCCGAAAAATTCGCCGAGGGCTGCGACGTCGTAGTGCTCGAGAACCACGGCGTGGTTGCCGCCGGCGCCACTCTGCTCGAGGCCTTCCAGCGCTTCGAGACCCTCGAGTTCTGCGCGCGCACGATCCTGAACGCGGCGGTCCTCGGCGGGGCCCGGACCCTATCGGCCGAGATGCTCGCGCTGAGGAGGAGGGGCTGGAAGGCGATAGCCGAGAGCTTCGACCCGAAGGCGCGCGGCTCGCGGGAGCGCGAGCTCAGGAAGACGCTGGTCGATTTCGTGCATCGCGCCTACGACAGGCGGCTCATGACCAGCACCGAAGGCTCTTTCTCGGCGAGGCTGGGCAACGACAGCTTCCTCGTGACGCCTTACGGGGTGGACAGGAGGGCCCTCGACCTCGGGGACCTGGCTCTCGTGGAAGGGGGCCGCCGCGAGATAGGCAGCGTGCCCTCCCGCTCGGCGAGCCTCCACAGGCTCATCTACGCGGACCATCCCGAGACGGGCGCGATCGTGACCGCCCAGAGCCCCTACGTTACCGCCTTCATCGTATCCGGGACTGCGCTCGACTCGCGGACGATACCCGAGTCCTATATAAACCTCCGCGACATGCCGGTAGTCCCCTACGGCGCGCAGTTCGAGGACGAGGGGTTGATCAGCGCCGCGATCACCGCCCGCAATCCCGTGGTCATTCTCGAGAGCGACGCGGTCCTGGCGACCGGCCGCACGGTGCTCGAAGCCTACGACCGGCTCGAGGTGGCCGAGGCCACGGCCAACGCCCTCCTGGCGGCGAGGCGGCTCGGCGAGTTCAGGCCGATAGACGACGCGGCCGTCGCCGAAATCGAGGCCGCCTTCGGCGTGCCGCCCAGGTAGGCTAGAGCGCCTGTTTCCCCGCCATCCTGCGGAGCTTGTCCAGGAAATCCTCCCCGTCGGAGATGCGCCCGAGGTCGAAGAAGAGGTAGATCGGCCTGTCGGCTTTGACGCCCAGCGCGAGGTAGCCGCCCCGCACCGAGAGGCTCGTTATCATCCGCCGCGGGATCACCGTCTTGCTCTTGGAGTCCTCATAGCGCAGCTCGTCGCCCGCGACCGCCATGGAGGCGACCAGCCCGCTGCGCCCGCTCCCTCGGAAGACGATGAGGGGCTGGAACAGGTAATAGAGCCCGACGAGGACGAGGCCGATCCCGACCGCGACGTAGATCCACCCGACCTGGAAGACGACGCAGAGGACCCCGAGGGTCAGGCAGGCGGGTCCTGCGAGGAGCCTCCTGTACCTGAGCCGGGGATCCCTGTACCAAGTGCCGAAGAAAAGCCTCTTCTGGTCCTCCGGCGACAATTCGTAGGCATACGTCTTCATGGCGGAACCCTCCGGCTACCTGTCTCTTCTCGTAACGTACTCGACGAGGGCCTCGAGGACCTCGGCCGTCTCGGGGCGGATCCCTCCCATTCCGGCAATCAGGGCTCGCGCCTCCGCCTCGGACCGGCGGGTCAGCTCCGAGATGGATGCGGCGACGCCGTGCTCCTCGGCGAGGCGCCGGATATACGCGAGGTCGTCGGCGCTCGCCTCGGCCCCGCCGGCGAAGAGGCGGCCTAGGCGAGGCCTCTCCTCCCTCGGGGCAGCCGCCAGCAGCCTCGCGCGGAAAAGGGTCTTCTTGCCTTCGCGGAGGTCGGAGCCGACGCCCTTGCCGGTCCTCGCCTCATTGCCGAAGAGCCCCAGCTCGTCGTCGCGGATCTGGAAGAGGATGCCCAGGCGCTCGCCGAGCTCCGTCAGCGGAGGGACGAGGGCTCGGCCTCCGGCGACGAGGGCGCCTATCGAGAGGGGCAGGGAAAAAGTATAGCGGGCGGTCTTGCGGCGGTACATCGCGAGGATCTCCTCCTCGGGCACCTCGGCTTTCGACCCGCCCCAGCGGACGTCCGACATCTGGGCGACGGCGACCTCGGAGAGGCCCGACGCGCAGAGGGCGAGTATCTCCCCGGCCCGGGGATCGCCGACGAGGGCGCGCGAGAGCTCCGCGAAGCCGGCGAAGTAGCAGAGGTCGCCGAGGCAGATGCCGAGGGCCTCTCCGACGTGGAGGAAATCGGGGATGGCGTTCGGGGCCGCGCCCGCATAAAGTCTTGCGGACTTTGGCTGCAAGGAATTGGGTTGAACGTGCTCGCCTTCGGCAAGCCGCGTATCGCGGGCGAGAGCATCGGCTTCGGCGGCGAAGCTCGCCTCGGCCTCCGCCGCGTAGCGAGCGTGGATGGTCGGGGCCCCCCTGCGCGTCTCGTCCCGGTCCATGATGTCGTCGTGGGCGAGGAGCCCGGCCTGGAAGAGCTCCATCGCCGCCGCGACTCGACTCAGGCGTTCCACGTCTAGAGCCCCATCCCTGGCGGCTTCGGCGCCCAGGTACACCAGGCAGCCTCGGATCATCTTGCCCCTCAGGCAGAACTCCGCGATCCTGCCCATGTTCCCGCTGGCTTCCCCGGCCTCGGCCTCGGCCAGGGACCCCAGAGCCGCCGCGATCGGCGCGCGCCGCGCCGCGAGGTATCGGAGGGCCGCTTCCGCGTCGCCCCGCTTCCTGTCTTCGATCATCCGGAGACTATAGCACGGCCGCCGACCGGCTTTCGATATCGCTGGACGGGGGCGGGCGGCTGTGCGTGAGCTGCGACCCGGTGAGGCGGGGCTGCGCCTAGGTCAGTGCCCGCGCGGACTTCCTAAGCGGCTCCGCCTTGGGTATATTCCTCACATGGAACCAAAACAAGAACAAAGCGACCGGATCGAGATGCGACTGCCCGTCAGGCACAACCCCGTCCTCTCCGCGGTCATCGACCGCGTCAACGCCGACGAGGAGCTCTACGCCCTCTGGACCGCGATGAACGTCAACGCCCTGGACCGCCTCGGCATGACCGACCACGGGCCGGTGCATTTCCAGATCGTGTCCAACATCGGCCTGCGCATGCTGCGCATCCTCGTCGAGCGCGGTGTCGCGCCCAGCGTCGTCAAGGACCACGGCATGGGCAACGCGGAGGCCGAGCTCATCGTCGTCCTCGCCTGTCTCCTCCACGACCTCGGGATGTCCATACAACGCGCCGACCACGAACTCTTCAGCCTCTTCGTCGCCCAGCCCATAATCGACAGGCTCCTCGAAGGCCTGTATCCCACGGGACCGCGCACCATTCTGCGCTCCGAGATCCTGCACGCGATCATTGCGCACCGCTCGGGCGGCAAGCCCATGACCCTCGAGGCGGGCATAGTCCGCGTCGCGGACGCCCTCGACATGACCAAGGGCCGCTCGCGCATCGGCTTCGAGGCCGGCGTCGTCAACATCCACTCCATCTCCGCCGCCTCCATCGAGCAGGTGGACATCCTCGAGGGCAAGGAGAAGCCCCTGCACATCCACGTGAGGATGAGCAACTCGGCGGGCATCTTCCAGATCGACGAGCTCCTCAAGGAGAAGCTCCGGGGCTCCGGGCTCGAGCTCTTCGTCGAGGTCGAGGCGTCGATCGAGGGCGAGACGGAGAAGAGCCTGGTCAAGGAGTATAAATTATAGAGGGGGAGCACGGCCGCATAACGCGTCACCCGCGCATTTCCAATAATCGATCCCGGGCATGGGTCCCCACATCGCGAAAAAAATCCATTTCCTTACTCGCTCCCGAGCGCCGCGAGGGAAATCGCTCGACCCCGTTTTTTCTCGCGGTGTCCCATGCCCGAGATCGCTTTCGTAGCGGGCGCGCGGGTGAGATGCCAGCGAAGCTGCTCCCCCTGCCTTCGGCCTCCTCGCCGAGGCTCTTCATCAAACGGCAAGGGCGATCGCTCTTCGCCTCGGCTCCGGTGGCCTCCGGCACCCCCACTGCGCGCCTTGGGCGGGGCCTTTCATTTGCGGCGACGGGCGGGCTATCCTCGACGATATGCCTCGGGATGACTCGCGCCTCCGTAAGCTCCTCGCGCCCTACCTCGGGCTCGGGCCCTCGCTTTGGTCCATGTTCGGCGCAACCATGATCAACCGCTTCGGGGACTTCGTGGGGCCCTTCCTCGCCCTCTACCTCACGAGGCGTCTGGGCTTCGCGGCCTCGCGGGCGGGACTCCTGGTAGCCGTCGCCTTCGCCGCCGCGGCGGCGGGAGCCCTCCTCTCGGGCAGGATCGCCGACAGGTTCGGCCGCAAGCGGGCCCTCGTCGCCTGCCATACGGCCGCGGCCCTCTTCAACCTCGCCATGAGCTTCCTCTACGGCTACGCCTGGTCGCCCTGGCTCCTCGTCGCAGAGAGCTTCTTCCGCGGCGGGGCGCGGCCCCTTATCTCTGCCCTCATCGCCGACCTCGCTCCGCCGGAGCGCCGGACGGAGGCCTTCGGCTTGCAGTATTGGTCGATCAACGTGGGCGCCTCGGCCGGTCCCCTCGTCGCCGCCTTCCTCTTCGACCGCAGCCTGCCCTGGCTCTTCCGGGGGGACGCGCTGTGCACGCTCGCGTCGGTCCTGCTCATCGCTCGTGGCGTAGCCACGCACGGCGTAGCCACTCCCCCGCGTGCGTCGGCCTCCATCGAGCGACCGCTCCTGGAGAGGACGGACGAGCGGGGAGCGCTGCGCGCGTTCTTCGCGAGGCCCATCCTCGCCTGCTACTGCGGCATCGCCCTCCTCAGCAGCGTCACCTACTCGCAGACCGGCTTCGCCCTCCCGCTGACCATAGCCAAGTCCCTCGGCGACGCGGGGACCTCGTTCTTCGGGGCGATGATGTCGCTCAACGCGCTGACCGTCATCGTTTTCAGCATACCCATCGCCCGCGCCCTGAGGTCGCGCAGCCCCCTCTCCTGTCTGGCGGCCTCGGGGGCGGTCTACGCCCTGGGCCTCGGTATGCTCGCCCTCCCGCTGGGCAGGGCCGGCTTCGCCCTCTCGACCTTCGTTTGGACGATAGGCGAGATCGTCGCCGCGGTGAACATGGGCGTATTCGTGGCCAGGCACTCGCCCGCCAACTGGAGGGCCTCCTTCCAGTCCTTCACGGGGTTGTTCCTGCAGGCGGGCATGGCCCTGGGCCCCCTGGCCGCGGGAACCGCAGCGGCGGCCGGCTTCCCCGCCCTCTGGATCGGAACTGCGGCGCTATGCGCGCTCTGGGGACTGGGCTCCTTCTTCCTCGACGGCTGGGACAGGCGGATAGTCGGCTAGGCGGGCGTTTCGAAGGAGAGGAGGTAGGACAGTCCCGCCGCATCGCCGCCCGCTCCGTGGCCGGCGATGCGGCGGAGCTCTCCTCCGAGCTGGGAGGCCAGGGCCTCCGCGAGGCGTAGGCCGATGCCCGAGCCCGCGCCGGGGGAGGGGCCCGAACCGTCGTCGGATACCAGGAGCTCGAAGCGGCTTCCCTCCCGCCTCAGCCTCACCTCTATCCGGCCCGACTCGCGGCCCTCGAAGGCGTGCTTGAGGGAGTTGGTGACGAGCTCGCCGACGACTAGGCCCAGCGGCATCGCGATCTCGACGGCCAGGCCGATGCCCGGAGCCTCGGCCCTGGCCTCCACGATCAGCCCGGTCCTCCGGTAGGCCAGGACGAGCTCCGCGACGAGGGCGCCCAGGTAGTCGTCCATGTCGACGCGCGCGAGGCTCTCGCTCCCGTAGATCCGCTCGTGCGCGAGGGCCATGCCGAAGACCCTGTTCTTGAGGGTCAGGAGGGCTTCGGGCGACCCTGTTCCGCTCGAGTCCTCGATCTGCATGTTGATGATGCTCGCGATGACCTGCAGGTTGTTCTTGACGCGGTGGTGCACCTCCTTAAGGAGCACTTCCTTCTCGCCCAGCGAGCGGGAGAGGGCCCGGCTGTTCTCCTCGAGCACGGCCGTCCTCGACGCTACCTCTACGCCGAGCCGCGCGTTGAAAGCTCTCAGGATGAGTATGTAGCCGATCGCGACCGCCATGGCCGCCGCGAGTGCGGCGATGACTATCTTGAGGACTCGGGGGTCGATGACGGGCGCCTTCGGGTCGTAGAGGAAGCCGGCGAGGGAATAGTCCGAGGGAATCGCGCCGAGCTTGGCGTAGGTGTCGCCGATATGGCGCCAGCGCCCCGGGTTGATGGACCCGAGCGGCACGAACTCGTGAACGATGAGCTCGTCCATTGCGGCCGCCTCGGCCAGGAGAGAGGCCTTGTCCTTCGCCTGCGAGTACTTCGAGAGGATGAGGTCACAGGCCTCGCCGGGGTTGTCCAGTGCGTATTCCCAGCCCCGCAGCGAGGCCGCGAGGAAGGCCGCCGTCCGGGCGGGGTGGGCGCGGATCTCGGCTTCCGAGGTGAAGAGGCAGTCGCCGTAGAAATCGATGCCGTAGGTCAGGGGCCTCGCCATATTGTAGGTGATGCCGCGCGCCTTCAGGCCCAGGGGCTCGTTCGTGGAATAGGCGCTCACCGCGTCGACCTTCCCCGAGACGAGGTCCTCGATGTCCCAGGAATGCTGGAGGTAGCGCACCGCGTCCTTCTGTATCGACTCGTTGGAGAACATCGAGAAAATCTCGGCCTCGGCGTCGAGCGAGACCATGACCCTCTTCCCTATGAAGTCCTCCGGCGACGATAGGCGGCTCTTCGCCAGCGACAGTAGGATCAATGGCGAGTGCTGGAACACGACCGCCAGGACCACCACCTTCTTGCCCTTGACCCTGTCGATGAGGAGGTCCGTATTGTTTATACCGAAATCGGCGCGGCCTTCCGCCACCTCGTCGGTGAAGCGCGTATCCGGGCCGGCCTCCCTGATGCGGACCTCCAGGCCCGCATCGCGGTAATAGCCCTTTTCGGCGGCCATGTAGTAGCCCGCGAATTGGAACTGATGCCTCCATTTCAGCTGCAGGGAGACGCTTTCGAGGCTCTGTGGAGCCGCGCAAGCGAGCCGGGAAGCGGCCGCCGCCGCGAGGGCGAGGGCTGCGAGGCGACCTGCGCGGACCGGTTTCAGCATGAGTACAATCTAGTCCTCGGCGCGCGATGGCGCCAGTCCGCTCGATTGACCCTGCCCCTGCCCGGCCCTATACTTGGGTTATGGAATGCAATGGCCCCGAGCGCGGCCGCCTGCTCGCGCCGCTCGACGCGAGGTTGCGCTCCCTTCACGATATAGCCATGGCGCTCTCGAGGGCCGCCGACGAGTCCGCCCTCTGCAGGAAAGCCGTCGAGCTCTGCATCGACCGCCTGGGTTTCGACCGTATCGGCATCTGGTTTGTGGATCCCGCGGATCCCCAGTGGAAGGTCGGGAGCTGGGGAACCGACGAGGGCGGGCGCCCGAGGGACGAGAGGGGCATCCGCATCCCCAGGACCTCCATCGACCACAGGGACGAGATCTACGACGGGTCCATCCCGTACTTCATCAAGGCGGGGCGGGAGGTCTACGACGATCGCAGCCATCCCGTGGGGCGCAGCGACGTGGCCATCGCTCCCCTCTGGGACGGCGAGACGGTCATCGGCGAGCTCGTCGCGGACAATCTCTGCAGCGCTCGCCCCATCGCCGAGGATGACGGCGAGATACTCGCTCTCTTCGCTCGGACCGTCGCCCATTTATGCGTCCTGAAGCGGAGCGAAGCCGCGCTCAAGACTGCCCTCGAGGCCAAGGCCGTCCTCCTGGGCGAGCTCCAGCACAGGACCAAGAACAGCTTCGCCCTCATGAGGAGCCTCATCTCCATCGAAGCGGGCCGGGCCGGGGACTTGGCCCTCGGGGAGGCGCTGAGGAAGCTCCGCGACCGCGTCTCGGTATTGACCACGCTCTACGCCAACCTCGACGATTCCGCGGGCTTAGGAATAGTGGAGCTCGGCGAGTACCTGGGGAGGATCGCGGCCGACCTGCTGAAGGGCTACGGCGCCGAGACGCGGGGCATCTCGCTCAGCCGGTCGAGCGAGCCCGTCCCGCTCCACGTCAAGCGCGCCGTTCCGCTCGGGCTCATCGTGAACGAGCTCGTCACCGATGCCCTCAAGCACGCCTTCCCGGAGGGGCGGGGAGGGACGATCGCCCTCGGCCTGCACCGCGAGGGAACCGGCGCCCTCCTCACGCTGTCCGACGACGGCGTCGGCTTTCCCCCGGGCTTCGATTTCCATTCGTCGAAGGGATTCGGGATCGCCCTCGTCGACATGCTCTGCGGCCAGATCGGCGGCTCGCTGGCGATCGGCTCCGACCCCTCGGGGAAAGCGGGGACCGGCGCCTCCTTCCTGGTCCGCTTCGAAGCCTAATTCCCTCCGTATCCGCCGCGCCTCACCAAGGGCCTGAGCAGGCTTTCGAGCCCGTTCTCCTTGATCGTGTAAAGCGACGCGAGGAGCTCGCCGATCTCTCCCGTGGGGTATCCCTTGCGGGCGAACCACACGACATAGGCCTCCGGCAGGTCGATGAGGAGGCCGCCGGCGTATTTGCCGAAGGGCATGCGCGCGTTGGCGAGCCGGACCAGATATTCGGGCTCGGGGAAGTCGGCTTCGCTCACCGCTCATCTCGCTTCGCTCGATGATCGTTGCCGCCGAAGACGTGGACCAGGAGGCCGGCGAGGATGAGGGCGGCGCCGGCGACGTCGAGGGGGCCGAAACGCTCGCCGAAGGCCAGCGAGGCCGAAGCGATGCCGAAGATGGGGACCATGAGGGAGAAGGGCGCGATCCTCCCCGCGCCGTGCCTCATGATGAGGTGGTTCCATAGGCCGTAGCCGAGCAGGGTCGACATGGCGACCAGGTAGGCGAGGGCGCCTATCGTGAGGGCCCCGAGCCCGGCGAAGGCGGCGCCTATCGCCCTCGGGCCCTCGACGAGGAGGGACAGGGCCGCGAGGGGGAGGGGCGAGAAGAGGCTCGACCAGGCCATGAGGCCCAAGGCGCTCGCGCCGGGCATCGTCCTCGCCGCGACGTTGGCCGCGGCCCAGCCGAGGGCCGCGAGGAGGATCATGAGGAGCAGCGGGAGGGTCATGCCCCCCGAGGCGCCGCCCGACGAGAGGGCGAAGACGCCCAGCCCGGCCGCCGCCACCGCCATGCCCGCCACGTTGTGCGCCCGAAGCCTCTCCTTCAGGAAGAGCGCGGCCAGGAGGGCCGTGAAGAAGGCCTGGGATTGGAGAAGGATCGAGGAAAGGCCCGAGGGGGCTCCCAGCTTGATGGCGGTGAAGAGGAAGCCGAACTCGCCGACGCCGAGGAGGATGCCGTAGGCCGCGATCGACCTGAGCGGCGCCTTCGGCCGCTTGACGAAGAAGACGGCAGGCAGGGCGCTGAAGAGGAAGCGCAGGGCCGCGAGCATGAGGGGCGGCACGCCGGCGACGCCCACCTTGATCACGACGAAGTTGAAACCCCAAATCGCAGCGATGACGACCGCCGCGCCGATCGCGGAGGCGGGTAGCTTGGCCGGAGCCTGGTTCGCGGTCATGGGCGGGAGCTTAACACGGGAGGCTACGGGCCGGCCAGGCCGGTCCGCTCGGCGGGCCCGGCCTCACGCCTTGACCGTCAGCGCCTTCCCGACCTCGGTCTCCAGGGCGGTCAGCGCCTGGCCGAATTCGGCCAGGAGGCGGTCCAGCTCCCCACTGTCGGGCGAGGCGGCGGCCGCGGCCATGAAGGCGTCGGCGGCCGCGGCCGCCTTCATACCCCCTATCGCTCCCGAGGAACCCTTGAGCCGATGCATCCTGGCGGCCGCGGTCTCGAGGTCGCCCTTCGCGATCGCGGCGCGGGCCTCTTCGAAGAGTCCTCGGGACTGGGAGAGGAAGAGCTCGAGGATCTCGATCCCGAGCTCCTTAGCCCCTTCGTAGCGCGCCCAGAACGAGGAGGCGTCGAAGGCGGGGGGGCTGAAATCCAGCTGGCCGATCGCCGCCGCGAGGGCCGCGAGGGTCACCGGCTTGGCGAGGTAACCGTTCATGCCCGCCGCCGCCGCGAGGGCGCGGTCCTCGCTCTGGATGTGGGCGGTCATGGCCACTATCTTGGTCGTGGGATCGAGGGCGCCGAAAGCCGAGGCCCTGATCCTCCGCGTCGTCTCGTAGCCGTCCATTCCCGGCATCGAGCAGTCCATGAGTATGAGGTCGACTCGGTGCCTTCCCAGGTGGGCGATGGCGGCGTGGCCGGATTCGGCCTCCAGGGCTTCGGCCCCTAGCTCGCGCAGGAGGCCGACGGCCACGCGGCGGTTTATCGGGTCGTCGTCGACGACGAGGGCCTTCTTCCCCGCAAGGTCGAGGCTCCGGATCGCCTCCGCATTGGCGAGGCTCGCTTCGCGGGCGACCGTCGCCTCTCGGGCGGCGGCTCCGTCGCGCACGGAGTCGGCGATGCGGAGGGGAAGCCGTACGGTAAAGGTAGTCCCGACGCCCGCCTCGCTCTCGGCCTCGATGCTGCCCTTCATCAGTGCGACGAGGTTCTTCGAGATGGCGAGGCCTAGGCCCGTGCCGCCGTAACGCCTCGTCGTGGACTGGTCCGCCTGAGAGAAGGGGAGGAAGAGGAGGGCCATCCTTTCCTTCTCGATGCCGATCCCGGTGTCGCTCACGCTGAGCGCCAGGCTTCCCCCCTCTTTCTCTAGCCGGATGCGCACGAAGCCGCTGTCCGTGAATTTTATCGCGTTGCCCACCAGGTTCGCGAGGATTTGCCCAATCCGGAAGGGATCGCCGCGCAGGGCGGCGGGCAGGCCCTCGCCGACGGAGACCTCGATGGAAAGCCCCCTGGCCTCGGCCTGGTGCGCGAAGGTCGCGCGGGCGTTCTCGGCCAGTTCCCTCGGGTCGAAGGCCAGGTCCTCCAGCTCGACGCGCTCGGCCTCGATCTTGGAGAAGTCCAGCACCTCGTTGATGACCGCGAGCAGGGTTTCCCCGCTCCGCTTGATCGTCGAGACGTATTCCGCCTGCCGGTCGTCGAGGGGGGTGCGCGAGAGGAGGTCGATCATCCCGATCACGACGTTCATGGGATTGCGGACCTCGTGGCTCACCGTCGATATGAACTGGCTCTTCGCGTTCGTCGCCTTCTCAGCCTCGGCGGCCAGCCGCCGCGACTCCTCGCCGGCGGCCACGAGGGCCGACCTGGCCGCCGAGAGCTCGCGCACCTTGAGCGCGAGCTTCCTGTTGGCGCGTATCGTGGCGATGCCGTAGCCGGCGAAGGCGATCGCGAGGAGGTAGAGGAGGATGGCAGGGGCGCTCAGGAAGGGAGATGTCGCCACCTTCAGGGAAAGGGCCGCCCCGTCCTCGTTCCATAGCCCGTCGTTGTTCGCGGCCTTCACTCGGAAGGTGTAGCTGCCGCCGGGCAGGTTGGTGTAGGTCGCGAAATCGCGCCTCTGGAAATACTTCCAGTCCTTGTCGAAGCCTTCCAGCTTATAGGCGAACTGGTTGGAGGCCGGGTCGCGGAAGTCGAGGGCGGCGAAGCGGAACTCGACGGAATTCTCGTAGTACTTGAGGCGGATGGGCTTGCCCGGGGCGGTCCGCGCGAGGGGGGCGACCAGCTTACCCACGTTCGCCGCCCTGAGGTCGGTGACGTAGACGGGAGGGACGTGGGAGTTGACCTCGTAGAGCGAGGGGTCGAAGCGGGCGACCATGCCCACCGAGCCGAAGTATATCTCGCCCCTCGGCCCGACGCTGGACCCGGTGTTGAACGACGCGTTCTCCAGCTCCTTGTAGAGCGTCACGCCCTTGATCGTCCCCGTGGGCCGGTCGAAGCGGGCAATGCCGGTCTGTGTGACGATCCAGATGTTCGCCGACCTGTCCTCGAGTATCGAGTAGGCGATGTTGTTGGGGAGCCCGTCCTTGCGCGTGAAGTGCTCGAAGCCGTCGGTCTCCGGGCGGTAGCGCATGACGCCGCCGCCCCGCGTGGAGATCCACAGCGAGCCCTTCGAGTCCCTGAATATCCTCTGTATGGAGTTGGAGGAGATGCCGTCGCTCCTCGCGGGGTCGTAGAAGTACCGGACGAAGCGCTGGGCCGAAGTGCCGACCCCCTCGAGCCTGTCGAGGCCGTTGTTCGTGCCGATCCATAGATTGCCGAGCGCGTCGTAGGCGAGGCAGTTCACGAGATTGTCGGAGATCGAGTTCGGGTCCTTGGGATCGTAGGGATGATGGGACCACGCGCCGGAGCCCCTGTCCCAATAATCGAGTCCGGTCGTATAGGTGCCGATCCAGAGGTTGCCCTTCGGGTCCTCGAGGATCGTGTTGACGATGCTGGAGCTGAGCCCGTTCTTGACGCCTTCCTTCGCGAGGTAGGTCGTGAAGCCGCCCTCGTCCTTGTCCAGGAGGGAGAGTCCGACGTTCGTCGCCGCCCAGATCCTGCCGGAGGAGTCCTCGTAGAGGAAGCTGCAGATGTCGTCGCCGGGGCTCTTCGGGTCCCTCGCCGAGTGGCGGAAATGCTTCCATTTGCCCGCGGCCGCGTCGTAGCGGTGGATGCCTCCGCTGTACACCGACACCCAGAGCTCCCCGCGGGAGTCCACGAGGGTCGCGAGCGTCTTGCCGTTG
>JANXYQ010000020.1 GCA_025355995.1 Spirochaetaceae bacterium | reverse complement strand
GGCCGACGCTGCGCCGAGGGCGATCGGAGGCGCGACGGCGAAGATCGCGATCGCGACCGCGAGCACGAGGCCCGCGACCTTGTCCGCCGCGGCCCTCGCCGCCTCGCGCTCCGCTTCGCTCGGCGCACCGCCCGAAGCGATCGCGCGAGCGGCCGCGTCGAGGGGGCGGAGGAGGAGCCATAACCAGAGCGCGCCGGCGAATTCCAGTAAGGCGATGAGGGTGAAGTAGGGGCCCGCGCGGCCCATCGTCGCGCCGAGGTCGCGCATGACGAAAACCCCCGAATAGACCAGCATCGCCGAGGCTGCCGCGCCGAAAACCAGGGCTAGGGCCAAGATGGACTTGGCCCGGAATCTTTCCACCGTCGCCTCCGTATTCCCCTATCATAACCGGGACGGGCGATTTGTGGAACATATTTCCCCAATCTGTCATACTCGAGGACGGAGGCGCCCATGCCCGTACCCCTCGACCCGGCCAAGTATCGGTCCAAGCCCTTCTTCAACCCCTCGGACTTCATCGGATACATCAGGGACAGGGGCCAGCTCGGAGATAGGCCGGCGCCCGAGGCCGTCATCCTCTCGTACCAGCGATCGCTCTTCGACCAGGTCTGCGCCCGGCACCGCGTCTCCGCGGCGGAGGGCTACTTCTCCAACGAGCTGCGCTTCCTCGAGGACGAGGGAGGGCGCGTCGCCATAGCCGGCAACTTCGGCGTCGGCTCCCCCGCGGCCGCCGTGATGCTCGAGGAGCTTATCGCCTTCGGGGCCAAGCGTTTCATCTCGGTCGGCACGGCCGGGAGCCTTACCCCCGACATCGAGCCCGGCTCCCTGGTCCTGTGCGACTCGGCCCTGCGCGACGAGGGCACCTCCTACCATTACCTACCCGCCGGCGGCCTCGTATACCCGTCGGAAGGCCTGAGCGGCCGGCTTCGCGCCGCCCTCGCCTCCCGCGGTCTGGCCTTCCGCGCCGGCCCCTCCTGGACCACCGACGCCATCTACCGCGAGACCCCCTCCGAGGTCCTCCTCCACTCCTCCAAGGGAGCCCTCGTCGTCGAGATGGAGGCCTCGGCCCTCTTCGCCGTCGCCCGCTTCCGCTCCTGCCTCATCGCGGCCTGCTTCAGCGTCAGCGACACCCTGGCCGAGCTGGCCTGGCGGCCGGAGTTCCACGCGGAGACGACGGCGGAGGGGCTCGAGGCGCTGTTCGGCGCCGCGCTGGAGGCGCTCGAGGAGTAGATGGAGGGGGAGCGCGACTGTATATCTCTACCCTCCGCGCTCACTAACCAAATCGCGAACCCCGGGCATGGGTCCCAGCTACGAGAGAATCGGGATTCCGCTGTCCTCGCCTTGATGGCCCGATGGGCTGCGGAGCGCTCCATCCCGATTCTCTCTGCTCCCCCTGCCTTCAGCGTCCTCGGCGTCGCACAACGTGCGCCGAGTTAGGCATAATGTGACAGCGAGGGGCACGGGTTCTCGATTTGGGCGACGCCTCCGGTCGCTTCCGGCACCCCCACACGGCGTCTTTGGCGATCCGGGGCCGGAGGGATCGAGTTGGAGTCCGTTCGAGCGGGAGCCTCTTCCTGCGGCGCATGCTATAAAGTGGACGCATGGAACGCATGGGAGACCCGGCGAAGGACATAGGGACCCGCTTTACCTACCGACACTACAGGACCTGGCCTGACGTCGAAAGGTGGGAATTGATCGACTGCGCAGCCTGGGCCATGAGCCCCGCGCCGATCCGCTATCACCAGAGGATAGCGGGACGATTCTTCAGCAAGGTCGTTGCATTCCTCGAGGGATTCGTCGTCGAGCCGGCGAAGCAATTCGAGGAGGATTGAGGGCGTAAGGCGGAACTTAGGGCAACATCGAGCGAACAGCTTCTATGGGAGCACCGTCCATGGCGGTGTCGCTGAGGTCGAGTAGCAGGCGGAATCCACCGGTCCGCGCATCACGGGCTTCTTGGCCTTCAGGTCGAAGTACATATAGATGGAGTCATCGCTCGTCGCGTCGAAGCTGTAGCTCCCGGGATTCCTGGCCATCGCCGAGTAGGTCTCTTCGTTGGACACGGTGACGGTCGTATCCTTGGGGAGGTTCAGCAGCTAAAGTCCGCCCGCGTAGACGCCCTGGTAATCGGCATCTGAATAGAACTCGAATTTCTTGCAGCCCCTGAAGGTCAGGTAGCCGTCGGCGCCGGAATTTGTGTCGTTGACGATATACCCGGAGCCCGAGGTGTGGATCGCTTTGTTCGCCTGGATCGTGCCTGCGAGTTCAAAGTGGAGGAAATGGAAGCGGTCCGAGCCCGTTTGCTTGAGTTCGATCCTCGAGGACTGGGCGTAGGTGAAGCTTTTATCCGATGGCGTGTAGGTCATGTGCATGTAGCCGCTGCCGTCGCCCGTCGATGGCATTTCCGTCACCCCGGCGAAGGCGGGCGAGAAGAGCGCATAATAGGACATGGCCATGTTATACCTGGTTCGTCGCGCCGAGCTCGCTATTGAAAGCGCTCCAGCCCTGGGCAGCGATCAGATCGTCGAAGTAATTGGTCGGGTTCGTCAGGTCGACAGTGATCGTCTTCTGAATGGCCTTTGAAGTCAGGGCCGGCAGGCCGAAGACCGGGATCAGGTCGGGCTTGTCGCCGTTGTCGCCGTTGTCGACGTTATCGCCGCCCGGCGCGCAGCCGGCGAGGGCGATAGCGATCAGGACCAGGGCCATAAATTTATACGGCATTTCTTGCTCCGGATTTCTTCGATTTGGCTTCTTGCCGATTATCCATCCGCGGTTCCCAAACCGCACGAGCGCCGCCCCCCCTCGCGACCCGGGATAATTTCCCGGGAGAGAGCCACTTCACCCGGCTCGAGGACCTTAGTCCTCCTCCTCGATCACGCCGATCCTCACAGCGTACTTATACAGCTCGAGGCGGTCCTGGATAGCGAGCTTGCCGAAGATGGCGGATTTGACGTTCTCGACCGTCTTGGGGGAGAGGGCGAGCTCCTCGGCGCTGTCCTTGACGCTCTTGTTCAGGGCGGTCAGGCGGAAGACGTCTTTCTCGCGGGGGGTGAGGCCATCATAGCGGCTGCGCTCGAGTCCCGTCCTGGCGCTCGATAGTCGGACGGCGTTCGCGAGGAGGTTGCGCAGGGCCTCGCCCTCGAGGCCCGCGACGCGGTAGCGCCCCGAGCCGTCGAGGATGGCCCTGATGCCCTCGCGCACGGAGGGGTGGTCGTCGAGGATGAAGACGGGCAGGGCTTCAGCCGATGTACGCAATGGGAACCTCCAGCCGCACCCTCGTGCCCTGGCCCGGGCACGAGTCTATGTCCAGCGTGCCGCCGATGATTCGGGCCCGTTCGCGCATGCCCGCGATGCCGAGCTGCCCTGCGCGGCCGCCGCGCGCGTCCATGGACTTCGCGTCGAACCCGGAGCCGTCGTCCTCGACGGCGATGCTGAGCTTCCCGTCTCTCCGCTCGATGCGGACGCGCACCCTCGAGGCGCCTGCATGCTTGGCGATATTGGCGAAGACCTCCTGGACGACCCGGTAGGCGTGGATGGCCGCCTCGTCGCCCAGGTCCGAGGCGTTCCAGAAGGCATCGGCCATCTCGAGGGCGAGGCCCTGGCGCGCGGCGTATTCGTCGATGAAGCCGATCAGGGCTCCCCGGAAGCCGAGGCGCCCGAGCTCGGGGGGCCGCATCTCCCAGGATATGCGCCGTACCGCGTCGATCGTCGACTTCAGCGAGGCGACGAGGGCGGCCCGGCTTCCTTCGCCGTCCTCCCCGAGCCGCCGCGCCATGATCAGCGAGGCCGCGATCTCCTGCGCTATCGAGTCGTGGAGGTCGAGGGCGATCCTGCGGCGCTCCGTCTCCTGGGCGGAGTAGGTGGCGCCGATGAGCTCCTGCATGCGCCGGCTGTCCTCCAGGGCCCTCCGCGCGTCGCGCGAGATCCAGAAGCCCACGCCGGCGAGGGCCAGTATCGTGACGACGAGGGTCTGCTGGAGGAGGGCGATGGCCCGCCTCTGGTTGTCCTCGAAGCTTCCGATCAATTCGATCCTTCCCCTGACGACGGACTCGAAGCCGTCCGCCCGGGCGAGGAGGCCGGACAGGCCCTCGGCCGGGCCGACGCGCCGGTTCCCGCCGACGACGAGGAGCGCCATATCCCGCCGCAGGTCGGCCCATGAGGCCAGGATCTCCGGATAGACGTTGCGAGTCTTCTCTATCTTGCGCATCGCGTCGATGGTCGGGTTGTCCCCGATTAGGCCGAATTCCGTCACGCACGAGGCGAGCTCCGCGCTCAGCCTCGACTCGCGCGTCGGATCGCTCGCGAGCGCGGAGGAGAGGCAGTCGGCCTTGTAGCCGAGCCAGTCGATGAGGAATTGGCGGGAATGCCGGTTCTCCTCGCTGATGCGCCTGAGGACGGCACTCGAGGCGACGAGGAAGGCCGCGAGCATGAGGACTGCGAGGAGGATGAACGCGATGGCCGCCGCGTATTGCGCGGAGGGCTGGCTGCGACGCATACTGAAGTATGGCATTTCCGAAAGCTACAAGCAAGAACGCGCTGCTCTGGGCCGCCGGGGCGATAGCGGCCGGAGGGCTCGTCAACGCCCTCATGGCCATATGCAACATCGCGCTTAAAAGTCCGTTCTTCTTCGACTCGATCCTCACCGCCGCCTGCGGGGCTGTCTTCGGCCCCCTGGCCGGCGCCCTCTGCGGCCTCTCCACCCATGTCTGGCTCGAGGCCTTGCACGGCTGGGACGGCAGCTGGATCCCCTTCGTCGTCTGCAACATGGCCACGGGGATCATCACGGGCTACATGGCGAGGGGCAGGCGCCTCGGTCTGGTCCTAAACGTCCTCGTCTGCTCCTTCCTCGTCGCCCTCGCCAACGCGGTGCTCGGAGGCATGGTGGACTTCTATTTCTTCGGGGGAGTGACTACGCACCCGAGCGACTACATCGTGACGGGCCTCGTGCTCGCCGGGCAGTCTCTCGTGGGCGCCGCCTTCTGGGCCCGCATCCCGCTCAACCTCATCGACAAGGGCATTGCCGTCGCCTTCGCCTTCGGGGCCTATGCCTTGGTCGATCGCCGAAGCGGGCCCGCCGTCAGTCCTTCGGCTCGACGTGGATAGTAAGGTCCGTATTGCGCAGCCGGCCCTCGATCTCGGCCTCGAGCTCGTCGCATAGGGCGTGGGCCTCGGACACGCGCATCTCCGGCGGCACCTCGAGGTGGAAGTCGATGTACTTGGTCTTTCCGGCCTTGCGCGAGCGGATGTTGTGGGCGGCCAGGCCGGGATGCTCGGCTATGCGCTCGAGGATGAGGGCGCGCTCCGCCTCGGAGAGGCTGGCGTCGACGAGGGGCTCGAAGGCCTTGCGGAGCATGCCCCATGCCTCGCGCAGTATGAACACGGCGACGACTATCGCGATGAGCGGGTCTAGCATGTCGGCCCAGGGCGCCTTGAAAACGACGCGGGCTATCTCGAGGAGGATGAGCCCGGCGGCGACTCCCAGGGCCGAGTAGACGTCGGTCTTCAGGTGCAGGGCGTCCGCCTCGAGGGCCACGGATTCCTCCTCCCGCGCGACCTTGTACAGCCGGCGGGAGACGAAGAAGTTGACCGCCCCCGAGACGAGCATGACGGCTATGCCCAGCTCGATATTGGCCACTCCCTCGTGCGAGACGAGCTTCTTGACCGCTTCCGCGACGATGATGGCCGAGGCCGCGAATATCAGGAGGGCTTCGAGGACGCCGGAGACGTTCTCGACCTTACCGTGGCCGTAGGGATGCTCCGCGTCGGCGGGCTTCCCGGCGACGCGGATGGAGAAGGCCGCCATTATCGCGGCCGCGAGGTCCATGAGCGAGTGGATGGCCTCGGAGACGATTGACACGGCCCCGCTAGCCAGCCCGACCGCGAGCTTCATCGCGATGAGTAGGGTGTTCGACGCTATCGACAGCCGGGCGTTCTTCGCTGCTCGGTTCATGCATGCCTCCAAAGGACCTTTCGACCCTAACCGTCCCGGGGCGAAGGGTCAATATCGCGGGGGCGGGGAGGAATAAAATGTTAGGATCGGCTATATTCTAATCCGTGCGCCGCGCGGCGGCGACAGGAGCCTACTTGGAACAGAACCGCGAGCTCGGCACTTCGAGCATTCCTTCCCTCATACTCAAATTCTCGCTGCCTTCGATAGTGGGCATGCTGGTGAGCGCCCTCTACAACGTTGTGGACCGCATCTTCATCGGCCAGGCCGTCGGCCCCCTCGGCATCGCGGGCGCGACGATCGCCTTCCCCCTCATGATGGTCCAGATAGCCTTCGCGACCCTCATCGGGATGGGCGCGACCACCCTGATATCGATCAACCTCGGCCGGCACGACAAGGAGACCGCCGAGTTCGTGCTCGGGAACGGTTTCGTGCTCGTAATAGCCGTGGCGGTATCGGTCTCCGCGGTCGGCCTCGCCTTCCTCGATCCCCTGCTCCGCCTCTTCGGCGCGAGCGAGACCGTCCTGCCCTTCGCGCGCGACTATACGGGGGTCATCCTGGCGGGCACGATATTCCAAGTCATCGCCCTCGGGGTGAACAACTTCATCCGGGGCGAGGGCAGCCCTCGCACGGCGATGGTGAGCATGCTAATCGGAGCGGTCCTCAACGCCATCCTCTGTCCGATCTTCCTCTTCGCCTTCCATATGGGCATGAGGGGCGCGGGACTCGCGACCATCCTCGCCCAGAGTGTCTCGGCCGTCTGGGTCCTGTACTACTACCTCTCGGGCAGGAGCACGCTGAAGCTCAGGCTCTCCCGGATGCGGCCGCGCAAGGACATAGTCCTGCCCATACTGGCCATAGGCTCGGCGCCCTTCGCCGTGAACCTCGCCAACAGCCTCATGAACGGCATCATGAACAACCAGCTCCAGCGCTACGGCGGCGACCTCGCGGTCTCCTCGATGGGCGTCGTCTTCGCCCTCGTCTCCCTTTTCGTCATGATTGCCTTCGGGATCAACGGCGGGGTCCAGCCGATAATCGGCTACAACTACGGCGCCGGGCAGCCGGCGCGTGTCAGGCAGGCGGCGATCTTCGCGATAGGCGCGGCCACCGCCGCTTTCACGCTCGGCTTCGCCGTCGTGGAGCTCTTCCCCCGGCCCCTGGTGCTGCTGTTCGCGGGCACGTCCGCGGAGCTGGCCGACATGAGCTCCTTCGCCCTCTCCAGGGTCCTCCTCTGCATGCCCCTCATCGGCTTCCAGATAGTCTCCTCGGGCTATTTCCAGGCGGTGGGCAAGCCCAAGCAATCCATGCTGCTGAGCCTCTCGCGCCAGGTGCTCTTCCTGATTCCCCTCCTCTATATCCTTCCCGCCGCCGCGGGCCTCGTCGGGCTCTGGTTCGCGCCTGCCGCGGCGGACTTCCTCGCGGCCCTCGTCACCGCGGTCTTCTTCCTCCGCGAGATGCGCGCCCTCGCCCAGGGGCGGGTCGGTCGCGTATAATCGGGATCCTCGAGGTAACCAAAGGAGGCGATATGTCCAAGCGATTTTTGGCGCTCTCTTCGATCCTCGCCCTCGCTGCCGTCCGCGCGCCCGCGCAGGCGGGCGAGCTCGGGAGCTGGGGCCGAGCCGAGCTCTCGCGGATAATCCAATGGTACGGCCAGAGCAGCCTCCGCATCGAGGTCGGGGGCAAGGTAATCTGGCTCGATCCGGTCAAGGTGCCGGTCTCGGAGGCCGCCGACCTGATCCTCATCACGCACGACCACGGCGACCACTACTCCCCGGCGGACATCAAGAAGCTCTCCGGCCCCTCGACCATCGTGCTCGCGGGCTTCGACAGCCCCTCCCTCTCCCGGGTCCGCCCCGGCGACGAGAACGCCTTCGGCGACGTCGCCATCGAAGTCGTCCCTGCCTACAACCTCGTCAAGACGCAGTTCCACCCCAAGTCGGCGCTCTACTGCGGCTTCGTCATCACCGGATCGGGGCTGCGCATCTACGTCTCGGGCGACACCGAGCGCATCCCCGAGATGAAGGCCATCGACTGCGACATCGCCTTCCTTCCCCTCGGGCAGACCTACACTATGGGCTCGGTCGCGGAGGCCGCGCAGGCGGCGATGGACGTCAAGGCGAAGATAGCCGTGCCCATCCATTTTGGCCTGTACGAGGGAACCGAGGCCGACGCCGAGGAATTCGCGCGCCTCCTCGAGGGCAAGGCGAGGGTGGTGGAGCTCGAGCGGCGAAAGTAAGGGCGCCCGGGGTCCGGGCCGTGGATATGCGCGTTAGGCGCGATATTCTTCATCGCTATGAAGCGAACCGCGGGCCTGGCCCTCTTTTCCTGTTGCTCGATCCTCTCGCTCTGCTCCTGCGCCGTCGGCACGGGCATCCAGGGCGGCGGGGTCTCCGGGGGCTCGGTCGTCGTCGGCCACGAGCTCGCCAAGGAGGCGGTACTCCGCGCGATACCCACGGCCTACGTCGATGCCGCGCGCGCGAGCCTCCACGTAGCCTACCAGCACACTTCCCACGGGACCCACGTGAGCTACGGCCTTTTCGGCCTGCAGGACTATAAGTCCGGCGATGCGGCCAGGTTCGGCATCACGAACGACGCTTCGCCCCCGGATGCCCCCAAGCTCGACTTCCACGACTATGGGGTGCCGGGAGCCTACGTGGACTTGAGCACCGCCGACGCGGATTGGCCCGCGTGGGTCGACCAAAACAGGGCCTTTCTCGACGATCCCGCGAACTCGTCCATCAACGTCGTCATGTGGTCCTGGTGCGACATCACCGGCCACGACGTCGCGGGCGGCTATCTCCCGTCGATGCAGGCCCTGATCGACGAGTACGGGGCCGGCGGCGCCAAGATCGGCACCGGCGGCGGGCGGACGAGGACGACCCCGGTGACCTTCGTCTTCATGACCGGCCACGCCTACCAGAACGGCGGCGGCAACCTAGGGGCCGGCAAGCCCAAGGACCAGGCGGACCTGATCACGGCCTATTGCGCCGCCCGCGCTTATTTGTGCCTCGATTACTGGTCCATCGACAGCCACGACATGGACGGGAACTATTACGCCGACGCCACCGACGACGCGCACTCCTCCTCCTTCGGCGCGGCCGGCGGGAATTATAACCAGGCCTGGCAAGACTCCCATGCCGAGGGAACGGACTGGTTCCACGATCTGTCCTCGCCGGGCGGCGCGGTCGATTGCGGGCAGCACGAGAGTCAGCACATTACGGCCAATCGCAAGGCCTACGCGATGTGGTACATACTGGCGCGCATCGCGGGCTGGAGCGGCAGCCCGGAATAGACAGGCGCCTCCCGCTCTCCCCTTTCCCTTTTTCCTCCGTTTCTGGTACGCTATGCGATGCGTCTGCCGCCACGGAGGATTATGCGATGAAAGCGATCGAGCTTGAGAAAGCCTACGATCCCAAGAGCTTCGAGGACCGCATCTACGAGGCCTGGATGTCCAAGGGACTGTTCCAGCCCGCGGGCCAAAAAGGCAAGAAGCCCTTCGTCGTCGTGATCCCGCCCCCCAACGTCACGGGGGTGCTGCACATGGGCCACGGGCTCAACAACTCGCTCCAGGACATCCTCGTCCGCTTCCACCGCATGCTGGGAGAGCCGACCCTCTGGGTCCCGGGCACCGACCACGCCGGCATCGCCACGCAGCACGTCGTCGAGAAGCGGCTCCGCGCCCAGGGCATCGACAGGCACGAGCTCGGCCGCGAGAAATTCGTCGAGGAGACCTGGAAGGTCACGAACGAGCACCACGCGATCATCAAGAAGCAGCTCGAGAAGATCGGCTCCTCCTGCGACTGGAGCCGCGAGCGGTTCACCTTCGACGAGGGCCTGTCCAAGGCCGTACGCGAGGTCTTCGTCACGCTCTACGAGCGCGGCCTAATCTACAAGGGCAAGTACCTCGTCAACTGGTGCACTTCCTGCGGCACCGCCCTCTCGGACGACGAAGTCGAGCACCAGGACGCCGCCGGCGCCATGCACCACGTCCGCTACATGCTCGCGGACGCGAAGACGAGCGACGGCAAGGACTATATCGAGGTAGCGACCACCCGCCCCGAGACTCTCCTGGGCGACACGGCGGTGGCGGCCCATCCCGACGACGAGCGCTACACGTCCCTCGTCGGGAAGACGGCGAGGCTGCCCCTGACCGATCGGCTGATACCGATCATCGCCGACCCCTACGTCGACCGCGAGTTCGGCACCGGCCTCGTCAAGATCACGCCGGCCCACGACCCCAACGATTTCGAGGTGGGCAAGCGGCATGACCTCCCGCAGATAAACATACTCAATCCCGACGGCACCCTGAACGACGCCGTCCCCACGAAGTACCGGGGCCTGAAGGCCAAGGACGCGCGCGCGCTCGTCGTCGAGGACCTGAAGGCGCTGGGCCTCTACGTCGCCGAGAAGCCCATCACCCACTCGGTCGGGCACTGCTACCGCTGCCATACCGTTGTCGAGCCCTATCTCTCGGAGCAGTGGTTCGTCAAGATGCGCCCCCTCGCCGACAAGGCCCTCAAGGCCTGGAAGGACGGCGAGATCCGCTTCTTCCCCCAGCGCTGGGAGAATACCTACGAGAATTGGCTGACCAACATCCGGGACTGGTGCATCAGCCGGCAGCTCTGGTGGGGGCACCGCGTGCCCGCCTGGTTCTGCAGGCACTGCGGCAAGTACGTCGTCGCCCGCGAGGACCCTATGGTCTGCCCCTTCTGCGGCTCCACCGACCTCCATCAGGACGAGGACGTCCTCGATACCTGGTTCTCGAGCTGGCTCTGGCCCTTCAGCACCCTCGGCTGGCCCAAGGACGCGGCGGACTTCCGCAAGTACTACCCCACCTCCGCCCTCGTCACCGGCTTCGACATAATCTTCTTCTGGGTGGCGCGCATGATCATGGCGGGCCTCGAGTTCACGGGAAGGGTCCCCTTCCGCGACATCTGCATGACCACCCTCGTGCGGGACAAGCAGGGCCGCAAGATGTCCAAGTCCCTGGGCAACGGCATCGATCCCCTCGAGATAGTCGACGAGTACGGGGCCGACGCCCTCAAGTTCACCTTCGCCTTCCTGTACACCTCGTCCCAGGACATACTGATCAACAAGGACGACTTCAAGCTGGGCTCCAAGTTCGCCAACAAGGTCTGGAACGCGAGCCGCTACATCCTCATGAACCTCGAGGGCCGGGAGCTGGTGGAGGAGCCCGCGTTGCGCGACATAGACCGCTGGGTCTACGGACGCCTGGGCGCGGCCTCGGCCTCTATACGCGAGGCCCTCGCCTCCTATCGATACAACGATGCCGCCTCGGCGGCCTACGAGTTCTTCTGGAACGACTTCTGCGACTGGTACGTCGAGGCGACGAAGATCTCGCTGCGCTCGGATGACGGCGCGGAGAAGGACAGGGCGGTCTCGGTCCTGATCGGCGTGCTCGAGGAGGCCCTCGCGCTGCTGCACCCCCTCCTGCCCTTCGTGACCGAGGAGATCTACCAGAAGCTGCCCGGAAGGACGGTCCCCGGCGGGGAGGCGATGCTCGTCGTCCGTCCCTATCCGGCCGTCCCGGCCCCCGATCCCTCGGGGAAGGCCGCGGCCCTGGACGCGAGCTTCGAGGCCCTGCGCGAGCTCGTTCGCCTAACGCGCTCACTGCGCGTGGAATTCGGCATTGCTCCCGAGGTCAAGATCCGCCTCGCCCTGCGCTTCGAGGCCGGCGGGGCCGCGCTCTCCGCCGGCATCGCGCCTTTCCTGCGCGAGAACGGCGCCCTCGTCGGACTCCTGGCGAACGGTCCGGCGCCCGACGAGACCGAGGTCCGGCCGGCCGGGACCGTGGCCCTCGTCGGCAAGGGCTTCGAGGCCTACGCCTTCGTGAAGGAGTCCGTGGACGCCGCCAAGCTGCTCGAAAAGCTGCGCAAGGACGTCGACAAAGACGAGCAGTACGCCGCCCGGACCAGGGCGAAATTGGCGAACCCGGGCTTCACCGCCTCGGCTCCCGCGGAGGTGGTCGCCAAGGAGCGCGAGAAGCTCGAGGAGGCCGAGCGCCGCGCCGGCAAGTACCGGCAATACCTAGAGGAGCTCGCGTGACGAAGAGGGGCGAGGGCGACGAAGGCTCGGCGCGCGACGCCCTCGGTATGGACGTCGACGACATGCTCCGCCTCAAGCAGATGCATCTCGCCCCCTACATGCAGCTCGCCACCGCCCTCATAGGCAACCTCCGGCGCTCCGGCGGCAACATGTTCCGCCATCAGCTCGACACGATGGCGATCCTGATCGACTACGGCTACATCGACTCGGTGCTGTTGAAGGCCTCGATCATCCACGACCTCATCGAGGACGTGCCCGGCTTCGACGCCGATAGGATCCTCGAGATCGACGAGGAGTCGGCCGACGTCTACAAGCTCGTGCTCGAGGTGACGCGGCGGCCCATCGAGACCAAGGCCGAGTTCCTCGCGCGCATCCGCGACTTCGGCTCGGACAAGGCTCGCGTGCTCAAGTCGGCGGACCGCATCTCCAACATGATCAGCCTCGGCTACGTCACGGACATCGAGTTCGTCCGACGGTATACCGACGAGACCGAGAAGCAGGTATTCGCGATCGCGGCGCTCGCCGACGAGCGCATGCTCGACGAGCTCGAAGAGCTCGTCGCGACGCGCAGGGAATACCTCGCGCGCCGGTTCGAGATTTAAGGGAGGCAGGCTATGCAGAAGGAATGGACGAAGGCCACGCTCGCGAAAACGATCGATCATACGCTCCTCAAGGCCATCGCCACGGAGCAGTCGGTGCGCGAGCTCTGTGCCGAGGCCCGCAAGTACGGCTTCGCGAGCGTCTGCGTCAACCCCTGTTGGGTGTCGCTCTGCGCCAAGGAGCTCTCGGGCTCCGGCGTCCTCGTTTGCACCGTCATCGGCTTCCCCCTGGGCGCCAACGCCCCGGAGACCAAGGCCGCCGAGGCGAGGCTCGCGGCCGCCCAGGGCGCGGCGGAGATAGACATGGTGATAAACCTCGGCGCGGCCAAGGCCGGCGACTGGAGGGCCGTCGAGGAGGATATCCGCGGCGTCGTGAAAGCCAGCGCGGACTCCGCGAGCCGGGACGGAGTCTCGGTAAAGGTGATCATCGAGACCTGCTACCTCTCCGACGCCGAGAAGGTCAAGGCCTGCGAGGCGGCGGCCAGGGCCGGCGCGCGCTTCGTGAAGACGAGCACCGGCTTCGGTACCGGAGGCGCCAGCGTCGAGGACGTGCGCCTCATGCGCAAGACCGTGGGCGACAAGCTCCAGGTCAAGGCTTCCGGCGGGATCCGCAGCTACCACGACGCCATCCTGATGCTCGACGCCGGCGCCGACCGCATAGGCGCTTCGAGCAGCATAGCCATAGTCAGCGAGCTGCCGGAGTAGCCGCTTTGCATAAATATGCGCCGGGGCTGCCGCCCGCGCGAAAAACGCCAGTATTGCGCGCTCGGGCGAATAGGGATATTATCGAGCCTCGAGCTCATTCCAATCCAATTAAGGAGAGCATATGAAGAAGAGAATCGTCCTCGTCTCCCTCGCGCTCATCGCGGTTTCCGCCCTCATGGCAGCCCCCATCCGCGTAGGCCTCGTCACCGACGTAGGCGGTATCGACGATAAGTCCTTCAACCAGGGCACCTGGGAAGGCGTCAAGGTTTTCGGCAAGGAGCAGGGCCTCAAGGAAGGCGAGGGGATCAAGTACCTCCAGTCCACCGCCGACGCCGACTACATCCCCAACCTCAGCACCTTCGCCGACGAGCAGCTCGACCTCATCATCGCCCCCGGCTTCCTCTTCAACGAGGCCATGCTGACGGTCGCCAAGCAGTATCCCGACCAGAAGCTTATGATCATAGACTCCGTGGTCCAGGACAAGGACGGCAAGATGGTCCCGAACGTCGCCAACGCGGTCTTCGCCGCGAACGAGGGCTCCTTCCTCGCCGGCGTCGCGGCCGGCCTCAAGGCCAAGGCGGACGGCAAGAAGATCGTCGGCTTCGTCGGCGGCATGAAGTTCCCCCTCATCGAGAACTTCGAGGTCGGCTACGACCAGGGCGTCAAGGCCGTCCTCCCCGGCGCCACCATCCTGAGCGACTACACCGGCTCCTTCACCGACGCGGGCATCGGCCAGGCCATGGCCGCCAAGCAGTTCGGCGCCGGCGCCTACATCATCTTCCAGGTGGCCGGAGGCTCCGGCAATGGCGTCATCCAGGAGGCCAAGGCCCGCTCCGCCAAGAAGGACATCCGCTGGGCGATCGGCGTCGACAAGGACCAGTACAACGACGGCATCTACGCCGGAACCCAGTCCGCCATCCTCACCTCCATGATGAAGCGCGTAGACGTGGCGGCCCACGACGTGGCCGTCATGACGATGAACGGCAAGTTCCCCGGCGGCCAGGTCCTCACCTTCGACCTCAAGTCCAAGGGCGTAGGCCTCCCCGAGAAGAACCCCAACCTCAGCGCGGCCATCGTAAAGGCCATCGCGGACTACACCGCCCAGATCGTGTCCGGCAAGCTCAAGGTCGATTCCAGGCAGTAAGCTCGGCCGTCTCGCCAAAAGCGCTCCCGCCTCGCGCGGGGGCGCTTTTTTTCGCCTCGCCCGCCGGCGGGCCGTGATATAATTCCCCGAAAGCCGAGAATGGAGGGCGATCGGTGCCGTACATTATCGAGATGCTCGATATAGTCAAGAATTTCCCCGGCGTGCGCGCCAACGATCGGGTCACGCTCAAGGTGGAGCAGGGTTCCATCCACGCCCTCCTCGGCGAGAACGGAGCCGGCAAGTCCACGCTGATGAGCATCCTCTTCGGCCTCTACCAACCCGAGTCGGGGACCATCAAGGTGCACGGCCGCGAGGAGCGGATCGCCGACCCCAACGCGGCCAACGCCCTGGGCATCGGTATGGTCCACCAGCACTTCAAGTTGGTGCACAACTTCACCGTGACCGAGAACATCATTCTCGGCCTCGAGCCGCGCTCGGGGCTCGTGATCGACCGCAAGAAGGCCGCCAGGCGCGTGCGCGAGCTCTCGGAGCTCTACGGCCTCAACGTCGACCCCGAGGCCAGGATCGAGGACATCTCGGTCGGCATGCAGCAGAGGGTCGAGATACTCAAGATGCTCTACCGCGACGCCGAGATCCTCATCTTCGACGAGCCCACCGCCGTGCTCACCCCGCAGGAGATACACGAGCTCATGCAGATCATGCGCAGGCTCGTCGGCGAGGGCAAGACGGTGCTCCTCATAACCCACAAGCTCAGGGAGATAAAGGAAGTCGCGCGGACCTGCACCATCCTCCGGCGAGGCAAGCTCATCGGTACGGTGAGCGTGGCCGACTCGACCGAGGAGAGCATGGCCGAGATGATGGTCGGCCGCGAGGTCAATTTCCATGTCGACAAGGGTCCCGCCAAGCCCGGGGAAGTCATCCTGAAAATCGAGCGCCTGAACGTCCGGAACGCCAAGGGCCTCCTAGGCGTGAAGGACCTTTCCCTGGAGCTCCGGGCGGGCGAGATCCTCGGGCTCTGCGGCATCGACGGGAACGGGCAGACCGAGCTCGTGCGGGCGATCACGGGGCTCGCCGAGATCGAGTCGGGCAGGATCCTGCTGGGCGGGCGGGAGCTCGCGGGCATGGCCGTGAAGGGCCGCCTCGACCTCGGCCTGGGGCACATACCGGAGGATCGCCACAGGCACGGCCTCGTGCTCGATTTCAGGCTCGAGGAGAACCTCGTCGTCCACTCCTACGGGCGCAGGCCCTTCTCCAGGGGCGGCGTCATGGACGGCAACGCGGTGCGCGCGAACGCCGAGCGCCTCATCTCCGAGTTCGACGTGCGCTGCGGCGAGGGCGGCGCGACGCCGACCCGCGCCATGTCGGGCGGCAACCAGCAGAAGGCCATCGTCGCGCGGGAGATCGACCGCTCCCCCGAGGCCTTCGTCATCGCCCAACCCACCCGCGGCCTCGACGTGGGCGCCATCGAATACATCCACAAGCGCATCATCGCCGAGAGGGACAAGGGCAAGGCCATCCTCCTCGTGTCCCTCGAGCTGGACGAGATCCTCGACATATCCGACCGGATCGCGGTCATCTACAATGGCGAGATCGTCGGCGTCGTCGCGGCCGGCCAGACTGACGAGAACGAGCTGGGCCTTATGATGTCGGGCTCCAAGCGAAAGGTGGCGTAGGCCCATGACCAAGAAGAGCGCCGCCCTCGCGATTCCCCTCGTCTCGGTCCTCCTGGGCTTCGCCCTCGGCTCCGTCGTCCTGCTCGCGACGGGCCGCAATCCGGCCTCGATGTTCCTGGCCCTCTTCCAGGGCCTGACCGGCTTCAACTCGAAGACGGGCGCCCTCAATCCTCGCTATATCGGCGAGTTCGTCATCCAGTCCATGCCGATCATACTCACGGGCCTGTCCGTCGGCTTCGCCTTCAGGGTCGGACTCTTCAACATAGGCGCCGAGGGCCAGCTGATGGCGGGCTCGATGGCGGCCATAGCCGTGGGCCTCTGGGTCAAGGCGCCGCCGGGGATACACGTAGTCCTCGTCCTCCTCGCCGCCATGGCGG
>JANXYQ010000018.1 GCA_025355995.1 Spirochaetaceae bacterium | reverse complement strand
CTCGTGATGGAGGAGGGCGTCGAGCGCGGCGGCTTCGGCGAGTTCCTGGTGTCGCTCATCGCGACCCGTCTCCCGCGAGTCTCCGTCTCGGCTGCAGGCTTCCCCTCCGAGCCCTTCGCCCAGGCTACGCGCGACGAGCTTCTCGCTCGCGCCGGCCTCGACTCCGCCGGTATCCTGTCGAGGCTGCGCGACGCCGAGCTCTCTCCCTCGGGGAAGAGGATCTTCGTGTTCCGCGCCGCCAGGGAGGGCTCGTGATCGCTTTATCCCAGGGGCGATCGCCAGCGATCGTTTTATCCCATGGGCGATCGCTAAGGTTCGACCGCGGCCCCCTCGTGATGGGGATCGTCAACGTCACGCCCGATTCCTTCTATCCTGGCTCCCGCAGCCGCGGCGCGTCCGAGGCCGCCGAGGCGGCCCTGGCGATGGAGGCCGCCGGCGCTGCCATCGTGGACGTCGGCGGCGAGTCGACGCGGCCCGGCTCCGCCGCCCTGGGCGAAGCGGAGGAACTGGATCGGGTCGTTCCCGCCATCGTAGCCATCCGCTCCAGGAGCGGCCTGCCGATCTCGGTCGACACGCGCAAGGCCGCCGTCGCGCGCGCAGCCATCGAGGCGGGCGCGGATGCGATCAACGACGTCTCGGCGCTGAGGCACGATCCCGGGATGGCCGCCCTCGCGGCCCGGACGGGCGCTGCCGTCATCCTCATGCACATGAAGGGCAGCCCCGAGACCATGCAGGACTCGCCCGCCTACTCCGATTGCGCGTCCGAGGTCCGCGATTTCCTCGCGCTCGCGGCGCAATCCGCCATCGCGGCGGGGATCCCGTCCGGCCTCATCCTCCTCGATCCCGGCATCGGCTTCGGCAAGCGGGCGGAGGACAACCTGGATATCCTGACGCGCCTCGGCCTCCTCGCGGCCCTCGGCTATCCCGTGGTCGTCGGCCTCTCCCGGAAGGCTCTCGTGGGCCACATCGTCGGGAAGGCGGTCGGGGATAGGCTGGCGGGCAGCCTAGGGGCGGCCTGCGCCGCCTATGCGGGAGGGGCGGCGGTCCTGCGCGTCCACGACGTAACCGAGACAGTGGACGCCCTGGCGGCCTTCACCGCCTGCGGCGGTGTCGCCTGCGGCGGTGTCGCCTGCGGCGGCGCCTCGATGGCGGGAGGCGGGCGATGAGCGCCGCAGCCATCGGGCAATTCTTCTCGCTTTACGTGAGGCCCGCCCTCGACATAGTCCTCCTTGCCTACCTCGTGTACAAGGCCTACGAGGTCATGGTGAAGACCCAGGCCATCCAGCTCGTCAAAGGCGCGCTGATCCTGGCCGTGTTCTACGCCGCCGCCTTCTTCCTGCAGCTCACGACCGTCACTTGGATACTCAACATCCTCGCGCCTGGCCTCGTCATCGCCCTCGCCATCGTGTTCCAGCCCGAGCTTCGCAAGATCTTCATGCGGCTTGGCCAGGGCTCGATCTTTCGCGGGGCGGCCCGCCCGCGAGTCACCCAGATCGAGGCGGTCCTAAACGCGGCCGAGAGGCTCAGCTCGATCCGCCGCGGCGCGCTCATCGTCTTCGCGAGGAACGTGGGGCTCAAGAACATCGTGGATACCGGGACTCGGCTGGACAGTCTCCTCTCGTCGAGCCTCATCGTCACGATATTCGGGCACGACACACCCCTGCACGACGGCGCGCTCGTGGTCCAGGAGGGCCGGGTCGCGGCGGCCGGCTGCTTCCTGCCCCTCTCGGAGCAGCAGGACATCCGCAAGAGCTTCGGCACCCGGCATCGCGCGGCCCTCGGCCTATCTGAGGAGGCGGACGCCGTCATCCTCGTCGTCTCCGAGGAGACCGGCGCCCTCTCGCTCGCCTACGAGTCCAAGCTCTATTACGGGCTCGCGCCCGAGCAGATCCGGCGCCGCCTCGGCGAGCTCCTCGAATTCCCCGAGGCCGCCGAGGAAGAGGCCGAGGAGGCCGCCGATGCCGAATAAGGGCTTGGCCAAGCGCCTCCTCTCCAATTGGCCCGCCAAGGTGCTGTCCCTCGCGGCCGCGCTGCTCCTCTTCTTCTTCTACCGCCTCAACCGCCTCGAGGATCGCTATATCTCGACCCCGCTGACGGTATCGGTGAACGACGAGTACGCGCTCGCGAGCCAGGCCCCGCGATCCGTGCGCGTGACCCTCCGGGGCGAGTCGAACGCCCTCTTCACCATCCAGGAGGACGACGTCAAGGCTAGCCTCGATCTCTCCTCGTACCGCGCCGAGGGGCAGTACCGCGCCCCGGTGCAGGTCGAGCGCAAGGGAACGGCCCTGGGCGTGGATCCCCTTGAGATACGCACCGATCCCGCCGAGGTGGCCGTGGCCATCGAGAAGCGCGTAACGCGCGTCGTGCCCGTCACGCCCTCGTTCAAGGGCTTCCTGGAGCCGGGCTACGAGCTCGTGGCCTTCGACCTGAAGCCCTCGGAGGTGGAGGTCTCCGGGCCCGCGAGCGCCGTAGCCCGGGTAGACGACGTCCAGACCGATTTCATCGAGCTGGCGGGGCGCAACTCCGACTTCACGGTGAAGGCGCGGGTCGTCAAGAAGGAGAGCCTTGTCTCGGTGTCGGGGCCGGATAGCGTGGAATTCCGGGCCGTCGTGCAGAAGTCCCTCGCCGTCAAGACCTTCGTAGGCGTGGCCATCGCCGGGGAAGGGCTCCCGCCCGACCTCGCGCTCGCGCAGGGCCTGCCCGCGGGCAGCTTCCGCGTCCGCTCCTCGACGGCCGACATCTCGGGCTTCGCGCCGACCCCGGGCCTGCTCTACGTCGACCTCTCCGGCCTGAGGAAGGCGGGAACGTACCAGGCTAAGGTCCAGGCGCGCTCCCCGGACGGCTTCACCGTAGAGCGCTTCGATCCGCAGGCGGTCCAGGTGACCGTCGTCGCCGCGCCCTCGCCCGCCGACGGCGCGAAGGCCCAAGGGAGCGCGAGATGATACTCGGCATCGGAGTGGACGTCGTCCACGTCGGGCGCATCAGGCACTGGGAGTCGGTGCCGGGCCTAGTCGAGCGCTTCTTCCACCGGGACGAGGTCGCCGACGCGCGCAGGCGCGGAGCCGGCGAGTCACTCTCCCTGGCCGCCCGCTTTGCGGCCAAGGAAGCCTTCGGCAAGGCCCTGGGCACCGGTCTCGCGGGGATCCGCCTCGGCGACATCCAGGTGGTGAACGATCCGAACGGGAGGCCCGATATGGTCCTGCACGGCAGCGCGCTCGCGCGCTTCAACGCTTTCGGAGGCTCGCGGGTCCACGTCTCGCTGACGCACGAGAGCGACAACGCGATCGCCATAGCCATCATAGAGGGGTAGCAAGAATGGTCAGGTACGCGCAGAAGCCCGAGAGCGACAAGGAGAAGAAGGTCACCTTCGTCTCCAAGGAGCCGATAATCTGCCCCGTCTGCGAGGCGTCCTTCAACAGGGAGGAGCTCTTCTCCGGCCGAGTCAACGCGGGCGACCTCACCGACGAGCTGCACAGGACCTATATCCCCATGCACAATTACGGCGAGGTCCATCCCCTCGTCTACGAGCTGACGGTCTGCCCCGCCTGCTGGTACTCGGCTTATAGGCCCGACTTCCTCGGCATCGCGCCCAAGCACGCCGCGCTGCTCAAGGACGAGACCGCGGGCCGCATCGAGGCGGCGCAGCGCGTCTTCGGCGCGGCCGATTTCAACGCGCCGCGCGGCCTCATGGAAGGCGCCGCCTCCTATCACCTCGCGATGCTGTGCTACGAGCTCCTGCCCAAGGAATTCAGCCCGACGATCAAGCAGGGCATCTCCGCCCTGCGAGCCGCCTGGCTCTGCGGCTACCTCGAGAAGAAGCAGCCCGGCGAGAACTTCGCCTACGCCGCCCGCGTGCTCTACGGCAAGGCCCGCTTCCTCTATCGCCTCGCCGTGGAGCTCGAGCAGAAGGGCAAGGAGCAGCTCACAACGGTGAAATGGCTCGGACCCGACACCGACAAGAACTACGGCTTCGAGGGCGTGCTCTACCTCTGCGCCATGCTCGAGCTGAAGTACGGCCCGCGCGAGGACGAGGCCAAGCGCCTGGAGGTCATGGACGCCAACAAGCGCACCATAGCCAAGATGTTCGGCATCGGGCGCAAGAGCAAGTCGAAGCCCGGCCCCCTGGTCGACAAGGTCCGGGACCTCTACGACGCCCTCAAGAAGGAGCTTCACCAGGACGAAGAAGAGGATGAGGAACAAGCGTAACGTAAGGCTCGTACTCTCCTACGACGGTACGGACTTCGGGGGCTGGCAGCGGCAGAAGAACGCCCGCTCGGTCCAGGGCGAGCTCGAGTCCGCGCTGAGCCGGATGCACGGCCATCCCGTCCCCACCCTTGGCGCGGGCAGGACCGATTCGGGCGTCCACGCCCTGGGCCAAGTCGCCAATTTCTACACCGACATCGCGGGTATCTCGCCCGGGCGCTTCCTCCCGGCCCTCAACAAGCTCCTGCCCCGCGACGTCCGGGTCCTCTCCGCCGCGGAGGCGGATTTCGACTTCCATTCCCGCTACGACGCGCGGCTCCGGCGCTACCGCTTCTTCGCCCTCTGCGGGGGCTCTCCCGACCCGATGCGGCTGCGCTACGCCCACCACCTTCGGCGCAGGCCATCGCTGGAATCGCTCAACGCGGCAGCGGCGCTGATCCTGGGCGAGACGGACTTCACCGCCTTCAGCTCGGCCAAGGACGAGTCGGCGAACCGATCGCGCTTCGTTTCCGAGTCCTCTTTCAGGTGGGAGGGGGACGCCCTCGTCTACGAGATCGCCGCCAACGCCTTCCTCTGGCGCATGGTGCGCTCGCTCGTGGGCTCGATGCTGCATTACGAAGCCGAAGCGGCGGAGGGAGCGGCGGGGCTGATGGAGCGTGCGCTCCGATCCGGGGACCGCGGCCTGGCGGGTCCCACGGCGCCCTCCCGCGGGCTCTTCTTGTGGAACGTCGAATATTACGCGAGCCCCACGCGCCCGGGCCGGGGCGATTACTGGACGGTCGGCAAGGACGGCGCGGCCGGAGGCGAGGGCCCGGGGGGCGACGAGGCCGCCGCGCCGCGCCTCGTGCCCGGCCTCGGTCCTATCGGGTGAGGCGGGCTAGCAGTTCCTCATCGCGCCGAGGTTGATCAGCGCGTCGTTGGTCTCGCGGAATCTCTTGACCACTATCGGCAGGAGCTCGAGGGCGGCCTCGGGATGGGCTTTGAGGAAGGCGTTGAATTCCCAGGATGCGAGGACGAGGCATGCCGTCTCCTCGGAGGCGGCCACGCTCGCGGACCTTGGCGAGCCGTCGAACACGGCCATCTCGCCGAGGATATCACCGGGCCCGTTCTCGGCCAGCTCCACGCTCCGGCCGGACGCGTCCGCCTTCTCGACCCGCACCTTGCCGGAGAGGAGGATGAAAAGTCCGATCCCGCTCTCGCCCTGCCGCATCAGGTATTCGCCGGCCTTGAAGGACCTCTCGGTGGCGATGCTCGCCAGCCCCTTCAGGAATTTAGGGTTGAGTCCCTCGAAAAGCCCCACCTTCGCGAGGGCCTGCTCCTTGTCCATGGTTGCTCCTTCCGTGGAAGGATAGGAGAAGCCGGTCGGGACGTCAAGGCAGGGGGCTTACCCGATCGCCTCCGGGCCCCGCTCGCCCGTCCTGATCCGCACCGTCTCGGCGAGGTCGTAGACGAAGATCTTCCCGTCGCCGAGCTCGCCGGTGCGCGCGCCGGCGAGGATGGCCTGGATCGTGGGCTCGACGAAGGCCTCGTTCACGGCTATCTCCAGCCGGATCTTCCGCAGGAGGTTCCCCGTCTCCTTGTTGCCGCGGTAGATCTCGTGCTGGCCCCCCTGGCGGCCGTGGCCGAGGACCTCCGAGACCGTCATCAGGTTGACCTCCGCCGCGTAGAGGGCCTGCTTCACTTCCTCGAGCCTATAGGGCTGGATTATCGCGATCACCATTTTCATGCCGCGCCTCTCACTCGAGCACCGTGTAGGCGCGCTCGTGGTGCTGGGAAATGTCCAGGCCGATCGCCTCGTCCTTGGCGTCGACGCGCAGGCCTATCGTCCCCTCGAGTATCTTCAGGAGGGCCAGGGTCCCGCCGAAGGCGATCGCGATGCTCACGCCCGAGGCGAGGAGTTGGAGCAGGAACTGCCGGGGGTTGCCGTGGAGCGCCCCGGCCGGCGAGGCCCCGTAGGATTTCCACAGGGCTGGGTCGGCGAATACGCCCGTGAGCAGGGCGCCGACGAGGCCTCCGATGCCGTGGCAGCCGAATGCGTCGAGCGCGTCGTCGTAGCCGAATTTCTCCTTCACCACGGTGACCATCACGAAGCATACGGCGCTGGCTATCGCGCCTATGGCCAGCGCGCCGCCCACTCCGACATAGCCCGCCGCTGGGGTGATCGCCACGAGCCCCACCACGGCTCCCGTCGCCGCGCCGAGGATGGTCGGCCGCTTGTTGACGATCCTGTCGAGGATGGGCCACATCAGGCCGGCGGCGGCGGCGGCGACGGTCGTCGCCATGAAGGCGCTGGCGGCGATCCCGTCCGCCGCGAGGGCCGAGCCGGCGTTGAAGCCGAACCAGCCGAACCAGAGCATCGCCGCGCCAATGAGCGTATACGGGAGGTTGTGGGGGGGCAGGGCCTTCAGGTTGTTGCGCCTGCCGATGACGAGGGCCGCGGCGAGCGCCGCGAAACCCGCGTTGACGTGGACGACGGTGCCTCCCGCGAAGTCGAGCACGCCGAGCTTGAACAGCCAGCCGTTCGACGACCAGACCATGTGGGCCAGGGGACTGTAGATCAGCACCTCCCACAGGGCGGTGAAGATCAGGAAGGAGGAGAACTTCATCCGTTCGGCGAAGGCGCCGATTATCAGGGCCGGCGTGATGACGGCGAACATGCACTGGAACATCACGAAGGTCAGGTGGGGCACTCGGCCCGTCGCGTCGGACACGTAATAGGGCGAGAGCTGGTCCGGGGTTATCCCGTTGAGGAAGGCCCACTTGAAGTCGCCGAGCACCCCGGGGATGAGCTCCCCGTCGCTGAAGGCGAGGCTGTAGCCGAACGAAACCCAGAGGACGGAGACCAGGGCTAGCGTGATGAAGCACTGCATAAGCACGCTGAGGACGTTTTTCTTGCGCACGAGCCCGCCGTAGAACAATCCGAGGGCGGGAACCGTCATGAACATGACGAGGGCGGTTGCCATCAACACCCAGGCGGTGTTTCCCCCGCTCAGCACAGGCGTAGCGATCATTGATTCTCCTTCTTCCCAGGCAGTCAGCTGTTACTATTGCAAACCTCATGCCGACCTTCATGGGAGTAGGAAAAATCAGTACGATTTCTACATAATGCTAAGTTGTTGCTTGTAACATTATACAGTTAAATAAAATAGCATTAAATGAATTCCACATTTATGTTGGATTGTTGAAACTGCCTTTTTTGCACCCTAGCCGTGTAGAGACCAATATGTAGGGATTGACGACATTTGCGTATGCCGTTGATAAGGCAGATACATTAGCGAAGGAAATCAGCACCGCCCATTCTGGGGCGGTGCTGCTAGCTTCCTCGCCGTTTAACTCTTCGCCTTCGCGAAGCGTTCGGCCACTGCCTTCCAGTCAATGACATTATAGAATGCCTCGAGATAGTCGGCGCGCCGGTTCTGGTATTTCAGATAATAGGCGTGTTCCCAGACGTCTACTCCGAGCAGGGGCACGCGATTTTCCGCCAGGGGATTGTCCTGATTAGGCGTGGACACTATCGCGAGCTTCTTGTCCGCGCCCAGGACGAGCCAGGCCCAGCCCGAACCGAAACGTCCCAGGCCAGCCTTCGTTAGCTCGGTCTTGAAGGCGTCGAAGCCGCCCAGGTCGCCGTCGATGGCCGCGGCTAGGGCTCCGCTCGGCTTGCCGCCCGAGTCCGGACCTATGAGCTCCCAGAAGAGACTGTGGTTGTAATGGCCTCCGCCGTTGTTCCGCGCGGCGGCTTTCAGGGCTTCGGGCAGCTTGATCCAGTCCCTGGCGAGGTCCTCGGGCGTCCAGGCCGCGAATTCGGTGCCGTCCAGGGCCTTGTTGAGGTTCGCCACGTAGGCGCCGTGGTGCTTGTCGTGGTGGATGCGCATGGTCTCCGCGTCGATATAGGGCTCGAGCGCCTCGTAGGGGTATTTTAGGTCGGGAACGTTGAACGACATACAGGGCTCCTTTGATAGTGAAACTAATATATAATGAAAATACTAATATATGAGGATCGAGTAAAGCGAGGCGAAGGGCTCCTTCGATCCATGCTATAAAAACGACGATGAAGAAGGCCAAGAAGCCCCCTATTCCCGCCGGGCCGCCCCCCGATCCCAATCCCGACCTCGCTCGGAGCTGGAGTGGGCAGGTGGGGCCCGAAGGCGCGGCGCGCGCCGACGTCTACCTCGCCGAGACTGCCTGCGTCATGAGCCGCTCCCAGCTCAAGGCGAGGGGAGCCGTCATCCTCGTGAACGGGGCGGTCGCCAAGCCTTCCAGGCCCTTGAAATCCGGGGATCGCCTCGAGCTGCTCTGGACCGAGGAGGATTCCTCCGTCGTCGAGGCCGAGGACCTCCCCCTGAATATCCTCTACCAGGACGAGCGCGTCCTCGTCGTAGACAAAGCTCAGGGCATGGTCACCCACCCCGGCGCCGGGAATTGGCGCGGCACCCTCGCCAACGCCGCCCTTTTTATCGCCCGACGCGAGCGCGTGGCTGCCGCTGGCGAGGGGGCCAGGCTGCCGGCCGCGCGCTCGGGCATCGTTCATCGTTTGGATAAGGACACCTCCGGGGCAATAATCCTGGCCAAGGACCTCGAGGCCCAGGTCTTCCTGGCAGCGCAATTCAAGGAGAGGCTCGCACGGAAGGAGTACCTGGCCATCACGAGGGGCTTGCCTTCGCCCGCCTCGGGGCGCATCGCGGACCGACTCGGCCGCGACCCCCGCGAGCGCAAGCGTTTCACCGCAGTCGGGGAGGGCGGCAGGGCCGCCGTCACGGACTACCGAGTGCTGTCCTCCTGGGGAGGCGGTGCGAGCGGCGGCTACGCCCTCGTCTCGCTCCGGCCCAAGACCGGCCGCACCCACCAGCTGCGCGTGCACATGGCCGGCCTGGGTACGCCCATCCTCGGCGATCCCATCTACGGCAAGAAGGACGGCCGCTTCCCGGCGGCGACTCTCATGCTCCACGCTTACAGGCTTAAGATAGCGCTGCCGGGCAGGGCCGAGCCCAGTCTCTTCAAGGCCCCGCTTCCCTCGCGATTCAAGGAGGCACTCCTCGCCCTGGCGGCCGAGTTCGGCCGCGGCGGGTCTTTAGCGGCGCGGGGCGGCCAGGCGGATCACGCTCCACGATAACGGCGGCAGGCTGGTCCTCAGCATCCCGCCCTCGACGCTGGCGCCCTCGGGCGAGCTCCGCGGGAACACGGCGAGCGGGCGCTCGGCCGTGTTGGCGGCCTTCGGGTCGAAGCCAGCGAGCTCGATGCGCTCCGCGAAGGCCCAGGACTCGTAACCCCCGAGGCGCAGCTCCACCTCCGCTCGTTCAGTGAGCGAGCGGTTGACCGCGAAGACCGCCATCTCGCCGGCTCCTTCGTCGACCGTGGCGACCGCGTCCACGTAGGGCACCGGGCCGAAGCGCTTGCTCTCGTATGTCGGCGCGTCCACGCGGAGGTCCAGCGCCGTCCCGCGGCCGTAGCGCGAGGCGTGGAGGAAGGGGTAGAAGATGGTCTGTCGCCACGCCTGGCCTCCTCTCGCCGTCATGATAGGGGCGATCACATTGACGAGCTGGGCGAGGCAGGCGATCTTCACGCGGTCGGCGCGCTTCAGGAGAGCGATGATGAGGCAGCCGACGACGAGGGCGTCCTCGAAGGTGTAGGCATCCTCGAGGAGGGGAGGACCGACCCTCCAGGGATCCACGTGGCGGTCATCCGCGTTGGTGTGGAACCAGACGTTCCACTCGTCGAAGGAGAGCATCATAGTCTTGCGGCTCCGCTTCCTGGCCTTGACGAAATCACAGGCGCTCGCCACCGAGTCGATGAACTCGCCCATCCCGACCGAATCCGCGAGGTACTCGCCGAGGTCGTCGGCCGTATTCTGGTAGTATGAATGGAGCGAAACGTAATCGACCTGCTCGTAGCAGTGGCCGAGGACCGTCGCCTCCCAGTCGGGGAAGGTGGGCATCGCGGCGAAGGAACTGCCGCAGGCCACGAGCTCCAGCGAAGGATCGAAGAGCCGCATCGCCTTCGCGGTCTCGTAGGCCAGGCGCCCGTACTCCTCGGCTGTCTTCTGGCCGACCTGCCAGGGGCCATCCATCTCGTTGCCGATGCACCAGAGCTTGATGCCGTATGGCTCCGATACGCCGTGGCTCCTGCGCAGGTCGGACCAGTAGGTTCCGCCCGGGTAATTGCAGTACTCGAGCAGGTTCCTGGCTGCGTCGATTCCGCGCGTGCCCAGGTTGAGGGCCATCATGGCCTCGGTTCCCGCTTCCTTCGCCCAGGCCATGAATTCGTTGAGGCCGAAGAGGTTGGGTTCCAGGGAGCGCCAGGCGAGGTCGAGGCGCGCGGGCCTGGCTTCGACCGGGCCGACCGAGTCCTCCCAATCGAAGGAGCAGACGAAGTTGCCTCCCGGATAGCGCACCACCGGTACTCCTAGCTCTCGTACGAGGCCGAGCACGTCGCGCCTGAATCCCCGGCCGTCGGCGTCGGGGTGGCCCGGCTCGTAGATGCCGCCATACACTGCCCTGCCGAGGTGCTCGATGAAAGAACCATATAATCGTCTATTGATATCCCCGATTCTGTAGTCGCGATCGATGGTCATTCGAGCTTTCATAGTTCTCCTTACTTTTGGCATGATACCATTAGATACCAATAATTCACCATGTCCTCAATTTCAATTGGAAAGGGTCTTCAGGTTTCTCTGAGTATTAACAAGAAATCTAATAATATCAACAAATATCTGAGTGAGCTTGAAAATATTCACTCTTGACAGACTATAAAGGAGTGCTATCATGGTTATCAATGGTATCAATTCCTGAAAGTAATTCCGACGAAATGGAACCACTTGATACCATTCGCCGGAATGTCCATGACTCGATGCAGACCCAGGTCGAGAACTTCATCCTGGGCAAGATCGAATCCAATGAATGGCCCGTCGGCTCGAAGATCCCTTCCGAGCGCGAGCTCTCGATCAAGCTCGAAGTCAGCCGGACGACGGTCAGGAACGCGATCCAGGAATTGACTACGAGGAGCATGTTCGACCGCAAGATCGGGCAGGGAACCTTCGTTCGCCAGCGCCCGGGCGCCGTGCAGCCCGCGCGGCCTGCCGCCAAAGGCACCTTCGGCTACGTGATCTGCAAGGAGCGTTCTCTCCGGAAGCCGATATCCTCCGAGGCCTTCTACTTCGACGTCTTCGCCGGCATCGAGGAGGAGAGCGTGCGGTCGGGCAGACACATGCTCTTCACCTACCTCGACGAGGGCAGCGCGGAAGAGGTCGCCGCCTTCAGGAGCTTCCTCGACAAGGTGGACGGCCTCGTCGTGGAGGAGGCCCGCGATCCTTCCTTCCTCGACCTGCTGGAGCGTTCCGGCGTGCCCACCGCCCTGCTCGCGCCCACGGCCATCCATGAGCGCCTCGATTGCGTGACGATGGACATCGGCTCGGGCGTGCGCAAGGCCCTCCGCTTCATGCGGGGCCTCGGCCACGAGCGCATCGGCATCGTCAACGGCCCCCTGAGCATCGAGTCGGCGCGCGTGCGCTTCGCCGCGTGGAAGGACGAGACGCAGGCCGACGAGGGCCTCGCCTGCGGCGGCGAGGGCTGGTCGGCCGAGGCGGGCTACGCGGCCATGGAAGATTTGGTCGATCGCAGGCCCGACATAACGGCCGTCTTCTGCGCCAACGACCTGCTGGCCGTCGGCGCCCTCTCGGCCTTGGCCAAGCACGGGCTGCGCGTCCCCGAGGACGTCGGCGTCGTGGGCTTCGACGACACCGAGCTGGCCCGGCACTCCTCGCCGCCGCTGACCACCATGAGGATCTACTCGCGGGACATGGCCCGCTCCGCCGTCAAGCGCGTGCTCGAGCGCATCGAGGGCGGGGCCCTGCCCCCCGTGAGATTGGAATATCCCATCGACTTGATCGTCCGCGAATCGTGCAAGGAGGTGAAGCGATAAAGAGGGGGAGATTGAAGGAGCAGAGGCCGGCCTTCGCCGGCTAATGGCCAACAACCGCAGTACCGGGATCCGCCTGGAAGCAAAACCCCGGTACCGCAAGTCGTCGGGTGCGCCGATTATATCCGCGAAGGCGATCGAGCGTACAGATATCAGGTTATCGTTGTCCCGCGAACGGCCCGGTCACGGTCCAGCGGGCATCGAATAAAAGGAGAGAGAGCAGAATGACTTTCTCGAAGAAGCTTTTAGTATGCGCGCTCATGTCCGCGGTCCTCGTCGGAATCGCGGTCGCGGCGCCGGTCGAGGTCACGTACATGTGCTGGTACAACACCACGCAGTCGGAGGCCCAGGGCAACCAGGCCATCATCGACACCTTCAACTCGTCGCAGAGCAAGATCCACGTGACGATGCTGGCGATCCCGCGCGACGGCTACGAGACCAAGGTCAATACGATGGCCGCCGCCGGGCAGCTCCCAGACTGCACCCAGCTCTCCGAGGCCATGACGATCGAATTCGCGGCCGCCGACCTCCTCGCCGACGTCGGCACGATGTACCCCAAGGACGCCGCGCCCCTCAAGTCGCTGACCTTCACCTATAATGGGAAGCCGGTCGGCTACAGCTCGGGCAACGAAGTCCTCCTCCTTTACTACAACAAGAAGCTCTTCGACGCCGCCAAGATCCCCTATCCTCCCGCCTCCGCCGATAAGGCCTGGGCCTGGAAGGACTTCGTGGCGGTCGCCAAGAAGCTCACCAAGGACAAGAACGGGAAGTCCGCCGACCAGGCCGGATTCGACCCCAAGAACGTCGTCCAGTACGGCGTCGATTTCAACCGCCTGTCGTGGATGTGGCCCATCGTGTGCTATTCCAACGGCGGCGGCCTCATCAGCCCCGACGGCAAGAACCTCCTCATCGACCGCCCTGAGTCCACCGAGGCCATGCAGATGCTCGCCGACCTCTACCTCAAGGACAAGGTCGCTCCCTCAGTCGCGGACAAGGCGGCCATGCCCAGCCTCGACCTCACCCTCCTGACCGGAAAGGTCGCGATGGCGACGTCGGGCCAGTGGGAGATGGGCGTCTCGCTCAACAACTCCCTCAAGGACGGCCTCGAGTACGGCGTCGGCGTCCTCCCCAAGATGAAGAAGGCCGTCACCTACAACACTGGCGCCCCCTTCGGCATCTTCAAGACCTCCAAGCACCTCCCCGAGGCCATGGAGTGGATCAAGTGGTGGGCCGACGAGAAGAACCAGTGGAGCCTGATCACCGGTGGCATCCTGATGCCGGTCATGTCCAAGTGGTACACCAGCGAGGCGGCCATGCGCGAGTGGGCCGACCATCCGCCGAGGCCCGCCTTCGCCCAGTACAAGACCGCGGTCATCGACTACGCGATGAACAACGCTGTCCAGGTTCCTTGGTACTACTTCAACGGCTACCAGGGCCTGAACGACATCCTCGAGTCCGGCGTCGACGCCGTCTGGAACGGCAAGACCACCGCGAAGGCCTACATCGCCTCGATCATGCCCAAGCTCCAGAAGTATTTCGACGAGCACAAGGCCAAGTAAGTCTGGCGATTCCCCTCCCCGGGCGGCCGACCGGCCGCCCGGGGAACTATGGCCGCGCGCGATGATTCCGCATACAAGGGTGCCGAGACATGAGCAGAGCTAGTACCAAAAACGCCGTCGCGGCGTACCTATTCCTGGCGCCGGCCATCCTGGGGCTGGTGCTCTACACCTTCGTTCCCCTTCTCGGCGTCGCGGGCATGAGCCTGACGCAGTGGAACGCGCTGAAGGCGCCCGTCTTCGTAGGCCTCCAGAATTTCAAGGAGATCTTCACCGACGACATGTTCTTCGGGACCTCGGCCAGGTCCACGATCTATTTCGCCTTGTTCACGGTCATAATCGGGACGGTCTACGCCTTCCTTGCGGCCCTCCTATTGAACCAGAAGATCATCGGGCGCGGCCTGTTCCGCTCCATCTTCTTCCTGCCCTTCATCGTGCCCAGCATCGGAGCGGTCATCGTCTGGATGTGGATGTACGAGGCCAACTTCGGGGTCATCAACTACGTCCTCGGGTTCGTAGGCATCGACAAGATCAAATGGATGGGGGACGAGCTCACCGCGACGCCGGCCCTCGGGCTCATGACCATCTGGAGCTTCGGCAACTTCATCGTCATCTACCTCGCGGGCCTGCAGGGCATCCCGAGGACCTATCTCGAGGCGGTGGAGATGGACGGGGGCAATGCCTGGCACAAGTTCCGCCACGTGACCCTCCCTCTGCTCTCGCCGGTCATCCTCTTCAACGTGCTCACGAGCATCGTGGCCAACCTCCAGGTCTTCGTCCCGGCGCAGGTCACGCGCGGGGCGCCCAACATGACGACCCTCTACATGGTCTACTATATCTTCCGGACGGGATTCCAGAACAACCGCTTCGGCTACTCCGCGGCCGTGTCGCTCATATTCTTCGCGCTGATCGCGGTCGTGACGGCGATCACCTATGCCACGTCCCGCAAGTGGATGTTCTACGAGGGCGAGTGAGGAAAGCATGAATACCCAGAACCGAACCAACCTGCCGCTCTCGCTCGTCGTCGCCTTCATGGGGCTGGCCTGCGTCTTCCCCTTCTACTGGATGCTCCGCTCCTCCTTCATGGGCAACCTCGAGATCTACTCGTACCCCCCCGTGTTCTTCCCGAAGGTCTTCAAGTTCGAGAACTACCCGAACGCCCTCACGCTCTTCCCCTTTGGGAAGTACCTAGTCAACACGCTGACGATCACCCTGCCCTCGGTCTTCGGCATCCTTCTCACGTCCACGATGGCCGCCTACGCCCTCGCGCGGATCGACTTCCCCTTCAAGAAGACGATCTTCGCGCTGGTCCTGGCCTCCATGCTCATGCCCGGCACGGTGACCATCATCCCGATCTTCAAGGGCTGGGTGGCCCTGGGCTTCCCCTCGGGCTACGTGCCGCTCATCGTGCCCGCCTTCCTCGGCGGGGGCGCCTTCAACATCTTCCTGAGCAGGCAATTCTTCATGGGCATCCCCAAGGACCTCGACGAGGCGGCCCACATCGACGGTGCGGGTCACGCCACCATCCTCTTCCGCGTGCTCCTGCCGTTGATCAAGCCCGTCCTCATCTCGATCGGCCTGTTCGCCTTCATACTCTATTGGAACGACGTGCTCGGGCCCCTCATCTACATAAACCGGAACGACCAGAATACCATCGCCCAGGGGCTCGCGAATTTCCGGGCGGGCTTCGGCACCGACTACAAGGCGATCATGGCCGCCTCCGTGATGTCCGTGGCGCCCGCGGTCGCGCTGTATTTTTTCGGACAGAAGTACTTCATCGAGGGCATCGTGCTCTCGGGCCTCAAGTCTTGACTCGGGCGGGGCGGCTGCCCGGGCCGCACATAAAATAACCGCGCGGAGCGCGGGGCAAGGATGAAATGATGACTAGTATCAGGGGACTCGGGCTGGACGAGGCCCGCATCACGGGGGGCTTCTGGGCGCGTAAGATCGACATGGTCGCGAAGGAGATGCTGCCCTATCAGTGGCTGGCGCTCAACGACGAGGTGCCGGGCGCCGTGCCTTCGCACGCCATCGAAAATTTCCGTATCGCCGCCGGCGAAGCGTCCGGGCGCTTCATGGGCACGGTCTTCCAGGACAGCGACGTGGCGAAGTGGCTAGAGGCGGCGAGCTACAGCCTCTCTCACCACCCCGATACGGAGCTCGAGCGGCGGGTCGACGAGGTTATCCGCCTCATCGCCAAAACCCAACGGCCCGACGGCTACGTGAATACCTACTTTATCGTCACAGCGCCGGAGCATCGCTGGGCCGACCTGGCATGGGGGCACGAGCTTTACTGCGCGGGTCACCTCATAGAGGCTGCCGTCGCGCATGACGCATACGCTAGGGCTTCGCCTGACGCGGAAAAACGGAAATCCAAGCTCCTGGAAGTGGCGCGCCGCTACGCGGACTGCATCGACCGGGCCTTCGGGACCGCGCCCGGCAAGATCCGCGGCGTCTGTGGCCATCCGGAAATCGAGCTGGCCCTGTTCCGGCTCTACGGGGCGACCGGCGAGACCCGGTACCGAGATCTCGCGGCCTTCTTCGTCGACCAGCGCGGCAGCGACCCAGCGGCCTTCGACGGCAAGAAGCCCCTGGGGGCGTCTACTTCGACGCCATGGCCCGAGATGGCGGGTTACTACGGTTTCGAAATCCCGAAGACCAAGTGGTTCGAGCGCGACTATATGCAGAACCACGCTCCCGTTCGCTCCCAGCCGGACGCGACCGGCCATGCCGTCCGCGCGGTCTATCTCTACTTGGCGATGGCCGACCTGTACTCCGCGACCGGCGACGAGGCCCTGCTGAAGGCGCTTCGCGGGCTCTGGGACAGCGCCGTATCGCGACGCATGTACATCACCGGAGGGATAGGCTCTCAGTCCCACGGCGAGCGCTTCACGGCCGATTACGACCTTCCCTCGGACACTGCCTACTCCGAGACCTGCGCCTCGATCGGCCTGGCCAACTGGGCCAAACGGATGACCGAGGTCGAGGGCGATTCGCGCTACGCCGACGTCCTCGAGCGCGTCGTCTACAACGGAGCCCTGAGCGGCGTCTCCTTGGACGGCACTCATTATTTCTACGTGAACCCCCTGGAGGTCATCCCCGAGGTGGTCGATTGCCGCCAGGACCACGAGCACGTGAAGGGCCAGCGAGTGCAATGGTTCGGCTGCTCCTGCTGCCCGCCGAACATCGCCCGCCTCGTCGCCTCCATCGCTTCGTACGCCTACGGCGTCGGGGGAGACGCGCTCTGGGTTCATCACTACGCCGAGAGCGAATCGGAGACGCAAGTCTCGGGGACGAGATTGCGCGTTTCCCAGAGGACCGATTATCCCTGGTCGGGCTCCATCGCCCTCTTCGTCGACCCCGATAGGGAGGTCGAGTTCTCCCTCAAGCTCCGGATCCCCGGCTGGTGCCGGTCTTTCGCCTGCTCGATCAACGGCCGCAGGGCCGAGACCGCCGACGTATCCAAGGGATACCTGTCCATCCGCAGGAACTGGAAGCCCGGGGACAGGGTCGAGCTCGACTTGGCGATGGAGCCCAGCCTCATCCGCGCCGATGGCAGGATACCCGAGCTGGCCGGCAAGCTAGCGGTGCAGAGGGGCCCCCTCGTCTATTGCGTCGAGTCGACGGACAACGGCGAAGGGCTCCACGCCCTCGTCCTCGATAGGAAGAGCGAGCTGCGGGCCGAATACGATCCCTCGCTCATGGGCGGATCCGTCCTGATCGAGGCCCAAGGGTATCGCGAGGATCTGCGAAGCATGGATACGCATCGCTCGAGCGCCATGCCTTACGAGGACGCGGGCGAGAGCCGCCTCGCCCCTACCGCCATAAAGCTCGTTCCATACCATCAATGGGGAAACCGCGCCCCCGGCGGAGAAATGCGAGTCTGGTTGCGTTCGAAGGAATAGCCATATTTAAAACTCGCCTGGGTTCCCATTTTTTGGAGGCGAGCATGAAGATCCGCAGGAGAATGACCCTTTTACTATTCGTGACCCTGGCCGCATTGTTGATGAGCGTCTCGATGTTCTTCATTTATAAAGGCGCGAATGGCGGCCTCCAGGAATTGAAGCTGGATTCTTCCAACCTGGGCAAGGAGATATTCCGCCTGCGCTTCCTCAGCGACGAGCTCCTCACGTCGACCAACTTCCGGGAAAGCTACGCGGCCTGGGCGGCCTCCATCAAATCCACCGACGCGCTCATCAAGTCCTTCGCGCAGAACAGGACGCTCGCGCGGGCACTCGGATCGGGCGACGACGCGAAGCTGCGCGAGGCCCTGGCGAAAGTCTGGGAGCTCGCGAAGCAGCAATCCTCGGCGGTGGCCGAGGCCGGGGACGCCCTTTCGAGCGCCGGCGTCCCGACGAGGGCGATCAATCTCAGCCTCGACAACTCCTCGGCCGATGCCTACGCCCTCGATAAGCGCCTGCCCCTATTCGTCACGACCCTCGACACCTACCTCGACGGCGCGCTCGTCAAGATAAACCTCTCGGTGTCCCGGAGGGCCGAAGCCACGGAGCGTTCCCTCTCGCTCCTCGTCATAATCCTCTCGATCGGGGCCGGCGCCGCGACGGGAATCCTGCTGATAAGCTTCGTGAGGGCCTTCGCCAGCTCGCTGGGAAGTTTCGGCAGGGCGATAGAGACCTGGAACGCGAGGGACTTCTCAGTGAAAGTCACACTCGGCGGCACGGACGAGCTCTCGGTCCTGGCCTCCGAGATCAACGGCACCATCTCGGACTTCGCCGGCCTCATCGGCCGCGTATCGGGGATGGCGGAGGGGGCGACGGCCGTGCGCGAGGAGATACTCTCCGCGTCCAGCGAAACCGCTGCCTCCATAGAGCAGATCGCGGCCAACATCGGCTCGATCCGGGCGCGGATCGATGAGCTGGTGTCGCGCATGGACTCTTCGAGCGAGGCCTCGACGGCGATCGGGCTGAGCGTCGGCGCCCTCGACGAGCGGCTCGCGGCGCAGAGCGAGGCCCTGGCGCGCTCGAGCAGGCGGGCGGGCGAGATGAGGGAGGCCGCGTCGAGGGCGGACGCGATAGCGATCCGGCAGGGCGAGGATTCGACGAGACTCGAGGCGCTGGCCTCGGTAGAGCTGGAGCGGCTCGCCCAGATGAACGCGGCGATCGCCGGCACCGTGGAGGACGTCGGCAAGGTCAAGGACGTCGTCGACATCATCAACGCGGTCGCCGAGCAGACCAACATACTCGCCATGAACGCCGCGATAGAGGCGGCGCACGCGGGCGACGCCGGGCGAGGCTTCGCCGTGGTCGCCGAGGAGATACGCAAGCTCGCGGAGTCCACCAACGAGAACTCCGTGCTGATCGGGGACACGATCAGCCACATGGCGAAGAAGATCGAGGAGGTCTCGGGCGCGAGCTCCCAGACCGACGCGGATTTCCGCGGCATAGAGAAGATGACGCGAGAGGCGAGGTCGAGCATGGGGGAGTTGCAGGGCCTCCTGCGCGAGCTGTCGGCCGCGGCCATGGGCGTGGCCGGCGACGTCGAGCTGGTCGCGGGCAACTCGCGGGAGGCTAAGGCGCGGTCGGGGGAGATCCTGGAGAGCTCCCGGAGCGCCTCCGAGGCGGCCGCGGCCGTGACGGGCCTGGGCCAGGAGATCAAGGGCGGCATCGGCGAGATCGAGGCGGGGTCGAAGGACAGCGGAGCCGCGATGCAGCACCTGCGCGACCTCAGCTGGACTATCGCCGAATCCGTCAAGGAGCTCCACGCGAGCGTCTCGGGCTACAAGACCCGGGCGGACGGCGCATCGGTCTCTTCCCCTGCCTATGAGGAGGGATTATCCTGATCGCGGTGAAGTTTCCAAACGGCTTTCTCTCGTTCATCTTCTTGGCGGCTTCCGCGGCGGCCCTGGCCTCCTGCGCCGGGCGCGAATCCGAGTGGCCTACCCGCTCATGGCGGACCTCGACACTCGAGGCGCAGGGAATCGATCCCGGCAAGGTCGCGGAGGCCCTCGATATCATCCGAAAGAACGATACCGGCATCCATAGCCTTCTCATCGTCCGGAACGGCTACCTCGTCAGCGAAAACTACTTCCAGGGCTACGACAAGAACCGGTTGGCAGATCTCTACTCCGTGACCAAGAGCGTCGTCTCGACCTTGATCGGCATGGGAATCGACAGGGGCCAGATCGCGAGCGTCGATGTCCCGTTCACGGATATCCTGAACTATGACTCGTTCCGGAATCCCGATCCCCGGAAGAGATCGATCACCATCGGGAACCTCCTCACCATGACTTCGGGGTTGGGATGGGTCGAAGGCGACCAGGCGTATTGGTCCATGATGTCCGCCTCCGATCCGATCGCCTACGTGATGGGACTGCCCCTAATCGCCAAACCGGGCACCGTTTTCAATTACGATTCGGGCGCCGTCCATATACTGTCCTCGCTGATACGCAGGAGCACGGGGATGGAAAGCGCCGACTTCGCCCGCAATTTCCTGTTCGAGCCGCTCGGCATCAAGCGCTTCGAATGGCAAAAGGACCGTAATGGAATCTCCATAGGCGGCTGGGGGCTCAGGCTGACTCCCCGCGACATGGCGAAGCTGGGCTATCTTGTCCTTCGGGGCGGGGAGTGGGACGGCAAGCGGATCGTTTCGAGGGCTTGGCTCGACGTCGCGGCGGCCCCGCGGGTTCCCGATTTCGGCAATCCCGACGGGCTGGGCTACGGATACCTGTGGTGGGTCTATCCGGCGGTCGATGGCTTCGCGGCCCTGGGCCTCGACGGGCAGACCATCCTGGTAATCCCGAAAAAAAACCTCGTCGTTGTAACGACCGCCTCGACGCCCGATCACGGCCACAAGGCGATATTCCCCCTGCTCTCGCTCTACATCGTCCCGGCCGCGCGCTAGTCCGGCCGGGATGGGCGCCGCTCGGGACGAGGGGGATCTTCCTCAGCGCTGGTTGATCCAGACTTCCATGGCGTTCAGGCCTCGATTGTCCCAGGCGAAGTAGGGCACGGCCTTCAGCCGTACCGGCCTTCTTTCCTGCGACTCCTCCGCGTACAGCCTGCCCTCCCAGTCGCCCGTCGACCTCGTCCCGTCGCAGTAGATCGCGACGACGCCGCCGAGGAGCTCCGGCTCGAAGCGCGCCTCGAAGGCGCTCTCCCGCGCGAGGGCGATGTCCCACAGCTCGGGGCCGTTGTCCTTCTCCTCGAGGCAGTAGACGACGGGACCGCGGGTAAGCGCCACCTTGCCCGCATCGGCCCTTACGGAGGGATGGGCGCGCATGCGCCTGACCGGCATCCGGAGGAGGAGCTCGACGACGTCGCCCCGCGCCCAGGCCCTGTCGATGATGAGATAGCCGTCCCTGAGCTCGCGGAAGCTCTCTCCCGCGACCGAGGCCTCGAAGGACTCGCACCAGCCGGGCACTCGCGCGCGCAGGGCGAAGGTCGCCCCGGCCTCGGGATCCACGCGTACTCGGATACTCTCGTTCCAGGGATATTCGCCCTCCACCGCGATCGCGACGCGGGTACCGGCCGTCTCGATGGCCGCCTCTCCGGAGGAATAGAGGTGGATCGCGATGCTTCCGTCGTCCCGCGAGAATTGGTATGAGCCGAGCGAGGCGATGAGCCTCGCCAGGTTCGGGGGGCAGCAGGCGCAGGCGAACCAGCCTTGCCGGGTGGGCGCCGCGTAATCGGTGTCCCTGCGGGCGGCGATCTCCTTGGGGTCGGACTCGAGGAGGTTGACGTAGAAATACCTCTTGCCGTCGAGCGACATGCCGGAGAGGACGCCGTTGTACAGGGCCTTCTCGGCGACGTCGTAGTAATCGCCCTTGAGCTCGAGGGCGGCCATGCGCCTCGCCCAGAATACCAGGCCGACCGAGGCGCAGGTCTCGTTGTAGGTCATGTCGTTGGGGAGGTCGTAGTCTCGAGAGAAGCCTTCCCAGAATTCCTCCTGGCCGATGCCGCCGGTGATGAACATCTGCCGCCGCGTGACGTCCTCCCAGAGGGCGCGGCAGGCGGCGGCGAGGCCCTCGTCGCCGTCGATCGCGGCGAGGTCAGCCATCGCGCTATACATGTAGACCGCGCGCACGGCGTGGCCGACCGCCACGCGCTGCTCCCTCGCCGGGAGATGGGCCTGCAGGTACTCGGAGGCCCGGTCGCCGAAGCGGCCCTTGTCGCCCTCCTGGCCCCGCGCGGCGGCTTCGACCTCGAAGTACTTGGGTTCCGCGCCGCGCTCGTCGACGAAGAAGCGGGCGAGGTCGAGGAAGCGCGTCTCCCCCGTCGCCTCGTAGAGCGAGACGAGGGCCATCTCCGTCACCTGGTGGCCCGGGTAGCCGCGCCTCTTGCCTTCCTCCCTGCCGTAGATCGAGCTCACGTGGTCGGCGTTGCGCCTCGCGATGTCGAGGATGGCGCTCTTCCCGGTGGCGCGGAAGTAGGCGGCCGCGGCCTCGTAAAGGTGCCCGGCCACGTAGAGCTCGTGGCTGTCGCGCTCGTTCCTCCAGCGCTTGTCGGCATCCTTGATCGTGAAGAAGGTGTTGAGGTAGCCGTCCGGTCCCTGGGCGGCGCCGACCAGCTCGATCAAGGAGTCGGCGAGGGACTCGAGGGCGGGATCGGGAGTCCGCATCAGGGAATAGGCGACCGCCTCCAGCCATTTGTAGGCGTCGCTGTCCTGGAAGCGGTAGCCGTAGAACTCGCCTTCTTCCCGCCCGGCCGCTATCCGGAAATTGGCGATCGCGTGGCTCTTCTCCACGCCTTCGACGCGGTCGTTCATGACCTCCCATTGATAGGGGATCATCACGTCGCGCACTACGTCCATATACCTGGTCCAAAAGGCGTCCTCGACGCGCGCGTTTTCCATTCCGACGGGGATCATAGAGAAAGCTCCTTGCTGGATTGTATTCGAGGTCCGGTCCCGGCTAGCCCTTGAGCCCCGTCATCACGACGCCTTCCACGAAATACTTCTGCGCGGCGACGAAGAGCACGAGTATGGGCGCCAGGGTGAAGACCGAGGCCGCCATCAGGAGATCGTAGCGCGTCGTGTACATGCCTCGGAAGGAGGCCAGGCCGAGCTGGACCGTGAACAGCGACTTCGAGTTTATATAGATGAGGGGGTTCAGGAGATCGTTGTAGAGTCCCTGGAAGGTGAATATCACCAGGGTGGCGAGGACGGGCTTCGAGAGAGGCATGATGATCGACCACCAGATGCGGAACCGCGAGTAGCCGTCGACCTTGGCCGCGTCGTCGAGCTCCTGCGGGATGGTCATGAAGAACTGCCTGAAGAGGAAGATGACGAAGGGCACGCCGAACATCACGCGGGCGATGAGGGGTATGAAGGTGTCGATGAACGGGCGCATGAGGAGGAAGGTGGGGATCAGGATCATCATGGTGGGCATCATGATCGAGGCCACGAAGAGCATGAAGATGGTCTCCCTGCCGTAGAAGCGGATCCGCGCGAAGCCGTAGGCCGCGAGGGATGACGAGATCATGCACAGGAAGGTGCCGGGTATGGCGATGGTGACGGAGTTCAGGAACATCCGCGTGAAGTCGAGGCCGCCGGCCCTCCATGCGATGGAGTAGTTCTTCAGGGCGAGGACCTTGGGGAAGAGGATCGGCGGCTGGAGGAATATCTCCGACTGGGACTTGAGCGAGGAGAGGATCATCCACACGAAGGGGAAGAGGTCCACTATGGCGAAGAGGGTGAGGACGGTGTAGGTGAGGACGCGTGAAACCGCGATATTGCGAGCGGTGCTCGCCATGCGCCTAGAGGTCATATTGCACCTTCCTGCCCAGGAAGCGGTTCTGCAGCAGGGTCACGGCAAGGATCACGAAGAAGAGGACGATCGCCAGGGCGCTCGCGTAGCCCATCCTCTGGTATTGGAAGGCGTTCGCGTAGATATAGTAGCCCAGGGTATAGGTGGAGTTGCCAGGCCCGCCCTTGGTCATCACGTAGATCTCGGTGAAGACCTGGAAGGCGTAGATGAGCGATATGATGGCGATGTAGTAGAAAGCGGGCGTCAGCAGGGGCAGCTTGACGTACCAGAGCTTCTTGAAGCCGGTGGCCCCGTCCAGGTCGGCCGCCTCGTAGAGCTGCCGCGGAATGCCCTGCATGGCCGCGAGGAGGATGAGGATGTTGTAGCCCACCTCCTTGTACAGGTACATGAGGGCGACGCTGAAGATGGATATCCTCGGGTCGGAGAGCCAACCCACGGGCCCCAGACCGGCGAAGGAGAGGACGTAGTTGAGCAGGCCGAAGTCCCGGTTGTACAGCCAGACGAAGAGGAGGGCGACTCCGATGAGCGGCGATACGGAGGGGAGGTAGAAGATGGTCCTGTACGCGATCACTCCCCGCATCGGCTTGTCCATCGCGTTCGCCAGCAGGAAGGCGAAGATGATGCTCGCGGGGACGTAGGCTATCACCCACTTGACGGTATTCCTGATGCTGATCCAGAAGACCTCGTCCCTCGCCAGCTCCCGGAAATTCGCGAGGCCGATGAAATTCGGCTTCCCGGTCAGCGTCCACTCGTAGGTGCCCAGCACGAAGGACGCGATGATGGGGTAGACCATGAACACGAGGAACCCTGCGAAGGCAGGAGCGATAAAAAGATAGCCTTCGATGTTGTCGCGGAGCCTCGTGCTCATGGCCATTCCGTTTCTCCTGAAGCCTATTTGAAGAGCTCTGCGTTGGCCTTCTTGTCGATGGCCGCGGCGGCATCCTTCATTGATATCTTGCCGTTCATGGCCAGGTCTAGCTGGGCAGAGATGATGGACTGGTACTTGGCATAGACGCCGGTGGCGACCGCGGTGAACTGGACCTTCTGGTCGATGTAGGCGCCCGTCGCGATGAAGGGCTCGACCGCCGGCGGTCCGGAGACGTACTCGCTCTTCGAGAGCAGGCGCTTGTAGGCGGGCATGCCGATGCCGAGCTTCATGACCGTCGCGAGGCTCTTGTCACTCAGGATATGGCGAAGGAGGGCGATCGTCAGCTCGGGACTCTTCGTCGTCGAACTCGCGGCGAGGGCTGCGGTGATGATCGGGTTCGAGCGGGTCGTGCCCTTGGGCATCTCGACCGCCGTCCAATTGAAACCCTTGCAGCTGTCGCGATAGGTCGGGACGGCCCAGCGGCCGGTGGGGAACATGCCGACCTTCCCGGTCTCGAAGAGCTGGGTCTGGGACTGGCCCATGCCGTCAAGCGTGGCGGGCGAGGGCGCGTTGCCGTCGGCGATGACCTTGCACATCGCCTCCATTCCCTTGACGACGTTCGGGTCGCTCCAGTTGGACTTGCCGTCCTTGAACCACTCGCCTCCGTAGTTGCGGGCGAAGACCATCCAGTCCGCGCGGTAGTTCTCGACCGCGGCGCCCCACTGGGTCACTTTGCCCTTGGCGTCCTTTAGCGTGAGCTTCTTGGCGACGGCGAGGTAGTCGTCCATCGTCCAGGCGGAGGTCGGGATCGGGACGCCGGCGGCCTTGAATATGTCCGCGTTGATGTACATCAGGATGGGCTCCCAGTCCTTCGGGATCGCGTACTGCTTGCCCTGGTAGCTTCCGTAGCGAAGGAGGCCGTCGACGAAGTCCGCGGTCAGCTCGGGATTCTTCTTGATGTAGGGGTCGAGGTCGAGGCAGACGCCGTCCTTGGCGAACTGGGGTATCATGCCCTCGCCGAGGTAGAAGAGGTCCGGCGCCGTCTTGCCGACGATCATCGTCTGCAGCTTGGTGTAATAGTCGTCCGGCGTGAAGATGTAGTTGACCTTGACGCCGGGGTTCTGGGCCTCGAAGTCCTTGAAGACCGTCTCGTACATGAGGCGCTCGGCCTCGTCTCCCCAACCCATGAAGGAGACCGTTCCCTTGAGACTCTGCCCGAAGGCCGATATCGAGACTGTCAGCAAAAGAGCGATGGCGGCAGACGCGAGTAACCCTCTTTTCATCAATTCCTCCTTGCACCTCTCGTACTGGGAGGGTGCGGATACCGTCGTTTGCTAGACCCTGCGCGCATAGGCCTTCTGCGACGATTAGGCAGTATTGACAGGATGCTCCGCGTCGGCAAGAATGAGCTTGCCGTATAATATGAGAACGATTCCGACTTTCCACGATTGGAGCCCCAATCTCGGACTCAAGCTGCCCTTCGTGTCCGAGAACGGGGGCCTATTCATCAGCCGAGGCTTCGGTCGTCACCCCGACCGGATCATTTCCTCGTACGAGATCATCTACGTCGTCAAAGGCAGCCTCGCGCTCCGCGAGGGCGAGCGCGAATACCGTATAGCCCACGGCGGGTTTCTCATCCTCGTGCCGGGGCTCCGTCACTGGGGCGCGGAGGATTATCCTCCCGACCTCGAATTCTACTGGCTGCACTTCCGCCTCGCGGAGGGCGCGGAAGGGGACTACTTCCGCTCGGGGCTAGCCCTGCCGCGCCGGGGCGAGGTGCGCGAGGGCGAGCGGCTCGTCGAGCTCTTCAGGTGGTTCCTGGATTCCCAGGAGAAGGGCGAACTGGACAGCCGTCTGGCCGACATGCTCTGCGCCATGATCCTGGTCGTGGCGGGGCGGAGGCCGGACGTCGTCGCCGGCCCGAACGATCGCGTCGCGAGGCTGGCCCGCGAGGCCAGGCGAATGGTGAAGAAATCCAGCCAGGAGCACCTGACCACCTCGATCCTGGCGGAGCGGCTGGCCTGCAACCCCGACTACCTCGGGAGGATCTACAAGAAGAGCTTCGGCATCTCGATCACGGAGGATATCCACGCCCACAGGATCAAGCTGGCCAAGAAGCTCCTCCTCGACGAGAACCTCAACGTAAACGAGATCGCCCAAAGGAGCGGCTACGCGGAGGCGGTGTATTTCCGGCGCATGTTCAAGCGCCGGGAGGGGCTCGCGCCGGGCGCCTTCCGGAGGATGTATTCGCATATGCACATGAATAGCGACTGAGGGGCGCGGCTCGTTAAAAATAAAACGAGCCGCGCGGCGGCCTCGCGCGGCTCGGTTCCCCGTGGCGGAGCGAGCGACGCCCGTCGTTCGCCTACGAGTGGATTTCAGTAATTGCGGGGGCGGAAATTGTCCCGCCTCGGCTTATCCTCAGCCTCGTTCACGCGGAGCTGCCTGCCCATGAACTCGAACCCGTTGAGCGCCTCGATGGCGGAGCGAGCCTCTTCCTCGGTGTTCATCTCGACGAACCCGAAGCCCTTGGCCTTGCCCGTGTAGCGGTCGACGATGATGTTGACCGATGCGACCTCGCCGTACTGGGTAAATAGATCCCTGAGCGCGTTCTCAGTGGTGGCGTAGTTCATGTTGCCGACGTAAACCTTCTTGGACATGCGAAAGAACCCTCATAGACCCCGCTCGCTGACGCTCGCGGAGCCGGATTCGCCCGCCTAAGGCGAGCGCGCCCCCGCCTGGCTCGGCGCGGACGTACGGCGGCTTTCTAGAAGGCCGTTCTGGGAACCTTTGGGCTTGAAGGAGTTTAAAACGGGCGAGGCGAGAGAGAGGTAGACTCTTTCTTTACCTACGAAATTCGTACCGCGGTTTTTTACCAACCCGACCGCCGGATTTGTAAGCCGCTGCATGCAAGTAGGAACAGCGATGCGGACCCGGTTTTCTGCCTCAAAACTCGAGAAGGTGAACTCATCCCTCCGAAAGTTCGCGGAAACCCATCCGGGAATCCATTTGGAATATACAGTGTCAAGTCTAGAGCCGTCAATTGAAATTCCAATAAAATTAGGGAATTCCCCCTTATCCTTGACAAAAACAGCACTGTCCATATAATCGAGACCTACAGCGATGTAGAAGTAGGAGGGACCATGACAGCAATTTGGATAGCTGCCCTTCCTCTTACTGGTGTAATTCTTGGATGGACGATCCGCTGGCTATACGCCAGATTCCAACTCGCCTCCGCCGAACGACAGGCGGAGCGTATTAAAAGAGACGCGGCCAAAGAGGCCGAATCTCAGACAAAAGAAATGTTGGTAGAGGCGAAAGACCAGATCATTCGAGAACGCAACCAGCAAGAACGGGAGATACGGGAAAGGCGCGCCGAGCTCCAGCGCTACGAGCGAAGGGTTCAGCAGAAAGAAGAGACGCTAGATAAGAAGATAGAGACTCTCGATCGCCAAGAGCAAGCCTTGCAGGCTCGGCTCAAGGCGGCTACGGAGAAGGAAGAGGCTCTCGCGGGCCAGGAAGAGCGCTACAGGCTCGAGCTCGAGCGCATTTCGGGCCTTTCCGCCGAGGAAGCCAAGAAGCTCATCATCCAGGGCCTCGAGAACGAGGCCAAGCGCGACGCCCAGATAATCATCAACAAGATCGAGCAGGAAGCGCAGCTTTCGGCCGAGAGGCGCTCGCGCGACATCCTCATCACGACGATCTAGCGCATCGTGACCGAAGTGACGACCGAGGTGACTGTCACCTCCGTCAGCCTGCCCTCCGACGAGATGAAGGGCCGCATCATCGGCCGAGAGGGCCGCAACATCCGGACCCTCGAGACCCTCACCGGCGTCGACGTCATTATAGACGATACGCCCGAGGCCGTCGTCATCTCCTGCTTCGACCCCGTGCGCCGCGAGATAGCGCGGGTCTCGCTCGAGCGGCTCATAGCCGACGGCCGGATCCACCCCGCGCGCATCGAGGAGATCGTCCAGAAGGTCACTCGGGAGATCGCGCAGAAGATCTACGAAGAGGGCGAGAAGGTCGTATTCGACATCGGCGTCCACAACATGGCGCCTGAGCTCATCAAGGCCCTCGGGCGCCTGCACTATCGGACGAGCTACGGCCAGAACGTGCTGGCCCACTCCAAGGAAGTGGCGGTCATCGCCGGCATGCTAGCCGCCGAGATCGGGGCGAACCGCGAGATCGCGAAGCGCGGCGCGCTGCTGCACGACATCGGCAAGGGCATAGAGACCGACGGCGACCAGAACCACGCCGAGATCGGCATGGAGCTCGTGCGCAAGCTCGGCGAGGACCCCCGCATCATCAACGCGATCGGCGCCCACCACAACGACGTGGAGCCGATCTGCATCGAGAGTGTGATCGTCCAGATCGCCGACGCCATATCGGCCGCGAGGCCCGGCGCGCGGCGCGAGACGCTGGACAACTACATCAAGCGGCTCGAGAACCTCGAGAACATCGCGGAAAGCTTCTCGGGGGTCGACAAGGCCTACGCCATTCAGGCGGGCCGCGAGCTTCGCATCCTCGTCAACACCGAGCAGGTCTCGGACGAGGGCGCCAAGGAGCTCTGCAAGAACATCGCCAAGAAGATCGAGAACGACCTTCGTTATCCGGGCAGGATCAAGGTCACGATAATCCGCGAGACGCGCATAGTGGAATACGCGCGATAAGGATTAAGGCGCGTATCTCGCGAGGCCATCTGCCGAGCGTTGTATGCGCGATAGCGAGCTTCTCTATATTTGTACTGGCGTAGGGCAAATCGAAGCGCGATAATCATCCCGAGCGAAGCGCGGGACGGGGGCAGTCCGGCTTGGCCGGGCCGCCCCCGTTTTTTTCGACCATCGATCGAGTCAGGAGGGCGATAGGATGAAGAAATCTGTCGTCGTTCTGCAATCATTGGCCCTGACCATTACCCCCTCTGCGCCGACGTACGGTCGACGACGTGGTCGGCTGTGCAGAGATTGTCGGAAAGCTACAGGAAGGCCCATCCCGACCTGTTTTTCCAAAAGAACCTCGCCGTGTTCACGCCGACGGCCGAAAGCGCGAGGCTGAAGGAGGCAGCCGTTGGCCAAAGCCTGGGCGCCTTTCTTAAGGAAAGGCTCAGCCGCTCGACTATCTTCACGCTGGTGGAGCGCGAGAACTCCGACAAGCTTCTCGGCGAGCTTGAGCTGGGGCTGCCCGGCGCAGTCAATCCGGACACTGCTCCAAAAGTCGGGCTCCTTCTCGGGGCCGATCTCTTCCTCACGGGAGGCGTCACCTAGCTGGGCGACCAGGTCCAGTTGGCCCTTCAGCTCGTGGACGCCTCCACCGCCAAGGTCGAGGCGGCCGAGACGGTGGCCTACGCGCGGCAGGACATCCTCGCCTCTGCGCAGAGCTTCGTTCGTTCCACCTTTCAGAGCCCCAACGGCATCTTCGTAACGCCGGAGATTTCCTATCTCATGCTGACCCACGAGGGGTACCAGGTCCAGACCAGCTCCGGTTCGAGCGAATTTAAGGCGGGGAAGCCTCTCGCAGGCATAGCCCAGATTCAGACGGGCTACCGCTTCCTCCCCTTCCTTTCGGCGGGACTGGGCGGCACGGTCTACATGAGCTCGCAATTCAACTACGATCCCGCGGAGATAGCCTTCAGCGATGCTTCCAGCTCGGGCCGCTATGTGACCTACAACGCGACCGGGATCAACTTGTTCACCGAAGGCTACGTATCGCCCAGCCCCAGGCTCAACCTCGGTGGCGGTCCGTTATTCGGGGCCTGGCTTCAGGCCAGCGCCGAGTACCTCATCAGCGAGCGACTGGCCCTCACCCTCAGGGCAGGCTACTACTATCAGCCTGTATTCTGGCCCAGCGCTTTCAGGTCCCCCTCCGCCGACCGCAGCAGCAACACCGGCGCCGCCGGGTTCATGGACAAGCCTCGGCCTTTGCGACTATGGTGGTGGCTCGCGGAGGTACCAGGTGTCGCAGTCGGTGGTCAAGGCCTTGATGATCGGAGACGTTATCGGTCAGCCGGGCCTGAAGGCCCTCTTCGCCGGCTTGGGCCCCCTCGTCAGGTCGACCGGCGCCGATATCGTGATCGCGAACGGCGAGAACGCGATGGGCGGCTTCGGGATCGGCAAGGAGGAGGCGGACCGCCTCTTCTCCATAGGCGTCCAGGTGATCACCACGGGCAACCACGTCTGGGAGCGGCCGGGCTCGGCGGAGCTCCTCGCGGCGACTCCCAGGCTCCTCAGGCCAGCCAACTACCCCCCTGGGGCGGCCGGCGCCGGGCGGGCGGTACTCGAGTCGTGCGGCGAGAGCTGGGCGGTGCTGAACCTGCAGGGGCGCGAGGGCATGTCGCCTATCGACTGCCCCTTCCGCACGGCCGACGCCGAGCTCGCTGCGATAGAGGCGGAGGCCCCGGGGGCGATAGTCCTCGTCGACTTCCACGCCGAGTCCGTCGGGGAGAAGGAAGCCCTCGGCTTCTACCTCGACGGCCGAGTCGCCGCGATCGCCGGGACGCACACCCACGTGCAGACGGCCGACGAGCGTATCCTCCCCAAGGGGACGGGTTACATCACCGACATCGGTATGAGCGGCCCCTTGGATTCCGTCATCGGCGTCAAGATCGATATCTGCGTCCGGCGCGGGCTCACCCAGATGCCGATCAAGATGGAGTCCGCCGACGGCGACGCCTTCATCTCGGGCGTGCTTTTCAGCATCGATCCGGAGACGAGGCGCTGCCTCTCGGTGGAGAGGATCCGCGCCTGATTTGACAATCCTCGGGCCATGCGTCAAATTTCGGCATAGGTACTTATTCGACCCCAGCAAGTAAAAACTCGTTTACAGATTTGTAAGGAGGGGTTATGAAGAAGAGCTTTTCCCTTTCGCTCCGCATCGCCGCGATCGTCAGTATCATGGTCGCCCTCTTGCTCGGACTCATCACCCTCGTCATCGGCCTAAGGCTGTCGACGGCTATCGCCTCTCTCGTGAGGGACGAGAACCTGCAGATCTCGAACGCCCGCTCGGACGAGATGGGCCAACTCCTGGACAAGCTCCGCTCCCAGCTCGACCTCGTGGCTGCCTCGCCCCAGGTCCGCGCCGGCGACAGGAAGGGAGTCGAGGCGGCGCTCAAGGAATACGTGAAGGCCACTTCCACCGAGGGCGGCGACATGATTTTCGCCTATCCCGACGGCTCCTACTTCACGACGGCGAACGGCCAAGGGAATATCGGGGACAGGGCCTACTTCGCCGAGATCATGAAGAACGGAGTCGACTATGTCATCGCCGACGAGGCTATCTCCAAGTCCTTGGGCGTGCCGGTAGTCGTCCTCGCCAAGGCGGTCAAGAAGGCCGACGGGACCGTGGGCGGCCTCGTGGCCTTCGAGATGAAGGCCGAGGTGCTGAGCGCCATCGTGGCGGATGTCAAGATCGGGGTCACCGGCTATGCCTATTTGGTGGACCGACGCTCGTTGATCATCGCGCACCCGAACAAGGATCTCATCCTCAAGCTCAATTTCCTCGAGTCCGCGAAGGACGGGTGGAAAGGCCTGGACGCCGTGGGCAAGGCCATGCAGGCGGGCCAGGCAGGGGCGATGCAGTACCATAAGCCCGACGGCACGGACGTTATTTCCTTCTTCTCTCCGGTCGCGAACAGCCCGGGCTGGAGCCTAGGCCTCGCGGTGCCGGTCAAGGAAGTCAACGCCACCAGGGACGCCCTCCTAGCCCTTCTCTACGTGGCGCTCGGGGCGGGCGTTCTGATCGCGATCCTCGTCTCGATATTGATCGGGCGTTCTATCGTGAAGCCGCTCGCGCTGGTCGTGCAGGCAATGGGTCTCCTGTCCGAGGGAGACCTCGGCCTGCCCGGGATCGACCGGGCCGACATGAGGAAGATCGCCGCCAGGAACGACGAGATCGGCTCGGTGGGCGTTTCCATCGACGGCCTCATCGCGAGCCTCGTCTCCATTACGGGCGACATCTCCAGCTCGTCGGGTCAGGTTTCCACGGGCTCGGAGCAGCTCTCCGAGATGGCGCAGGGGCTGGCCCAGGGCTCCAACGAGCAGGCGGCGAGCATCGAGGAGCTCTCCGCCTCGGTGGAGGAGCTCGCGTCGACGATCAGGCAGAACGCCGACAACACGACGCAGGCGGACGCCCTCTCCCGTCGCGTCGCCACGAACGCGGAGGAATCCGGGAAGGCGGTCGGCCAGACAGTCGCGAGCATGAAGGAGATCGCGTCGAGGATCTCCATAATCGAAGAGATCGCGAGGCAGACCAACCTCCTCGCCCTCAACGCCGCCATCGAGGCGGCGCGGGCTGGCGAGGCGGGCAAGGGCTTCGCCGTGGTCGCGAGCGAGGTCCGCAAGCTGGCGGAGCGCTCCGCTACCGCCGCCGGCGAGATCAACGAGCTGTCGGCCAAGAGCGTCACCGTGGCCGGCGAGGCAGGCAAGCGCCTGGAGGAGCTCGTCCCGGATATCAGGAAGACCGCCGAGCTGATCCAGGAGATCGCGGCCGCATCCAGGGAGCAGTCGAGCGGGGCCGAGCAGCTGTCCAAGGGCGTGACGCAGATGGACATGGTGGTCCAGCAGAACGCCTCGAGTTCGGAGGAGCTGGCCGCCACCTCGGAGGAGCTCGCCGGCCAGGCGACGAAGCTGGCCGAGACCATCGGGTTCTTCAAGGTCGGGACGGAGGAGAGGCGCGTCGCGAAGCCGCGGTTGGTGAAAGCTAGCGCGGCAAAGACAGGCGAGGTCGCCAAGGCCCGCGCGCCCAGCAGGGCGATCGCTCCCCTGCCCAAGACTGCCGAGGAGAGCTCGGATTCAGATTTCGAGGAGTTTTAAATATATCACTGTCAATAAAAGGGAGCCGCGGTTCCTATCGAGAAACCCCGCTCCCCCGCTGTTGACAAAGGCGATTCATGACCTAAGCTTTTAGTATGGTTAAAAATCGCCCGGAGCGCCTCGGCGCGGCATCTTCGCTCTTCCTTCCCTCGCGCGGGTGATACGACTTTCGAACGGACGAGCCTCGGAACGGCGCGGTGGCCGCGCTTCGGCTCCTTTTCGCCGATCCCTTACGGGATCGGCGGAGGCTCTTCTCGGCCGATCGTAAAAAAAGGAAGAGTCCCTATGACTAAAAAGCGTACGCACCTGGCGACCAAGGTCGCGCTCGTCGTCACCGCCCTCGTCACTGTCGTCCTCGCCGCCTCGGCCGTCTCCGTCGCGATAGTCGCGCACCGAGTGACCGTGGACCTCACTTCGCGGGACGCGAAGGCGATCGTCGCCGCCCGGGCCGCCGAGCTGGGCCGCCTGGCGGAAAAAGCCTTCCTCCAGCTCGACTTCATCGCGAACGACCCCGACATGGTCGAGGGCGCGGCGACCGTAGATTCCTTCGTGCGAGGCCAGAAGGCGAGCCTGCCGCCCGAGATCCGCTACGTATTGTGGGCGGGGCCGTCGGGAAGGTTCTATACCTCGGACGGGGCCGCAGGTAACATATCCGATAGGGAGTACTTCAAGGATATCATGACGGGAGGAAAGGCGCGGGTGGTTTCCGACGCCGTCCTCTCAAAGGTGGACGGCCAGCCCGTGCTCGTCCTCGCCCGTCCCTTCGCCGGCCCGAAGGGGAAGCTCGGGGGCCTCGTCGGCGCGGTGATCTCGATCGACTACTTCAGCGCCTACGTCTCTGGCATAACGATGGGCGACAAGGGCTATGCCTACATCATGGACAGGCGCGGCATCATCATCGCCCACAGGAACAAGGACTACGTGCTGAAGCTCGACATGCTCAACTCGGCGAAGGACGGATGGGTAGGGCTCGATACCGCCGCCCAGGCCGCCCTGGCCTCGGATTCCGCGATGACCCACTATACGAAGCCCGACGGCACCGCGATCACCATGTTCGCCAAGGCGGTGCCCGGCGTGCCCGAGTGGCGCATGGGAATCACGATCCCGACCGTCGAGCTGAACAAGGAATCGGTCGCACTCGTCCAGAACCTGCTGATCGTATTCGTCCTGGCCCTCGGCATTGCCGTCCTGGCCTCGAGCGTCCTCGGCAGGTATATAACCGGGCCGGTGATGATCGTGACCTCGACGGTGGAGCGCCTGGCGCGCGGCGAGCTCAGGGTCGATGGGGATTCCGCAGGCAAGCTGGCGAAGGCCTCGCGCCGGACGGACGAGATAGGCATGGCGGTCAACGCCGCGGAGACGACGAGGGAGACCCTCGCCGGAATAGTCATCCAGATCGCCGAGGCCGCGACCCAGGTCTCCGCCGGCGCCGAGGAGCTCTCGGCGACTGCGGAGAGCGTCTCGAGCGGCGCGAGCGAGCAGGCAGCCGGCGTCGAGGAGCTCTCGGCCTCCGCCGAGCAGCAGGCTTCCACCGCGAGGCAGAACGCCGATTCTTCGGGCGGAGCCGACAAGCTCGCCAAGAAAGTCGGCCTGGAGGCCGAGGGCTCGAGCGCGGTAGTCAAGGAGACCGCCGTCCATATGCGCGACATCAAGAGCCGCATCGTGATCGTCGAGGAGATAGCGAGGCAGACGAACCTCCTCGCGCTGAACGCCGCGATAGAGGCGGCGAGGGCGGGCGAGGCCGGCAAGGGCTTCGCGGTCGTCGCGAGCGAGGTCCGGAAGCTGGCAGAGCGCAGCGCCACCGCGGCCCGGGAGATCACGGAACTCGCCGCCCTCAGCGTGAACAGGGCCGAAGAGGCTGGAAAGCGCCTGGACGGACTCCTGCCCGATATCCACAAGACGGCGGAGCTCGCCGAGGAGATCGCCAGCGCCACCCGCGAGCAGTCCGTGGGCACGGAGCATATCGCGACCGCGGTGCAGCAGTTCGACGAGGTGGTTCAGCGCAATTCGACGACGGCGGAGGAGCTCGCGAGCACGGCGGAGGAGCTGGCCAGCCAGGCCGAGCTCCTGACGAACGCGATCGCCTTCTTCAAGACCGGGGAAGACCGCGGCGACGAGGAAGGATGGGCGATCGAGCCGGACTCGGATCGGCGCGACGGAACGTCGAGGGCGAGGGGCCGCCCGGGCCGAACCGGTCGAAGCGGGCGGAGCTCAAGCCCGCGCGACGGCGACGTAGAAGAGGTCCCTGGCCTCATCGAAGAGGCGGCCGTCCCATCCAGGGTGGCTGGCTAGGTTCCCGAAGCCCGCCTCGCCGAGGAGGGAAGCGAGGCGTCGGGGCTTAAGGGGCGTCAGCAGCGTCTCGCCGGACTGAGCGCGCCCGCCGCTCTCGAGCTCGACGACGAAGCGTAAGGAGTCGGGCCGGTCGCTCGGCGGAGCTCGGTAGCTCCGGCGCATGACCGCCGCCCCGGCGGATAGCTCGGGGAAGGCGAAGCCGGGGCCGACGCCCGGGTAGGAGAAGTTGAGCGCCTGGATCACGAGGGCGCCTCCGGGCGAGAGCAGGCCGCGGGCCTGCGAAAGGAAGGAGGCCGCCCCCGAGCCGGGGAGGTGGGGGAGGGTGTTGCCGAGGCAGAGTATAAGGTCGAAGAGGCAGTTACTGAAGCGTTCTCCGATTTCGAGCAGGTCGGCCTCGATGAAGGTCGCGCTCCCGTTCGCGACGCGCGTACTCGCGACGCGGGTACGCGCGCGAGAGATCATGCCCGCCTCGGAATCGATGCCGACCGCGTACCAGGCGAGATCCGCGAGGGCGATAGCGTGGCCCCCCGTCGCGCAGCCGGAGTCGAGCGCGCGGCGCGTCCGCCCCGCGCCGGGGACCAGGGAATCCAGGAAGGGCGCGGCCGCGGGGTCGACCGGGAAGAGCTGGTCGTACAGGGGCGCGAGGGTCTCATATAGGCTCATGAGGCTAATGTACAGCGCGCGGCCCCTCCCGGGGCTTGACTCGAGGAGGAATTTTATTTATTACTATATCGGACTCCAGAATCCTAATAATTACCGCCATCTAGATCAGGTTGGGGAGCGCCGCCGTGGATAGGATCGTCAACGTCTCGGACAAGGGCAACGCCGCCATCCACGCCCTCGCCCTCGCCGCGGCGGGCGGCGGCCGCGTGACCGCCGCCGACTGCGCGGCCGAGCTCGGCGTGTCGCCGAGCTACCTCGCCAAGGTGCTGCAGGTCCTCGTCCGAGGCGGCCTGCTCTCGTCGAGGCGGGGAGCGGCGGGGGGCTTCGAGCTCGCGCGCGAGGCCTCGGATATCAGCTGCCTCGAGGTGATCGAGCTCGTCGAGGGACGCCTCCCGAGCCGCGACTGCCTTTTCGGCCGGGCGGTTTGCGCCAAGGGCGGATGCGCGCTCCGGGTTATGTGCGAGCGCGTGGAGAAGTCCGTCCGTTCCGCCCTCGAATCCACTTCGGTCTCCGCCCTCGCGGCGAGTTTCTAGCGATATAGGCGAACGCGGTCCCGCCGAGTGGAGCGCGCGCCGAAGGAGTACGAGCGATGTTCTGCCACCAGTGCCAAGAGACGATGAAGAATTCCGGCTGCTCGCTGGCCAAGGGCGTGTGCGGCAAGACGGACGAGGTCGCCAACCTGCAGGACCTCCTGATCCATGCCTGCGAGGGCATAGGCTACTGGTCCGCCAAGGGCGAGGAGAAGGGGATCTACGACGAGGGCACGGCCTTCTTCGTGGACAAGTGCCTGTTCGCCACGATCACGAACGCCAATTTCTCCGCCGACTATTTCGTGACTAACATCCTCGCCGCCGTTGCGAGGCGCGACAAGGCCCGCGCCGCCTTCGCCGCCGCGGGCGGCGCAGTCCCCGCCGCGGTGCCCGACGCGGCCTCTTTTTCTGCTGCCGATTCCTCCGCGGTGCGCGCCCTGGCCGCGGCCGGCAAGGGCGGCTGGCTCGAGATCGAGAACGAGGACGTCCGGAGCCTGCGCTCCCTCGTGCTCTACGGGCTCAAGGGCATCGCGGCCTACGTCGAGCACGCCTACGCGCTCGAGAAATCCTCGCGCAAGGTCTTCTCCTTCATGCTCCGCGCCCTGGGCCAGCTCACCGACGACGGCCTCGGCGCCGACGCGCTCACCGCCCTCGTTCTCGAGACCGGAGCGATGGGGGTGGAGGCCATGGCCCTCCTCGACGGCGCGAACACCGGGACCTACGGCTCGCCTCGCGCCACGACGGTGAAGACCGGCGTCCGGGACAGGCCGGGCATCCTTATTTCGGGCCACGACCTGCGCGACCTGCACGACCTCCTCGAGCAGACCAAGGGCACCGGCGTCGACGTGTACACGCACGGAGAGATGCTGCCCGCGCACTACTACCCCTTCTTCGAGAAGTACGACAACCTCTACGGCAACTACGGAGGCGCCTGGTGGTCCCAGGGCCCCGAGATCGAGAAATTCCACGGCCCCGTCCTCTTCACGTCCAACTGCATCGTCCCGCCGAGGGAGAGCCAGAAGGCGAGGATCTTCACGACCGGCGTCGTGGGCTTCGACGGCTGTCCCCAGGTCCCGGACAGGAACGGAAACCCGATGAAGGACTTCTCCGCCGTCATCGCCATGGCCAAGACCTGCCAGCCTCCCGAGGAGCTGGAAAACGGCTCGATCGTCGGGGGCTTCGGCCACGACCAGGTCTTCGCCCTGGCGGACAAGGTAGTCGCCGCGGTCAAGTCGGGCGACGTCAAGCGCTTCGTCGTGATGGCGGGCTGCGACGGCAGGGCCTCCTCGAGGGGCTACTACACCGACGTCGCCTCCGAGCTCCCGAAGGACGCGATCATCCTCACCGCAGGCTGCGCCAAGTACCGGTACAACAAGCTGGGCCTGGGCGACATAGGCGGGATCCCCCGCGTCCTGGACGCCGGGCAGTGCAACGACTCCTACTCCCTCGCCCTCATCGCGCTCAAGCTGAAGGAAGTATTCGGCCTCGCCGACGTGAACGACCTGCCCCTCTCCTTCGACATCGCCTGGTACGAGCAGAAGGCCGTCCTCGTCCTCCTCGCCCTCCTCTCCCTGGGCTTCAAGAAGATCCGCCTCGGGCCCACCCTGCCCGGCTTCCTCTCTCCCGGCGTGGCTGGCGTCCTCGTGGAGAAGTTCGGTATCATGGGCATAACGGACGCGAAGGCAGACGTCGCGTCGATGATGGGAGGGAAGTGATGGACGAAGCGGAGCTCGAATCCTTGATTGCCGAGATCGAGGCCCAGGAGGCCGAGCTCCGCTTCCCCTCCTTCTCCAATACCCAGGCCATAGCCCTCGGCGCGGCGATAGCCGAGAAGGCTCGCTCGCGGGGCCAGGCGGTCACCGTGGACATTCGGCGCGGAGAGCAGCAGCTCTTCCACTGCGCCCTCGACGGCACCAGCGCGGACAACGACCAATGGGCGCTGCGCAAGGCGAGGGCGGTCCTGCGCTTCGGCCATTCCTCCTTCCTCACCGGCGTCAGGCTCAAGCTGGCGAAGCTCAGCCTCGAGGAGAAGTACTTCGTCAGCGGCCTCGAGTACTCGGCGCACGGCGGGTCCTTTCCGGTGAACCTCGAGGGCACGGGCCTCGTGGGCGCGGTGACCGTCTCGGGCCTGCCTCAGGAAGAAGACCACGCCCTGGTCGTCGAGTGCATACGGGAGTTCCTGGGAGCCGCTAATTAAGTATTCTGCGTAGAAGTGACCCCTGCTTTCGCGAACTTTAGCGTACCTTGGGTAGTGTTACGAACCTTGGTTTTCTCTTCTCTCAACCTAAGGCGAAGGCCGGCAAATAAGCGGCTCGATTCATACCAGGTGTGGGAAAGGACTTAAGCCAAACACGTTTCTCTGTCGGATCGAGATTCAATAAACTCAGGAAAGCAC
>JANXYQ010000128.1 GCA_025355995.1 Spirochaetaceae bacterium | reverse complement strand
CACGTAGTCCTCGTCCTCCTCGCCGCCATGGCGGCGGGCGGGCTCTGGGGCGCCATACCCGGATACCTCAAGGCGAAGTTCAACGTGCACGAGGTCGTGATGACCATCATGATGAATTACGTGGCGCTCAACCTGAACAACTTGCTGATCCTCAACGTCTTCGGCAGCTACGATAGGATCAAGACCGCCCTCTTCCCCCCGAGCGCCCTGCTCAAGGACTCGGCGTTGAGCGCCTTGACCAACGGCTCGCGCCTGAACTGGGGCTTCGTGCCCGTCATCCTCGCGGCCCTCGCCTCCTGGTTCATCATCGAGAAGACCACCTTCGGTTACAGTCTCCGCGCGGTCGGGTTCAACAAGGACGCGGCCAAGTACGCGGGCATGAAGGTCAACCGCAATATCGTCATGTCGATGGTCATAGCGGGAGCCTTCGCGGGACTCGCGGGCGCGATCCTCACCGTGGGCACCTTCAATTACGGCAGGGTCCTCCCCACGATGGAGGGCTACGGCATGGACGGGATCGCGGTGGCCCTCGTCGGGGGCAACGCGGCCATCGGCATCTTCCTCTCGGGACTGCTGTTCGGCATGCTCAAGGCGGCCCAGCCCCTCATGCAGTCGCAGGGCATACCCAAGGACATCGCGAGCATCATCCAGGCCTCGATCGTCCTCTTCGTGGCGATGAAGCACGGCATCGACTTCCTCGTGCGCAAGCTGGGGGTCCGCAAGAAGCTCGTCGAGGATTCCGCGGAGGCAGGCGTATGAGCATCCTCCTGACCATGATCCCCATCGCCTTCGTGTACGCCTCGCCGATCATAATAGCGGCCCTGGGAGGCATGTTCAGCGAGCGCTCGGGCATCGTGAACATCGCCCTGGAGGGCATCATGATGGTCGGCGGTTTCGCGGCCGCCTCGGTCACCGTGCTCCTCGAGCCGGTCACCCCGGCCGCCGGCTATATCGGCATACTCGCGGGCATCGCCGCCGCGATGGTCTTCTCCCTGCTGCACGCCTTCGCCAGCGTCAACCTCAAGGCCGACCAGGTCATCTCCGGCACCGCGCTCAATATCCTGGCCGGGGGCCTGACGGTCTACCTCTGCCAGATATTTTTCAAGCAGCAGAGGACGAAGGCCTTCACCGTGGGCCTGGTCAAGCTGAGCGTCCCGGGCCTCGCGGACATACCCGTCATAGGGCCCCTCTTTTTCAAGGACATGTCGCCGCCCTTCTACGCGGCCATCCTCCTGGTCTTCCTCTCGTGGTTCGTCGTCTACAAGACGCCCTTCGGCCTGCGCCTGCGCTCCTGCGGCGAGCACCCCCAGGCAGCCGCCTCCATGGGCATCAAGGTCGCGAGGATGCGATACGCGGGCGTGCTCATCTCCGGCGCGCTCGCGGGGATGGCCGGGGCGGCGATGGTCCTCACCCAGGACATCCAATACACGATCGCCTCCGTCCACGGGACGGGTTTCATAGCCTTAGGTTGCCTCATCTTCGGCAAGTGGAATCCCTTCGGGGTCCTCGGCGCCGGCCTCTTCTTCGGCTTCGCCCAGGCGTCCTCGATCTACGCGAAAGACATTCCCTTCCTCAAGGCAGTGCCCCTCGAGGTCTTCTACATGCTGCCCTACGTGCTTACCGCGATAGCCCTCGTCGTCTTCAGCGGCAAGTCGGTCGGCCCCAAGGCCGCCGGGGAGATCTACGACGCGGGCAAGCGCTAGCGTTCGCCGGAGCGCTGGGGCGCCGCTCGTGGCATCGCTTGCGGTACTGCTTGCGGTACTGCTCGCAGGGGGGGGCTTCGCGGCGGTCGCCGCGGGCTGCTCCAAGGATCCGGCCGGCGTCGGCCGCGGGCCGAGCCGGAGGATAGGGCTGGCGCTCGAGCGGGCCGCGGTGGCCGGCCGTTTCGCGTTGGGCGATCTCGCCTACGCCGGCCTCGAGCGCCAGGTGCGCGAACGGGGTGGCAGGATCTACGACCTTGCGGAGGGCCAGGAGCCGAAGGGGCGGGCGGCCGGCCTCGACGCGCGTTGCCTGGCGTCCGCTCTCGAGGGCAGGGATGGGGACCAGCTGCTCCGCGTCCTGGCAGAAGAGGGGCGCGACCTGATCGTCGGGGTGGGGCCGAGCTTTTCCGGGCCCCTCGCCCGCGTCGCGAAGGATTATCCCCGCACGCGCTTCGCCCTGATCGGCGCCGACGCGGGCGCCCTGCCCGAGGCTCCCAATCTCGCCAGCCTCTCCTTCGACGACGCGCAGGGAGCCTTCCTGATCGGCGCCCTCGCCGGCTATATGGTCTCCGGCAAGGATATGCCCGGCGCTCCGAAGCCGAAGCTGGGCTTCATCGGGGGTGCGGACACGGACGCCACGGAGGCCTATCAGTCCGGTTTCCAGGCCGGGGCTGCCTACGCGGCCCCGGCGCTGCGCAAGCCGGGAGCCCTCCTCGCGCAGTATTGCGGCCGCTACGCGGCCGCCTTCGACGACCCGGCCGTAGCCCGCGCCATCGCCGACTCGCAGTACAAGAAGGGGGCGAGGATACTCTTCCACGCGGCGGGCGCTTCGGGGCGAGGCCTCTTCGAAGCCGCCCGCGCGGCGGGCGCCCTGGCTATGGGCTCCGGCGGCGACCCCGTCGGCGGTCCCGTGGTCGCGTCCATGAGGGAGGGCGCCGACGTCGCGATGTCTCGCCTGATAGAGGAACTGTTCTCCACGGGGACGGTCAAGGCCGGCGCCCGGACGCTCGGCCTCAAGGACGGCGCGGTCGATTTCGCGATAGACGCCGCCCTGAGGGACAGCCTCGCCTCGATCCTGCCCCGCGTCGAGGAGGCTCGCGCGCGCATCGCGTCGGGCGAGATTGCGGTCCCCTCCGACGGCGAGGCCGCCGCGCGATTCATCAAGAGCCTGAAATAGCGGCCCCCTACTCGAGGAGCTTCGTTATCTTTACCGACTGCCCCTCGAGGCCGATCGTATAGACGCTCTTGGCGCGCTTTTCCTGCAGGAAGCTGCCCCCGAAGAGGGCCAAGCCGGCTCCCCCGGCGATCGCGCTGGGCAGGATCATCCCCTTCAGCACGTCGTTCCCGGACGTGCTCCCATACGAGCCTCCGTAGGGGTCGACCGGCATCGACGCGCTCAGCACCGAGAATTCTATCGCCAAGGCTCCGCCGGTGAGGGCCAGCAGCGCTCCCATATCCCGCTCGAAGAAGATGAGGTTGTAGTCGCTCGAGTCGAAGTTCAGGATCGAGACCTTGAGCTTCGCGATCGCATTGCCTCCGTCCTTCTGCGCCTCCGCCTTGAGCTCGGGATAGAGGTCGACGATTTCCTCCTTCGTCGAGAGGGGGATGCTCACTTCCTTTCGGATCGAGAAGGGAACGGGGTTCCGGAAGGCGTCGGACTCGATTACCATTCCATCGACCAGGAGGGACGACGAGGCCGATACGGGCAGGTCGCGGGGTATGGCCTTGAAGGATACCTTCTGATGGAGGCTCATGCAGGAGCCCAGGGACAGGGCGAGGAAGGCGAGCGGGACGGCGGCGATCGATATGACTTTCACTTTTTCATTCCTTATTTGCGTACGGGGACTTCCGTATCGCCCTTGAGCATGAGGCTGGTGCTGCTCGACCCGAAGCCCGTGAAGAGATCCACGGAGAACACCAGGGAGGAAATCGCCGCCCATTCCGGGTCATTGATGAATATGGCCTGCATCTGGTTCCCTATGGGCGAATTCTGGTTGGCCGACATGGTCACCGTCACCGTCGCGGTAGTCTTGCCGTTGCTCGCGGAAGAGCTGGCGGTTCGGCTCTGATACCCGGCCTCGTACGAGAAGGTCCTTGTCTTGACTGATTTCTCGATCGGATTGTAGGAGACGGGCACGATCTCGTTCGCGAGGTCCAGCGTGAGCTGGTCCTTGGGGAAATTGGTCGCGCACGAGCTCGCGCAGAGGGCGACGAGCCCCAAGGTCATGGCATACAGGATAGAAGAGGACGTTCTCGGTCTTTTCATGTTCCTTCCTTGCGATGCGACGGTTTCTTCGATGTCGGCCATCCCGTTTTTGCGTAGGATCGGTCGAAAGACTATCCCCCCTTCCGTTGGCGAGTCAATCGTCGTCCACTACTGAAACAATGCCGACCCGTGCCCGGCCCTGAGGAAGGGCCGCGATGCCCGTCGCGGGATGCCCGGGCTCGGTTCTCGGGTTCGCCTTCGGGACCGGCGCCGAAATTCTCGCTGGCTTCGCGTCGCGAGGATGGGCGGGCGGAGCCGAGGCGAGCTCCTCGGAGGCGGAGGCGTTCTGCCGAATCACGCTATCCAGATGGACGATCGCCGTGCCTATCTGATCGACTCCCGAAGTCCGTTCCCTGCTCGCCGAGCTGCCACCGCGATACCCTTTCCCGCCTCGCCCGCCCTCGGCGGCCATCGAGTTGTCGGCGTTCTGCCGGATCGTCGACCCCATCTCCTCCGCGGATGCGGCCTGCTCTGTCGCGCCCTGCGAGAGCTGCTAGGCGGTGGAGCTGATCTCCAGGCTGCCCGAGCTCACGCTGTTCGACGAGGATATGAAGGAGACGACCACGTTCCGGAGGCTCGCCACCATGCCCGACAAGGCTTGGGCGAGCGTCCAGGTCTCGTCCCTGCGGGCGATGTAGCTCTTGTCGACTTCACTGCGAAGGTCGCCGCCCGCGATCGCGCCTGCGATATCCACGGCCTGGCCGAGGGGTCTGGCGATGGATCGGGATAGCAGCAGGCCGAGGAGGATGGAAGCGAAGCTCGCGAGGCCGAGCGCGATCAGCGTGAACAGTGTCGTGGAACGCACGAGCATGACAGTCGAACGCGAAATACCCTCGGCCATCGCGATTTTTTCCTTGTGCGCCGCGAGCTCGCCGACGTACATTTCGAAAGTTTTCGGGCCGGTGTTGTTCTCATAAAGGAAGGTATCGGCCTTGCCAACGCTCTTCAGGTTGACGATGCCGAAGACGCCTACGGCCGCGCCCACCAGCGCGACGACCAGGAATCCTCATATGACGGCTGCCAATCGCCGCCCCTACCGGATATAATACCCCCCATGAAAACCGAAGACTTCGACCGCCGGGACGGCCTAGTCATAGCCTACGTGGGCGGCGGCTCGCGGGGCTGGGCCTGGAAGCTCATGTCGGACCTGGCCGCGGAGCCTCGGCTCTCGGGCACCGTGCGCCTCTACGATATCGAGGGCCCCGCGGCCGAGGCCAACGCCCGCATAGGCAACGCCCTCGCCTCGCGTCCCGACGTAATAGGCAAATGGCGATACGAGGTCGCCGTCTCCTTGGGCGCGGCCCTCGACGGAGCCGACTTCGTGGTCGCGTCCATCCTGCCCGGCAGCTTCGAGGACATGGCCTCGGACGTGCACGCCCCCGAGGAGCTCGGGATCTTCCAGCCGGTGGGCGATACGACGGGCCCCGGCGGGCTCCTGCGCGCCTTGCGGACGATCCCGCAGTACCTCGAAATCGCGAAAGCGATCCGCGAGCGCTGCCCCGGCGCCTGGGTCGTCAACTACACGAATCCCATGGCCCTCTGCGTGAGGACCCTCTACGAGGCTTTCCCGGCGATCAAGGCGATCGGCTGCTGCCACGAGGTCTTCGGGACGCGCAAGCTCCTGGCTGCCGCGGCCCGGGAGACGCTGGGAGCCGAGGGCGCCGCGATGGGCGACATCGAGGTGAACGTCCTCGGCATCAACCACTTCACCTGGATCGATCGCGCGTCCTTCCGGGGCAGGGACCTCTTACCCGCCTACCGCGACTTCATCGCGGTGCATCCCGAGGGCTTCGAGGAGGGGGGCGAGGGCGCCTGGAAGAAGGACTGGTTCTCCTCCGCCTCGCTCGTCAAGTTCGACCTCTTCAAGCGCTACGGGCTCATCGCCGCGGCGGGGGACCGGCACCTCGCCGAGTTCATGCCGCCATGGTACCTGGGCTCCCGCGAGACGCCGACCGCCTGGAAGTTCTCGCTCACGCCCGTGTCCTGGCGCATCGAGAACGCGAAGGCGCTCCGGGTCAAGTCGGCGCGGCTGGCCGCAGGCCAGGAGCCCTTCGTCCTCGAGCGCTCGGGCGAGGAGGGCGTCGCGATCATGAGAGCCCTGCTCGGGCTCGGCTCCTTCGTCACCAACGCGAACCTGCCCAACCGCGGGCAGGTCGAGGGCTTGGGAGCGGGCGCCGTAGTCGAGACCAACGCCCTCTTCTCCCGGGACTCCGTCAGGCCCATCGTCGCAGGGCGACTGCCTCCTCCGGTCGAAGGCATGGTCGCCAGGCACATCGCCAACCACGAGACCATCCTGCGCGCGGCCCTCGCCGGAGAGGCTCGCGCCGCCCTACCGGCCTTCCTGAACGACCCGCTGATGACGCTTTCACCGCGGGAGGCCGAGGGACTTTTCGAGAAGATGCTGGCTACTACCAAGGCTATGCTCGGAAGTTATAAGGACATTTGAAGAGACTTGACCGAGGGGATACGGGGCTCTTCGGATATTTCTGTTCGCATTATGGACAGGTGTTCCGTATGGTGATACAGTGAGACTCTATGGACAAAAGTACATCAGAATCCCAGGAAGCCCCGGCTGCGGAAGGCCGCGATACCAATAGCGTCCAGGTTATTTCACGGGCGGCCGCCATCCTGTGGACGTTGCGCGAGCATCCCGAGGGCCTGAGCCTCGCCAGCATAGCCAAGGCGACGGGACTGGCCCGCTCCACCGTCTACCGCATCGTCAGCACCCTGGAGGCCGAGCGCTTCGTCGCCTGGGTCGGGCCGAACGGCAGGGTCCGGCTGGGCCTCGGCTTGGCAACCCTCGGCGCGGCGGTGAGCACCGACCTGCGCCGGGAGCTGCGGCCCTATTTGGAGGGCCTTTCGGTCGAGATCGACGAGACCGTGGACCTCGCGGTCCTCGACAAGGATAAGGTTCTCTTCATCGACCAGATAGCGACGCCTCGACGCCTCCAGGCCGTCTCGAGCGTAGGCGTCACCTTCCCCCTGCACTGCACGGCCAACGGCAAGGCCATGCTCTCCTTGCTTTCCGAGGAGAGGCTCGAGCCCCTGCTGCCGGCCCGATTGCCGGCATTCACCCCGAAGACCACGGTGACCCGCGAAGAGCTCCTGCTGGAGCTGGCCTCGATCCGGGCGTGCGGTATCGCCTTCGACCTAGAGGAGCACGCCGAAGGAATTTGCGCCATCGGCGCGGCCTTCCTCCTTCCCTCGGGCATCATCGCGGCCATTTCCATACCCGTGCCCTCCATCCGGTTTTACGGAAACGAGGACCGCATCGCCTCCGCCCTTAAGCGGACCGCCGAATCCATACGCGGTTTCTTCCATATCCTATAAGGCCGAACAGCCCTACAACCTATTTCGTCATTAGCAAAATGCTGCCTTTCTGCCAAGCCAATAAACTTTTGCTTGACCGGCGGCCAAAGTGACCCTACTATCATTATGCCCACCATGCAGTCAGGTGTCTCGCATTGTGGACATCTGAACGGCGGAAAAATCACCAGGGAAAGGCAGTAGGATGATCAAGGATTTCCAGACCCTGATGGATCTCGCTCTCACGCGAAGAGCGGCGACGCTGGCTATCGCGGTAGCCCAGGATCCCGAGGTTATAGAGGCTGTTCGGGATGCCTCCCGCCTCGGCCTAGCCAAGGCCATCCTCGTCGGGGACCGGGCGAGCATTGAGAAGGCCGCAGGCCCTGAGGGGCTTCCCGGCGACGCTCGAATCGTCCACCAACCGTCGTCCGAAGAGGTAGCCGGCGAGGCCGTCCGTCTCGTTAGGTCGGGCGAGGCGGATATCCTCATGAAAGGCGCCATTAACACGAGCGATTTCCTAAAGGCAGTGGTGGATCGCGACCGCGGCCTCCGGACGGACCGGCTACTGAGCCATCTGGCCGCCTTCGAGGTGCCAGGCGAGCCCAAGCTCCTGTTCCAGAGCGACGGCGGCATGAATGTGGCGCCGGACGCCGGGCAGCTCGCCCAGATCCTCTTCAATGCGGTCGACGCTCTCCGCGCCCTCGGCATCGAGGAGCCCAAGGTCGCCGTCCTGGCCGCCAACGAGCAGGTGAACCCCAAGGTAGCGGCGACGGTAAACGCCGCGGCACTCGTAGCGCGTTGGAAGGCGGGCGACTTCCCCTCCTGCGTCGTGGAGGGGCCGATAGCCTTCGATGTGGCGACTTCGTCCGAGGCGGCGAAGCTCAAGGGCATCGCGAGCGCCATAGCGGGAGAGACCGACCTCTTCATCGTTCCCTCGATAGAGTCGGGCAACATCATGGGCAAGATCCTGGTGCGCTACGCGAAGGCTAAGATGGCCGGGATCGTGCTCGGGGCCCGCTGCCCGATCGTCCTTGTCTCCCGCGGGGACGACGCGTCGGCGAAGCTGCGTTCCCTCGCCCTCGCCTGCCTGGCCGCGGCCGGGAGGCCGTCGTGAGGCGGGGCGACCTGCTCTGGGGGGCCTCGCTGGCGGCGGTGATCGCCCTCTTCGTCCTGCCCTCGACCGCGACCTTCCTCCTCGATTTCAACGCCCATCACGCCTATGTCATGGGCTTCGTAAAATTCGCCCTCCTCGCGACGATGGGCGAACTCCTGGTCATCAGGCTCGAGGAAGGCGATTGGCGCAGGCCTGCCTGGCTCTGGGCCAAGTCCCTGGTCTGGGGCATGGTAGGCGTCTTCGTCGTCCTCATGTTCTCCCTATTCAATACGGGCGTGCAGGGCGCCGGGGCCAAGGGCCTCCTTCCCATCGGCGGCGAGGGCTGGCCGCGGAGCCTCCTGGTCGCCTTCTGGACGAGCTTTATCATGAACCTGACCTTCGGCCCCGTCTTCATGGCGGCGCACCGGATCAGCGACGCATGGATCGAGGACCGCTCGAAAGGCGGGAGGCGCGCCTTCGGCGACGTGGTCGCCGCGGTGGACTGGAAGCGCTTCCTGGGATTCGTCGTGGGGAAGACGATCCCCCTCTTCTGGATTCCCGTCCACACCCTTGTCTTCCTATTGCCCTCGGAATACCGGATCCTGGCCGCCGCGCTACTTTCCATAGCCCTCGGCGTAATCCTCACCTGGGGCAAGCGGGCGAAGGCGGGCCTCGTAGATAAAAGCGGATCGAACGTAGAGAAGGAGGCGAAAAGATGATCAAGCGCGAGCTCAAGGATTGCGCGCCATACAAGGCGCCCAAGCACTTCGACATGACGGCCATCAGGCTCCAGGGCAAGGACGAGTCGGGGGCCACGAAGTTCTGGATGGGCATGTCCCACTTCCTCCCCGGCGGCGGGGCCGAGTACGACGAGACGCCCACCGAGAAGGTCTACTTCTGCGTCGCCGGCGAGGTGGCCGTATACGACAAGGACAAGAAGAACAAGCACGTCCTGCGGGCCAACGATTCGATCTTCATCGGGCCCAACGAGGGGAGGTCGATCGTCAACGAGACCAATCTCCCGGCGACGACGATCGTCGTCATCAACTATCCGAACTAGGAGTTCGTCATGGCCGAAAAGGTCGCAGTAGATAGAGAGACCGTCAAGAACATGTATGGGCTGGCCGGCAAGGCAGCCATCGTAACGGGCGCGACCGGCTCGCTCGGCGCCGCCATCGCCAAGGGCTACGGCTACCAGGGCGTCAAGGTCATGCTGACCGGCCGCAACGAGGGCAAGCTGAAGGCCCTTCGCGAGGAATTCGCCGCCGAGGGCATCGATTGCGCCTACGCCGCCGGGGATCCGGCCAAGGAAGAGGACGTCCAGCGCGTCGTCGACGCGACCGTCGCGAAATACGGCGAGGTCAACGTCCTCGTCACCGCGGCGGGGGTGAGCATACCCAATTCGATCCTGCAGCAGGACACCGCGGAATGGCAGTCCGTCATGGACGCCAACGTCCGCGGCACCTACCTCTACGCGAAGTGCGTCGCCAAGGCCATGGTCAAGCAGGGCAAGGGAGGCAAGATAGTCCTGGTGTCCTCCGCCCGCTCGCAGCGAGGCATGAAGGGCTATACCGGCTACTGCACGTCCAAGGCCGCGGTCGACCTCCTGGCCCAGTCCCTCGCCTGCGACCTCGGCGAGCACCATATCAACGTCAACACCTTCAACCCGACCGTGTTTCGTTCGGACCTCACCGAGTGGATGTTCCACGACGACAACGTCTCGGCCAACTTCCTCAAGCGCCTCCCGATCGGCCGCCTCGGCGAGCCCGCCGATTTCGTCGGCATCGCCTCCTTCCTGGCGTCCGCGGCCTCGGATTTCATGACGGGCGCGAACGTAGCCGTCGACGGCGGGTATTGGGCGAATTGAGATGAGCCGGGCCAGGAAGGTCACGATCGTCGGCGGCGGCCTCATGGGCTGCGGCATCGCGCAAGTCTTCGCCGGCGCCGCCGACGCGGCAGGCGAGGGCTGGGCCGTCGAGGTCTACGACGCCTTCGTGGGCCCCGAGAGGATCCGCGAGCGCATCCTCTCCAACCTCGAGCTCCTCGTCGCGAAGGATGTCGTCAGCCGCGGCGAGGCCGAGCTGATTGCCGATAGGGTGACCGCGCGGAGCGCCCTCGAGGAGGCCGTCGGCGACGCCGATCTCGTCATCGAGTGCGTGCCCGAGGACATGGGTCTCAAGCAGGTGCTCTTCGAGAGGCTCGATCGCATAACGCCTCCGACGGCGATCCTGGCCACGAACACCTCCGTGATGAGCCCCACCGAGATCGCCTCCAGGGCGACCAGGCGGGACAGGATTGTCGGGACCCATTTCTGGAACCCGCCATTCCTGATCCCCCTGGTAGAGGTCGTCAAGGCCGAGGATACCTCCGAGGCGACCATGGGGACGACCCTGGCCTGGCTGGCCGAGGTCGGCAAGAAGCCCATCCGCTGCAACAAGGACGTGCCGGGCTTCGTGGCCAACCGCATGCAGCACGCGCTCTGGCGCGAGGCGATCTCTATCGTGGAGCAGGGGATAGCGGACGCCCGGACCGTGGACGAGGCCGTGCGCCTGTCCTTCGGCCTGAGGCTGCCCGCACTCGGGCCCCTCGAGAACGCCGACATGGTGGGCCTGGACCTCGCGCTCTCGATCCACGAATACGTGCTGCCGCGCATAGAGAGCAGGCCTGGACCCTCGCCGATGCTGAAGGGGATGGTCGCTCGCGGCGAGCTCGGCTTCAAGTCGGGCAAGGGCTTCTCGGAATGGACGGAGGAGGGGAGGGCGGCGTCCCGGAAGCGCCTCTCCGATCATCTGGTAAAGATGATTTACGGCAAATAAGGAGTCGCACATGGGCAAGAAAGTATTCGTCGACCTCACGCATCCCTTCAGCGCGGACATTCCCCGCTGGCCCTATTTCGACAAGCCGGTCATCGACAACGCGCACACCATGGCGAAGGGCGGGGTGCTCACGCAGAAGATAACCTGTACGATGCATACCGGCACCCATGCCGACGCTCCTCGGCACGTCATGGAGAGGGAATTCGACGGCAAGCGCGCTCGCTATACGCACGAGATGCCCGTCGACGCCTATACCGGCGACGCCGTCTGCCTTCCCATCGAGGTCGAGCGCTGGGGGCTGATCGGGCCGAGGCACCTGGAGGCCGGCTGCGAGAAGGCAGGCATCAAGCCGAAGGAGCTGGAAGGCATGATCGTCTGCCTGAACACCGGCATGCACCGCAAATTCGACGATTCGAGGGAGTACTACCACTATTCCTGCGGCACCGGCATCGAGGCGGGGCGGTGGTTCGTCGAGAGCAAGGTCAAGTGCGTCGCCATGGACAGCCAGGCCCTGGACCATCCGCTCCACACGGCGATGGGCAACAACGGCGCGACCCGCATGAACCTGATCGGGGACTCCGGCAGGCCGATCACCGAGGAGTACGCCGAGCGGTTCGGCGCGGAGGCTTACGCCGAGTTCGACAAGTTCGCCTACATCAAGCTGCACGGCCAGGAAGCCTACGACAAGAAATTCGGCGACCTCGAGGCCATCGGCTGTTGGGGCACCTGGGAGCCCTGCCACAAGATGATGCTGGGCCACGGCATCGTCGGCGTGGAGAACCTGGGAGGCGACCTGGACAAGGTCTCCGGCAAGCGCTTCAGGTTCTTCTGCTTCCCGATCCGCTGGTTCATGGGCGACGGCTCCATGGTCCGCGCCGTCGCGGAGATCGAGGAGGGCGACCTCAACAGGGCGCCGGACAGGGTCTATCCCTTCGGCATGATCTAAAGGGGCGGCGCATGAGCGACTTGGGCAACAAAGTGATCCTGACCGTCGCGGTGACGGGCGCTTGGCCTTCGAGGAAGGACACGCCGCACATTCCCCTGACGCCGCGGGAGATCGCGGACGAGATCCTGGACTGCGCCCGCGCGGGCGCCTCCGTCGCCCATGTCCACGTGCGCGACGACGAGGGCAAGGCCTCGATGCGCTACGACAAGTTCGAGGAGACGCTGCGCTACGTCAGGGCCTCGGGCGTCGACGTCGTGCTCAACACCACCACCTCGGGGGGGCTGGGTTTCGGCGACGACGAGCGGATGAAGCCCTTCCGCGAGCTGCGGCCCGAGATGGCCTCCTACGACTGCGGGACGATGAACTGGATGCACTCCTCGGTCTTCGAGAACAGGCCCGAGTTCCTCGAGAAGCTGGCGGCGGCGATGACCGAGTGCGGCGTCAAGCCCGAGATCGAGGTCTTCGACGCGGGCATGATCTACAACGCCCTCTACTACCAGAAGAAGGGCCTGCTCAAGGACCCGATGCATTTCCAGTTCTGCCTCGGCGTCCCCGGCGGCATGGCCGCCACCGTGCAGAACCTCGTCTTCCTCAGAGGCCTCATCCCCGAGGGCTCCACCTGGAGCGCATTCGGCGTGGGCAAGGAGCACCTACCCATCCTCTACGCGGCCCTGGCCCTAGGGGGCAACATAAGGGTCGGCATGGAGGACAACATTTTCTACTCGAAAGGCGTGCTCGCGAAGTCGAACGTGGAATTCGTCGAGCGCGCGAAGCGCATAGTCGCGGAGATGGGCAAGGAAATCGCGACGCCGGAAGAGGCTCGCCAAATGCTAGGACTAAAAAAATGAGCCATAGCGAGCAAGGCGAGCGTTTGGCGCGGACCCTGCTCGGCCAGAAAAAAAAGGAGGCTGTATCATGAGCGAGCGCATCACGAAGATCGTGCACAAGGGCAAGGATATCATCATCCTCGACTTCTCGGGCCTGAAGGAGGCGGAGATGCTCGCGCTATTCGATCCCTTGCACGAACTGGCCGTAAAGGAGCGCTGCACGCGGTTCCTCATCGACATCAGCGACACCTTCACCACCGAGAAGATAAAGGCCGCGAGCATCGCCTCCGAGGCCTATCTCAGGGAACGCGTCGGCCAGCCGCGGAACGCCCTCGTCGGCGTCCGGGGAGTCCAGAGGATGCTCGCGAACGCGATTGAGCGGGGCCAGTATTTCGCCTCGAGCAGGGAGGACGCCTTGGATCACTTGGCGAAGGCCGAATGACCGGGAGGCTTTCCGGAGCCGCCGATCCCGGGACGGGGTCCGGCATCCATCGGATGAGATCGATTGGAGGATTCGAATGAAAGTACTTGGCCTGACCTTCGGCCGTAAGCTGAGCAATACCGAGATACTCGTCAAGGAAGCGCTGATGGGGGCGAAGGAGGCGGGAGCCGAAGTCGAGCTCATCCGCGTCCCCGACCTCGAGATCAAGGCCTGCACCGGCTGCAATTCCTGCGTCATAGACCTTTTCGAGCGGGCCGGATCGGGCAAGTGCGTGCTCAAGGACGACTTCGCCTGGCTGGACGACAAGATCCTCGAGGCGGACGGGCTCGTCCTGGGCTCGCCGATCTACGAGAAGGCCCCGACCGGGCTTTACAAGACGCTGAACGACAGGATGGGCCCCTCGCACGACTTCGCCTTTCGCTTGATCGCCCAGAAGATCCACGAGGAGAAGGGCGTCGGGACCGGCCCCGATCCGCGGACTTTCAAGCCCAGGGTGGCCGCCCTGTTCGCGGTGGGCGGGAGCGACTGGACCGAGTTCGGCCTGCCGCTGATGCAGATCATCCCCATGCCGATGCAGATGGCGGTCGTCGACCAGCACCTGTTCAACTGGATCGCCCTGCCGGGCGTGGTCGTCCTCCACGACGACATGCTCGCCCGAGCGAGGGCTTCGGGCGCCCACGTCGCGGCCTCCCTCAAGCTGCCTCCCGAGAAGGCCGAGTACATCGGCGACGAGGGTATGTGCCCCATCTGCCACACAAAACTCCTCGAGGTGAACGGGTCCCTCGACCAGGTGGGCTGCGCCACCTGCGGCGCGAAGGGCAGCCTGAAGGTCGAGGGCGGCAAGCTCCGCTTCGTCGTCACCGAGGAGGCCGCTGCGCTCTCGCACTGGAGGGTTTCCGGAAAATTCAGCCACGGCGACGATCTCAACAACATCTCGCTGAAGCCGCCCGCCAACATGGGCGAAGTTCCCCAGCGCCTCGCCAAATACAGGGATTTCCTCCCGTATTCGAACCCGCGCGCCTAACGCCGCGCTAGGGCTTCGCCTGACCCTAGCGACGCGAGACCGCCTTCCGGAGGGATGGATGAAGAGACTTTTGACTGGGGACGAGGCCGTCGCGCGCGGCGCCTGGGAGGCCGGGGTATCCTTCGCCTCGGCCTATCCGGGGACGCCGAGCACCGAGATCCTCGAGAACATCGGAGAGCACTACGCGAAGGACATCGTGGCCGAATGGGCGCCCAACGAGAAGGTGGCCCTCGAGGCGGCCATCGGCGCCTCCCTGCTCGGAGGGCGGGCCCTCGCAGCCATGAAGCACGTCGGCGTCAACGTCGCCGCCGATCCCCTTTTTACCGTGGCCTACACGGGCGTGACGGGCGGCCTGGTCCTCGTCTCCGCCGACGATCCCGGCCTCCATTCCTCGCAGAACGAGCAGGACAACCGCCATCTCGCGCGGGCGTCCAAGATCGCCATGCTCGAGCCCTCGGACTCCCAGGAGGCCAAGGACATGGTCGCGGCGGCGCTGGAGCTCTCGGAGAGGTTCGACACGCCCGTCATGCTCCGCATGACCACCAGGATCTGCCACGGCAAGTCCGCGGTGGAGCTCGGGGAGCGCAGGGAGGTCCCGCGAATTCCGTACAAGAAGAACTTCGCGAAGTATGATCCCGTCCCGTCCAAGGCCCGGGTCATGCACCGAAAGGTAGAGGAGAGGCTGATAGCCATCGCGGCCCATGGCGCCTCGAGCGCCCTCAATCGCGTCGAGATGGGCGGGACCGAGATAGGCGTCGTTAGCTCGGGCGCCGCCTATGCCTACTCCCGCGAAGTCTTCGGCGAGGGGGCCTCCTACCTCAAGCTGGGCCTGACCTTCCCCCTTCCCATGGGACTGATCCGCGACTTCGCCTCGAAGGTGAGGACCCTCTACGTCATCGAGGAGCTCGATCCCTTCCTCGAGGAGCAGATCAAGGCCGCGGGCATACCCTGCATCGGCAAGGAGAAGATCCCAATCTGCGACGAGCTCA
>JANXYQ010000126.1 GCA_025355995.1 Spirochaetaceae bacterium | reverse complement strand
TTCGCCGTGCTCGCCCTCGCGCCGCCTCCGGGCGAGCTCGACGCGATGATTGCCGCCAGGGTCGACGCCATGCTCGCCGCAGGGCTCGCCGATGAGGTGTCCGCCCTCCGGGAGGCCGGCCACACGCCGGGAGAGCCGGGGATGCGGGCTATAGGCTACAGGGAGTTCTTCGATGCCGAAGGAGCCTTCGCGCCCTCGGCGGGGATCGCGGCGCGGATAAAGCTTGATACGAGGCGCTACGCCAAGCGCCAGATGACCTTCTTCCGCGCCCTGCCCGGCGTCGAATGGATCGACAGGGATCCGAAAGGCCTTGCATCCCGCATCCGATCCATTGTCCACGCGGGGGGAGCCGGGCTATAGTCCGGGTCCGATGCGGATCGATTACGAGGCGGAGCTCAATCCCGAGCAGTACGACGCGGTCACCTGCGTGGAGGGGCCCCTTCTCATCATCGCGGGCGCCGGGTCAGGGAAAACCAGGGTCATCACCTACCGCATGGCCTACATGCTCGATCAGGGCATAGCGCAGCACTCGATACTCGGCCTCACCTTCACCAACAAGGCCGCGCGCGAGATGGCCGACCGCGTCCGCTCGATCACCGCGAAGAAGCTCCGCGACCTCACCGTATCCACCTTCCACGCCTTCGGCGTCAAAATCTTGCGCAAGGAGATCGCGGTCCTGGGCTTCAAGGACAATTTCTCGATCTACGACGAGGCCGACAAGAACCAGCTCATCAAGGACTGCGCGCGGGAGCTGGGATTCAAGATGGACGCCTTCGACGCCTACAAGGTCGGCGCGCTCTTCTCGCAGATCCGCTCCGAGCAGCGCCCCTGGTCCAAGGCGGACGATGCCTATCGCGGTCTCTACGAGGAATACAGGCGGTCTTTGCGCATTTTCAACGCGGTGGATTTCGACGACCTCATCGTCCTGCCGATCGACATCTTCGACCTGCATCCCGAGATCGCGGAAAGGTACCGCGAGACCTACCGCTACATGATGATCGACGAATTCCAGGACACCTCGCTGATGCAATACCGCTTCATGCGCCATATAGCGTCGCGCAACGTGTGCATAGTCGGGGACGACGATCAGTCGATATATTCCTGGCGCGGCGCGAATTTCGAGAATTTCAGCCTCTTCGAGAGGGATTTCCCGGGATTCAAGGAAGTGAAACTCGAGCGCAACTACCGCTCCACCGCGACGATCCTGGACGCGGCCAACGCGATCATCGCGCACAACGAGAACCGCAAGGAGAAGGCGCTCTGGACCCAGGCGGGCGCGGGCGGCGCTCCCATCGAGCTGTACACGCCGGAGGACGAAGGCAAGGAGGCCGAGTTCATCGCGAGGATGATCAAGGAGATCAAGCTCAAGGACCGGGTGCCCTGGGGCGAGTTCGGCATACTCATCCGGACGAACAACCTCACCAGGCGCATCGAGGAATCCCTCCTCGCCGAGCAAGTGCCGTATCGCGTGTCGGGCGGGACCTCCTTCTACGGCCGGAAGGAGATCAAGGATATCATCTCCTACCTCCGCGTCGTGGCCAACCCGGACGACGACGTCAATCTCCTCAGGATCGTGAATACCCCACGGCGAGGCATCGGCAAGACTACCCTCGAGAAGCTCAACGCCATCTCGAGGGCGCACGACTCGTCCCTTCGCGCCGCGATGGAACTCGTGCGGACGGGCGCGTCCCTGGCCGCCGAGGGCGGCGGCGAGGGCTTCAGCCTATCCTCCGGCGCTGCGGAGAGCGCGAGCGGCCTAGCCTTCGGCGGCCTCTCGGAGAAGGCGGTGGCGGACATCGCGGCCTTCCTCGACCTCATCGACGAGTATCGCGAGGAGCTCCTCGGAAAGAAGCGCATCGCCGCGAAGGTCAGACAGCTCGTCGACGCGATCGACTACTGGGGCTACCTCGTCGAGGAGAACAAGCAGAGCGAAAAGGCCGCCAAGTGGAAATTCCACAACCTCGAGATCCTCATGAAATCCATCGAGGACTGGGAGACCAACCCGGACAACCTGTCGCCGGGCATCTTCGAATGGCTCAACCGCGTGTCGCTCATCACGCGCGACGACATCGAGGACGAGGAGGGCGGGGAGGTCAACCTCATGACGATCCACGCGGCTAAGGGCCTGGAATTCGAGATCGTCTTCATAGCAGGCTGCGAGGACGGCATCATTCCCCACGCGAGGGCGCTCGAGGAGGGGGAGGGCAACCTCGAGGAGGAGCGCCGCCTCTTCTACGTCGCGGTCACCCGAGCCCGTCGGCGCCTCCTCGTGAGCGCCTGCCTGCGCCGGCGCAAGCAGAACCAGACGATGGACTGCGTCCCCAGCCCCTTCCTCCAGGAGATCCCGCCCCACCTCATCCAGAATTGCCTGGGGGAGGCCGAGTTCACGGAGGCCGAAGGCGCGGAGTATTTCGGGAAGCTGAACGAGATGTTCGCCGAGGCCCCCGCCTCGGAGGCGCCTCCTGCGGGATCCTCGGGACGCGGGGACTAGGCTTTCTTGAGCGAGAGCTCCCGCACGTAGGCCAGGTAGGCCTTCTCTTCCTCGGGGCTGCCGAAGCCCTCGATCCTGATGCCGTATTCGATCTCGGTTCCGCGAAGACGCGAGTTCATGACCCTTCCCCTGGTGGTGACGCGAACGTCGCCCGAGGCCGGGTGGACGCGGAAGGTCGCGCAGAAAACGCCGCCCTGCCCCGCCAGGACCGCCCCGCGCACGAGGAAGCCGGATGCGCTCAGGTTGCCGATCCGCACCGGGGCCTCTACCGGCTCGATCCGCTCCACGTACAGCGAGACCGAGTACCTCTCGTCCACGCGCCTGTTTTCGTCCATTAGCCGGGATTATAAGGCGAGCGCCGCCGCAAGCCAAGCCTTCAGGCCGTGCGGTCCTTGCCAAGGTTTATCCACGTAAGCTCGTGGCGGTTGTGCCAGAGGTGGACTATCCTGGAGCCCGGGATCGAGGCGAAGCGATCGGTCGTGGCCTTGTCGAAGCCCGCTCCCTGCATTTTTATCGTGCAGATGAAATTCCGCGCGAGCCCGGACTCGAGCCAGGAGGATACCCACTCGAAGAGCGCAGGAGGGTAGCAGATTACGTCCGAGCACAGCCAGTCGACGCGGCCCAGGTCTCGCGGCTTAAGCGTGAAGGCGTCGTGGCGCATCGTACGGACGTTGGACAGCTCCGCGACGCGCGGCTCCAAGTCCGCCCGGTCGATCGCGAGGACATCGGCCCCGAGGCGCGCGAGGGCCCAGGTCCAGCCCCCGGGCGACGCGCCCGCGTCGACGCACTTCTCCCCCGCGGCCGGGTGTGCGCCCGCCACGACGAGCGCCTCCCAAAGCTTGCGGTAGGCGCGGCTGGGCGGCCCCTCCCTGTCCTCCTCGAACTCGAACTCCCCGTTGGGGAAGGGGCTCGAGCAGAGCGGGCTGGCGAGCATGGTGTTCTCGTCGAGGAGGGTGAAGGCGCCCATGGGAACGTTAGGCGGAACGAAGGGGAAGGCCTTGGGCTTGGAGGGGAGGGGCGGCAGCTTGTCCGCGATGAGGGCAGCGCGGCGGTGGAGGCGCGAGGGGAGGTAGGCCCAATTCCTCTGGATCGAGCGCAGGGCCTTCGCCGCCTCGCCGACCGAGGCGAATTCCACGAGCAGGGGCTTTTCCCAGACGTTACGGGTCCAGTAGGGTCGCGGCTTCCCGGTCAGCGCCGCGCGCGCCGAGCCGAGCACCGTGACGAGCTCGCCGTCGACGCGGTCTCGCTCGGGCAATTCGTCGAGAAGGAGAGAGAGGAAGCCCCTCGCGGCGTGGTAACAGGCGGCATCCAGCTCTCGCACGGCGGGAGTATGGGCGCCCTGGCCGGGGGCGGTCAAGTCAAATGAGCTTCCGCGAGCGCGCCGCGTCGATGAGGGCCTTGTTCCAGCGGTTCGCTCCCAGGAACCCGTCCTTGAGCGAGGCCTCTCCCATCCGAGTGGACCTCATCTGCAGCGCCTTGAAGGCCTTGCTGAGCGCTGTCGCCCCGTCCATCGAGCTCGGCGTCACTCGCTCGAGGATGAGGTAGCGGTAGAAGAGATAGAGGTGGGCGGCGGGGTGGAGGGCGGAGAGGCGATCCTCCCTGGCGAGGGCGGCGAGCCTGGCCGCGCAGGCGAGGCCGGAGCCCTCGGGGTCGGCCATGCCCGCGGCGAATTCCCTGAAGGCCTCGACCTGGTCCCTGAGATAGCTGCGCTTCCCGAAAAACCCGACCGCCCGCCCCTCCAGCGATGCGAAACCCGAGCCCCAGTCGAAGGCTTCGGCGGGGAAGAAGGCTGTCGGAGGCGCTATCGAGAGGGCTTCGTCCGCCAGGGCTACCGCCTCGCGCGGGGCGCCTTCCCAGGCCTCCAGCTCGGCGAGGAACCACAGCGCCTCGGCGTCGTCGCCGAACCGCCTGAGCATCTCCCTCGCCCTCATGGACTCGCCCGCGAAGGAGGCGGCACGCCCCGTCCATATCTCCGCCCTCCTCGAGGCTTCCGCCTGGCCATACACGCGCGCGACCGTGCGGACCCGGCCGAAATTCGCCTCCGCCTCCTCGCAGCGGCCTATCTCGAGCGCGGCCCGGCCCTTGATGAAAGCGCAGGCGGACTCCCAGTCCGCGCGGAAGGAGGAGGCGGCCCAGTCGGCCGCGGCGTCCGCCCTCGAACTGACCCTCCCCAGGTCGCCGAGGGCGAAGGCGGCGGCGGCTTCCGCGGTCGCGGCCAATATGCATTCGAGGGGCTCGGGGATCCCCGCCGCGATTTCGTAGGCGTTCCCGAGGTAGTCGGCGCCCTCCTGAACCTGCTCTTGGGCGAGCGAGCAGAGGCCTAGGATCCGATGCGCCTTGGCCTCGACCTTCCTCGCGCCGAGCGCGTGGAGGCGCATCAGGGATTTCTTCGCGCGGGAGGCGGCGACCTGGGCCCTTCCCTCGGCGTAGTCGAAGGCCGCCCTCGCGAGGGCCGTCACCGCGGAGGCGAGCTCGCCGCCGTCCCCGAGCCTTGCTGAAGAGGTTTCGAGGGCCTCGAGGGCGGCGAGGCTCCTGTCCCGGTCGGGGATCGAGCTGGCACGGAGGAAATCGGCCATCGGAGCGAGGGGCGTCTCCAGGACCCCGGATCCGGGCGGTTCGGAGGGACCGTAGACCGCGTCGGCCGAGATACAGTCCATCGCGAGGGCGCTGCTCCCGGCCTCTCCCCGGAGGAGGTCCTTGGAATCCGCGAGCATCCGCCTGTAGAGGGCGCCCGAGGGGATGATGCGGCCCTGCTCCCTGAGGTGGAGGAGCCGCGCCGCGAAGTCGCCGCGCAAGGCGGCTCCCCCGTCGGGCAGTACCTGCTCGGGAACGCTCGCGGCGACGGGAGCGGCTATTCGCGGACGCTCTCCGCGCGTAATGTAGCCGAGCGCCGCGAGGCTTCCGTATACGGGCGAGCGGACTCCCGCCACGTAGCCGATGTCGCGGAGGAAACTCTCCATCGACTCGTCCGTCAGGGTCTCCTCGCCCAGGCGCAGGGCGAGGAGCAGCTCCGGAAATTCGCGCGGGAAGGTCTCGAGGGCCCGCGCGGCGAGGGTCTCGGTCGAGGCGGCGGGCGAGAAGCCTCGGTCGCAGGCGAGGAGGCGTACCGCGAGCTTGAGCCGGAGGGGATCGCCGGCGGCCGCCAGGGCGAGCGTCGCCGCCCCGCCGGGAGCCCGAAGCTCCTCGGCGTAGCGCAGGGCGGCCTGGGCGATGGCCGAGGGACTGGGCCCCGGGGCCTCCAATGTCCGGGGGGCCGCGCCCGCCCAATAGCGCGGCAGCTCGGATCCCGCCGCGAGGATGGCGAGGCCCTCCCCGGAAAGGTTCTCGGCTACCAGGCTGAGGATCAGCTCGAGGCTCGGTTCGGGGAAGCGATCTACGCGTTCGAGCAGGACGAAGGCGGGGAGGCCGCTCGATCGCATCTCCCTCGCGTAGAACCTCAGGGCGGCGGCGGTGCAGAGGCGAAGCCGCACCCCGATCTGCGCCGAGTACCCGCTCCGATACGGCGACCTCTGCAAGAAATCGAGCATGGGAGCGAGTTCCTCGAGGAGGCCACGCTCCGCGCCCGAGAGGAGGGATCCGGGGCCCGAGACTCCCTTCTTGGGCGAGACCAAGGCGGCGAAGGCGCTCGCGACGGGGCCGTAAGGCGCGCTCTCCACCGCGGAGGCGGAGAGGCGCAGGAAGCGCTCGAGAGAATCGGGATAGAGCTTAGAAAGCGCCGCGTCTATGCAGAGGGAAGGGCCCCTTCCCGGCCCGAGCACGGCCAGGGCCTGGTCTGAATTCTGGGCGACACCGATTTCCCCCAGGGCGTCGACGAGGCGGTCGATGGCCTGGGAAGAGGCCTCCTCCAGCGCCTCGTCGGCGGGTCCGCAAGGGGGGAGGGCGGGGCGCGCGTATACCGAGTCGAGGACGGGGATGCAGCCCCTGCCCTCCGCATCGGCGCCGGTGGTTCCGAAGAGGAAATAATCGGCGAAAATGGATTTCGAGCGCGGGGAAATGTAGAATCCGTCGGCTTGGATCCCGAACCAAAGTCGCTTGACCGCGCGCAGCGAATCCTCGGCGTCCGCCGCTCCCGAGTCCAGGAGGAGGGACCAGCCGTGGAGCCTCGGACCGATTCCGGACAGTTTCTGGGCCAGGGCTCGCGCCGCTTCGGCCGCGCGAAGCCTGCAGGGCCTCGAATTCTCGTCGAAGGTGAGGAGGAAGGACTCCTCCGTGGCCTGCCTCGTCGCGGCGAAGGCCGATACGACCTCCTCCACCGCTCCCGCCAGCTCGGCCGCGAGCCGTGGCTCGGCGGCGCGGAGCTGGGAGTGGAATGGTATCTTCATGAAGAGTCCGATCACGGGATCCCCCTCCGAAATGAGGCCTATCGATACAATTGTCACCATTCCGCGGCTTTCGTCCAGCGGTAAAAACTTGACTCCGGGTATCGTGAATGCTACACTGGCCATCCAGGCAGGCAATTAACGGGCCCCCGCCACTACATAAAAGAGGAACCCTACGGTGTGGGATAGCATAATCAAGGTGCTGGGCGGTCCTCTGCTCGCCAAGCTCGTCCTCGCGGCAGTCCTGATCGAGGTATTCCTCTTCTTGCGAAAGAAGGATACCGAGGGCGCGATGACGGGCTACGCCCTCGTCTCCGGCTTTCTCGCCCTCCGCGACGTCGTTTCCGCCTTCCTGCCAAATCCGGCGTTATTCGGGGCGGGCGATCTCGTTTTTTTCGGCCTCCTCCTCTTCATCTGCATCAAGCCCTTCCGGCTGGGCTGGCCCTTCTGGACAATCGAGGGCCTAGGCCTCGTCGCCTTCATCGCCTTGGTTCTCGAGGCCTCCGGCTTGGACCTGGGCCTAGGCGCCGACCTGCTCCGGCTCGCCGCCCTCGTACCGATCCTCGGCCTCCTCCTCCTCCCCCTGCTCTTCCGGGCCCAGGCCGACACGACGGCCCGCAGCCTCTCGCTAAAAACCTGGCTGCCCCTGACCGTCGGCTCGACCGTTTACGTCGTCGCCGGCTTCCTCCTCGGCACCGGCCAGCCGCTTTTCCTCCTGCTCGTCGAGCCCGCGTTCTACGGCCTCCTCTTCGCGGTCGCCCTCATCTTCGTCGACATAATCCAGGGGCAACTGGTCAGCGCGGTCGACTACTACGAGGAGTCGGTAGACTCTCTCTATGACCTCCTCCTATCCACCGGCACCGCGATGCGGAGCGAGACCTTCCTCCAGGACGTCGTAGACAACATGATCCGCACCGTCGTGGACCGCACGGGAGCCGACGGCGGCGCCCTCCTCCTCGCCGACGAATTCGAGGAGACGGTCTCGATAAGGGCCATCTGCGGCGCCTATCCGCCCCCCTTCAAGCTACCCGAGAACCTGCCCAAGACCCAGGATCGCGTCGTGTCCTTCGTCCGCCACGCGCGCTTCAAGCTCGGCGAGGGAATCCTCGGCGAGGTATCGAGGACCGGCAAGCATGTCTTCGTTCCCCAAGCCGGCCCCGATTCCCCGTTGCCGGACAACGGCGACGAGGCCTGGCTGAAGTCCGGAGCCTTCATCGCGTCGCCCCTCATCGTCCGCGACAGGATCATCGGCGCGGTGTCGGTCGTCAAGACCGGCGAGGGAAGCTTCTCGGAGCGCGACTTCGACCGCTGCAAGCTCCTCGCGAACTTCGGCTCCATCGCCGTCGCCAATTCCTTCTCCTTCCTCGAGGCGGCCGAGCGCAGCGACATCGAGCGGGAGGCGGACATCGCCGCGGACGTCCAGGCCAACCTCGTCCCCAAGAAGCTCCCCGAGGTCCGCGGGATAGCCTTCGGTGTCTTCGCAAGCTCGGCGCGCGGAGTCTGCTCCGACTACTACGACGTGATCCCCACCAAGGGCGACAAGGCCGTCGTCGCCGTCGGGGACGTGGCCGGCAAGGGCGTCGCCGCGAGCATCGTGCTCGTCATGGTGCGGTCCATACTCCAGCTCATCACCGCGTCCACCAAGGACGCCGCCACGCTCCTGCAGTGGGTCAACCGCGGCATCACCGGCAAGGTGGACCTCGACCACTACGCGACGCTGTGCCTCGCCGCCGTCGACTCCGCATCCGGTGCGGTCGAGCTGGCCAATGCGGGCCACCAGCCGGCCTTCATCTGCCGCGCGGCGGACGGGAACCTCGAGACGGTCGAGGCGAAGAGCGTTCCCATCGGCGTCGAGCGCGGCACTGTCTACGGCTCCACGCGCTTCGCCCTCGGCGAGGGCGACATACTCGTGCTCTATACCGACGGGATCGTCGAGACGATGAACCCGCAGGGAAAGCAATACGGGCGCAAGAACCTCGGCGCCGTAGTCCAGCGCGCGCGGGCCTCGAGCCCGAGCCAGATCGCGTCGAGGATAGAGGAAGACCTCCTCGGCTTCGCGGGGCAGACTCGCCCGCACGACGATAGGACAGTACTGGTAATGAAGAGATCCAAGGCATGACCATCGAGGAGCGGAGCGAATGGACTTAAAGATCCGCAAGAACGGCGAGAGCTACATCATCGACGTCAACGGCGAGATGGACTTGTACAACTCGTACAAGCTCAAGGAACTCGTGATGAAGATGCTTGAAAAGAAGGTCGAGCGCTTCATCATCAATCTCGAGAACGTCGACTATATCGACTCGAGCGGTATCGGCGCCCTCATCTACATCTGCTCGACCATCAAGAAGATGGGCTTCAAGCTGGTGATCACGAATATCCACGGCTCGGTGAAGAAGGTCATAGAGCTCACCAAGCTCATGGGCTATTTCCCCATCACGCCGACGATCGACGACGCGCTCAAGCGGATGGAGGCGTAGCATGGCCCCGGCCGCCAAGGACATCCAGGTAAACGAGAATTCCCCCCTCTTCGAGAAGACGGGCATGCTCCACAAGGAATTCCCCTCCGACTTCCGGCAGATCCGCTATTTCACCCTGCTCATCGTCCAGTCCGCGCCTCCGGACATTAAGGAGATCAACCTCCTCGAGCAGCAGATCAGCGAGGTGATCAAGAACGCGGTCAAGCACGGCAACAAGTGCGACCCCGAGAAGAAGGTGAGGGTCTGGTACGACTTCAGCCCCGAGCACGCCCACCTCATCGTCGAGGACGAGGGCCCCGGCTTCCAGGACCTCGAGAAGTGGAACGAGTTCAACCGCAAGCGGCAGGTCCTCCTCGAGGGCAACGATTTCGAGGCCCTCGCCGAGTACGTCAGTTTCCGGGGCGAGCGCGCGGACGACAACGACGGAGGCAACGCCCTCTTCGCGGCGCTCGAGTACTGGGACGGCGGCTTCGTATTCAACTCCAAGCGCAACGTCGTCGCCATGCTCAAGCGCTTCCCGAAGAAGAGGCGCGGAGTGAAGGTCGAAAGCGAGAAATAGGAGGGGGCTCATGGCCTCTCCCCTTCGATTCTTCAAATACTAGTCGCGCAAAAGGCCCTTGCTGCCATCGCACGAAAGAAAACCGCAAACATACGCGAAGTAACGCTAATAAAGGCGAGCCGAGATTGGGCTAGGCCTAGCGGAGCTTGGCGTAGCTCGGCGGATTCACTCGACCTCCGTCATCCATTTTCCTCTCGATAATGGAAATGAAACCTATCGGACGGCCTCGCCTCTCCTCTCCTTGGCGAAAGCCCTCGCCAGAACCGCGCAGGAGGCCGCGGTAAGCGCGGCGATCAGGGCGTAGCTCGCGAAGCCGGCCCTGATACCGAAGGCCTGCGCGATCCAGGACATAAGGAAGGGGAAGGCGAAAAGGCCGACCCCGCCGCCCGATATCGATAGGGACACGGCCTCGGCCTGGGCGTCCTTGCAGGAGATCCCCACAAGCGAGATCACCGTCGGGTAGATGATGGAGCAGCCCAACCCGGCGAGGAGGGTCGCGGCGGCGGGGGCCCAGAGCGCGCCTCCCGGCCCCGACGCGAAGCCCAGCGCGCAGAGCGCGGCCGTCGAGGCTACGAGAAGGATGGAGCTCGCCACGAGCACGAACTCCTGGCGCCTCCCCTTGTACAGCGCGGGAACCCCTAGCCGCCCGGCTAGCAGGCCGATCCAGAAGAGCGAGACGGTGAGGGAGGCGAAGGCAGGGCCTGCGGCGAAGATGCGCACGAAGTATTCCGCGATCCAGTTGGAGATGCCGATCTCGGTCCCGACGTAGAGGAGGAGGCAGGCGAAGCCGAGCCAATAGGCGGCTCCCTTCGACGCGGCCCTCGGAGCGCTACCCGGCTCGCCGGCCCTCGCCGGCGCCGCGGCGTGCGTCTCGCCGAGGGGCGAGAATGACAAGGCGGCGAGCGCGAGCGCGATGAGCGCGAAGAGGGCAGCTATCGCTCTGTACAACATCGTCCAGTCCAGGCCCGTCGTCATCAGCAGGCCCAGTGCGACGGGGCCTGCGACCGCGCCAATGGCGAAGGCGCCGTGCATGAGGTTCATCGGCTTGCCCGTGCCCTCGTCGTCCATCCTGAGCGCCGCCCAGCTTACGACCGGCTCGATCAGTCCCTGGCCCACGCCGATGAGGGCGTTGAGGAGGAGATTCGCGAGGAAGGAGGGGCTTGAGGCGAAGAAAGCGAGGCCGGCGACGCAGGCCGCCAACCCGCAGAGCAGGGTAGCCTTGGCCCCGAGGCGCTTCATCACCGCGCTCGAGGCGAGGCTCGCCAGGACGTAGCCGGCCGCGGCCGATGCGATCACGGCGCCGACGGTCCCGTCGAGCCAATGGAAGTCGCGCAGTATCTTCGGCAGCGCCGCGCCGACTATCGTCATGGACGTGCCGAAGAGGGTGAAGGCCGCGAAGAGCCCGATGAAGAGGCCGCGCAGCGGCTTGGCGATGAGGGCCATGGATACCGTCCTTTTCTCGGCTATTTCTGGGAGGCTTTGGGGCCGAGGCCCTCTATGCCCACGGCGTCCTCGTCGGTGAAGCCTCGGCCGTAGAGGCACTCGAAGAGGAAGCGGAAGTCCTCGGGCGATACCTCCGCGTACTCCACGCCGAAATAGCTCCGCGAGGCGTCCCTGTATACCCGCTTGACGGAGGCGAGGGCCTTGACGGTCCTGCCCTTGGCCTTTATCGAGAGCTCCATGTCGCTGCCGGGAAGGAGGGAGGTGGAGAGGTCGCGGGAGGAGTTCGAGAACAGCAGGCCGCCCGCGCTTATGTCGATGACGTCGGCGGCGAAATCGCGCGGTTTCTTCGGCGCGTTGCGGAAGTAGCCGTTGACCTTCAGCGAGTAGGCGAGGACCTTCGCGAACTGGTGGAAGGTCTCGAGGACGGGCAGGTCGAAGGGCGGCTTCCCCGCCTGGGTATTCACCAGGTAGACGTAGCCGATCACGTACTCCTGGAAGAGCAGGGGCACCATGAGCTCGGAGAGTATGCCGGAGGCTTTCTTGTTCCGCTCGAAGCGGAGGACCTCGTCCGCCACGAGATCCTCCCGGACTTCCTCATAGCGCAAGAATTCGGCGAACACGTCGCGGGTCACTATCCTGGGGGAGACGTAGGGATCCGCCGTGGGCAATCCGCCGACGGAGGTCGGCAGGAAGTAGATCTTGCCCGTGCGGACAATGAGCCGTTCCTCTTGGGTCTCCGGCCGCCTATCCTTGAACATCCGCAGGGCCCGTTCCGAGGCGAATTCCGAGGCGCGCTCGTTGAACTCGCGCACGAGGGCGCGGATGTCGTGGGGATCGAAGGCGGAGTCGAGCTCGGGCTCGACGACGGGCTCGAATTCCCTCGTGGTCGGGAAGGAGAGCTCGTAGCGGTCGCCCTTGAAGGAAAACGACACGCCGAGCTCGGTCGGCGGCGCGCGGCGGCTGTAGCGGCGGCCCAGGTTCTTGTAGACCGCCTCGGGAAGCTCCGTGACGACGCTCGATTCCTTGACCTCGAGGATCCTCGCCCGGAATGCCATGGGCTGTTCCCGGTAGATGAAGCGGAACTCGTAGATCTGGCTGCGCCTTAGCAGCCGCAGGGGCATCGCGTGGGAGAAGGCGATGCCGTCGGCCGTCATCGACGTGATGAGGCAGGGCCACTCGCCCGAGCCGGCTATGAGCAGGAAGGGAATCTTATCGTCCCTCGCAGAGCCTAGGATGAACTCCTTCTCGATCCGCTTCAGGTTAGTCGCCATTTTTTCCTCGTTCGCTCGGACTAGGGAGCGCGCCCCGCGGCGACGGCGCTCGAATAGGGATTGAATGCCAAAGGAGCCGAGTCCGGCGGGCCGAGGGAGAGCGCCTCGACGTACCAGGCCTCTCCCTCTTTCCTGAGGGAGAGCAATCCCTCGCGCCGGGCGGCGCCGACGGCGCCGGGCAGCCGGATCCGCAAGGAGGCATCCGGTCCCCGCAGCTCGATGGCTCCGAGCCTGAAGTGTGTCGCGGCCTGGGATCCGGGACTCGGGGCGGGGAGGGCGAGGAGGACCGAAAGCGCGTCGCGTGATTTCGGGAGGAGGAGGGCCTTGTCGAGCTTGCCCGAGGCTATGCCCTCGGCGAAGGCCACGGCAACCGCGAAGGCCTCGGCCTCGTCGCCCTTAGCAGGCCGGAGCGACTGCAAGGGGCCGAGCGAGAAATCCCCGGCGATGCGCGGCGCCTCGCCTGCGCGCAAGCCGAAGGCGCGGAGCGAAGCCGCGAGAGGGACGACGGGTACGGCGGCCTTCGCCTGCAACCGAGCATCCCCCTCCTGGGGGGCGGCCTGCGCGCGCGGTTGCTCGGGCGCCTTGGCTGGCGCCGCCGCGGGCGCCGTGGTGCCGGGGGCCGCCGGTGCGGCGGTCTTGCGCGCGCAGGAGGCTAGGGCGGAGATCGGCGCTGCCGCTATCGCGGCAACCGCCGCGAAGGCCGCGAGGCGCAAGAAAGGGGCCGCGCTGTACTTTCCCTGCATTTCGTGTAAATATGTATCATATATGCGCGGACAGGTCAAATGAGGAGGATCTCGCCGTGAGCTCGCCCGACCTCCTCCGGTTCCTCTCCTCGGCCTTCACCGAGCCCATCCGGGATCCGCTATGGGGCAATATCTTCCTGAGCCCCGCCCTCGAGCGCCTCGCCTACTCCCCTCCCTTCTCCAAGCTCGGGCGCATCAAGCAGCTCGGGCCGGCCTTCCTCGTCTATCCCGGAGCCACGCATACCCGGCGAGCCCATTCGATCGGCGTTTTTCATATGGCGCGCCGCCTCGCCTGGGCCCTCGCGGCCAAGGGGCAGCTGGACTTCTGCTCGCTGGAGGGATTGCAGTCCTACTTGGTGGCGGCGCTCTGCCACGACCTGGGCCATTTCCCCTATGCGCATTCCCTGAAAGAGCTGCCCCTCGAGGAGCACGAGGCGTTGACCGCGAAGGAGCTCCTGTCCGAGCCGCTGAGCGGCCTCGCCCGAGCTGCGGGAGCAGACCCCGTCGCCTCCGCGGCCATCGTCGACAAGAGGGCCGACGACGGGGGCGACCGGGAAATCCGCTTTTTCCGCGGCCTCCTGTCGGGGGTCCTCGATCCGGACAAGCTCGATTACCTCAACCGCGACGCCTTCTTCTGCGGCGTTCCCTACGGGATACAGGACAGCGACTTCATCCTGCAGCGCCTGGCCGTCGGGCCCGGGGACGCCCTCGCCATCGAGGAGCGGGGACTGATGAGCGTGGAGGGCCTCCTTTTCTCCAAGTACCTCATGTACCGCTCGGTCTACTGGCACAAGGGCGTCCGCTCCGCGACGGCCATGATCAAGAAGGCGGTCCTCCTCGCCCTCAACGAGGGGGCTCTGGTTCCCGCGGATCTCTACGGACTCGACGACGACGGCTTCTACGCCAAGCTCCGGGCCATCCCCTTCGCGCCCTTCGCCCTGGCGGAGGCTGTCTTCGAGGGGAGGATCTACGGCGCCGTCCTCGATCTGCCCTTCGACGCGGGCGATCCGCGCCACGCGAGCCTTCTCGACCTGGGCTCGAGGCTCAAGCTCGAGGAGGCCCTCGCCGCCGAGGCGGGCGGGAGGGTCGGGGGCATCGACCTGGTCATCGACGTTCCCGAGGGCGTGTCCTTCGAGACCGACCTCCCGGTCATGCGCGAGGATACGCGCCGAGTGGATGGGCGGGCCATGCCCTTCTCCGAGAGCCCTACCGTCTTCACTCCGCCGGTCGTCGCCGGCTTCGCTCGCTCCTTGAGGAGGATCCGGGTCTTCGCGAGGGAGGCTTCCGACCGCCTCGCGGCGGCGGCCCTGGATTTGCTCGGCTAGGCCGAGTGTTGCGGAACTCGCCGAAATGGTTACACTACTACGGATGAGGAGGCTGCGCGATGGAGATCCGCAACATCATGGAAGACGCGGTCAAGGTCATGGTGGAAGAGCTCTTCGATCGCGAGGATAAAGAGAAGCGCCTGGGCTACTGCACCTGCGACCAGTGCAAGCTAGATGTCGAGTGCTACGTGCTCAATAGGGTCAAGCCTGAATATATAGTTTCGAGCCGCGGCCTCGCCTACAGCGAGATGGAAGGCCTCGAGAAGGTCCAGCGCCAGGCGGACCTCATTTCCCTCGTAAAAGAGGGCTGGGGGAAGGTCTCGCACGCTCCTAGGCCCACCTCGGATCATCTCGCGGGCAAGGCCCTGGACGAGGAGCACAAGGGGCCCGTTTACAATTTCCCGACGATCATGGGCAGGGTTTTCGACGGCCGCACCTTCGCGCCCTTGGGAGAGGGGGCCGTGCGGCTCCTCTCGGAAGGCGCGGACGCCGATATGGTGGATCCGAATTGGCAGAATCCCTTCGTGCTGGCGGGCGCCACCGGGGGTACCTTCATTTTCTGGCCCCGGCACCAGGACGCCTCCCCAAAGGACGGCGAGAGGAAATTCGTATTCGAGGTCAAGGTCGACGTGCCGGGCCTCGAGAGCCTCTCGCATTACCTGGAGATGGATATCGCGCCGGAACGCAATCCCCGACTGGATTTTTCGCTCCAGAGGGTGCACAAGGTTCCCGATCTCTACCTATTTCCGGAAGGCCAGCCCGGCGAGGACGAATAGGACAGGAGCTCGCGAGCGGGAACCAGCTCGACGTAATGGAATACCGAATGGCAGCCCCGCTCCTCAGTGTGCCGAATCTTGGTGACCCGGTAGGCGATGACGCGGGGACTCGGCAGGGGTAGGGCAAGGGTTCGGCCGTTTAGGTCGACTAGTGAGTCGATTCGCAGGGGAGCCTCGAGCTCCTGGCTCTCGCCGTCGGGATACACGATATAGTATTCGTCGACCGTCATTTCGATCGGATTTTATACCTCCGACAAGCAATTATGTAAGTATGCCCAAAGCGGTCCGCGCTCGGATCGATAGACAGAAGGCTCATTATTCCGCAGCATTCAGTACCCGCAGTACGCCCGCCATGCAGGGCCACGGCGGAGTACTGCTGCATTCCTTCTATATATGAATCAAATTTATCTAATTTGTCGTCTTTAGGTTTCTTATCCGTAGAAACCATCCACTACCTACACAGGTGTCTAGTCTTTGAATCATAAATAGTGGTTCTGTCGAGCCTTTTTGAATTTAGCTTCGTTGACAGTTTACCGGGGCGAAGTAGTATAAGTTTGTGGTGGGAAAAAGTGGTAAAATATAGGAACTAGTGGGAATGAATCTACTAACGGGCGAGTTCAGGAACACCCTGGACGAAAAAGGGCGAATTTCTCTCCCAGCGAAACTCCGGGGAGAGCTTCCGGGAAATGAATTCGTCCTGACCCAAGGAGTGGATAACTGCCTCTGGCTCTTCCCGCCCGAAGAGTGGACTGCCCTTTCCAGGAAGCTCATGGAATCGACGAGCCTTTTCGCGGCGCGCGCCCGACTCGTCCAGAGGCGGATCATCGCCCCCGCGCAGGAAGTCGAGGTCGACAAGCTGGGGCGGATCGCGATTCCGCAGAGCCTCCGCGAGTTCGCCGGGCTCGGCAAGGAATGCGTGATCCTGGGCATCTCGAAGTACATCGAAATTTGGGATGGGGAGTCCTATCGCAAGTATCTCGAGGATAATGAGTCTGAATTCCTGGCCGCGGCCGAAGAACTGGGAGGCCTGACGCTCTAGCGTCGGGATGGCCATGGCCGGGATCGCCCACACGCCCGTCATGCTCGAGGAGCTGCTCGCCTACCTCGTGCCCCGTCGGGACGACGCGCTGATGCTCGATTGCACGCTGGGGGAGGGAGGCCACGCGATGGCCTTCCTCGCGCGCTATCCGGGCATCAGCTACGTCGGGATCGACGCGGACCCCGCCATTCAGGCGAAGGCGCGGGAACGTCTGTCGCCCTACGCGGGTCGGGTGAGCTTTCGGCTCGGCTACTTCGACGAGGTGCTGGCCGATTGGGATAATCAGGGCCTGGACTTCGGGGCGGATCCTGGCGAAGGCGCCTCCTTGGCGCCTTCGCTGGTCCTCTTCGACCTGGGCATCTCCATGTACCACTTCGCCGAGTCGGGACGGGGCTTCGGCCACGGCAGGGACGAGGAGCTCGACATGAGGCTCTCCCCCGACGCGCCGAGGAGCGCCGCCCGCCTCCTGGCCGAGGAAGGCGAGGAGGAGATCGCCCGCATCATCTACGAGTACGGCGAGGAGAGGATGTCGCGGCGAATCGCCAGGGCGGTGGTGGAGGCGAGGCGGAAGGGGGGCGTCACGACTACGGGCGCCCTCGCCGAGCTCGTCTGGAACGCCGTGCCGGAGGCTTATCGACACGGCCGCCTGCATCCCGCCACGAGGACCTTCCAGGCCCTCCGCATCGCCGTGAACGACGAGCTCGGAAGGGCGGAGCGAGGCATCCGCCGGGCGGTGGCCCTCATGGCTCCCGAAGGGACGCTGGCGGTCATCTCCTTCCACTCCCTGGAGGATCGGGTGGCGAAGAACGTGCTGCGCGAGCTCGCCGGGCGCCGGGCGTCCCCGGGGCAGGCGCCCTTCGACAGGGGCTCGTCGCCGTTTTCGAATTCTCCGATACCTGTAGGCAAGGACGGGGCGTCGCCCTTCCCGCTCGAGCTCGTCACGAAAAAGCCCGTGGAGCCGAGCGCCGAGGAAACGGCTCGCAATCCCGCCTCTCGAAGCGCCAAGCTCCGCATCGCTCGTAAGAAGGGCGAGGACGGCGGCGCACGAGTCGGCGACCCGGCCGCAAGGATGCTCGGATGAAACGCGTAGCCTTATTCGCGCTGATACTCTCCATCCCCCTCTTCCTCCTGGCCGTAGCATGGCAGGCGGGCCGCTTCGACGCGCTCGCTGCCGAGGCGAGGCGGCTGGAGTCCTCGCAGGAATCCTGGGTGCAGGAGAATCGCAAGCTCGAGGCGGGCATCCGGGTGCTGTCGAGCAGGGAGAGGGCGGCCGCCCTCGCGGAGAGCCTCGATTTCCAGAAAGCCGGCCCCGAGCGCCGGGTCCGCGTGCTGCTACCCGGCGCAGCCAAGGGTCGCGCCGGTGAGTGAGCGGACGGCTTCCCTGTTCTCCGCCGCGGAGGCGTCGGCCCTCGCGGGGGGAGAGCTCGTCGGCGATGGCGCCGCGGAGATCGGCTCGGTGGTCGTAGACTCGCGCGCCGCCCGGCGGGGCTCGCTTTTCGTAGCTCTGCCCGGCGAACGCACCGACGGCCACGCGCATATCGAGGCCGCCCTAGGCGCCGGGGCTTCCTGCGTGATCGCGAGGTCCGATCGCCGGGCGGCCGTGGAGGCGGCCACCGCCGCGCTGGCCGCGGAGCGCGGCGCCGCGCTGGTCTTCGTGCCGGACGCCCTGGCGGCGCTCCAAGCCCTCGCCCGCGCCCATCGCGCTCGATTCCCGCGCCTCCTACGAATCGGGATTACCGGCTCGAGCGGCAAGACGACGACCAAGGAATGCGTCGCGGCCATCCTCGGCCGCTCGCGCTCGATAATCTCGAATCCCGGGAACCTCAATTCGGACATCGGCCTGCCTCTGTCCATGTTCGCGATAACCGACTCGCACGAGGCCGGGATCTTCGAGATGGGAATGAACAGGGCGGGCGAGATGGGCGAGCTCGCCGCGGTGTACGAACCCGACGTCGCCATCATAATGAACGTCGGGACCGCCCATATCGGAATTCTCGGTTCGCGCGACGCCATAGCCAAGGAAAAAAAGGCCATCTTCTCGCGGTTCGACGGCCGCCAGGCCGGCTTCGTCTGGGAGGACGACGATTACGAGGCCTTCTTGAGGTCCGGCGTCCGCGGCGACGTCTCGGATTTCGGGCCGAGGAGCACGGTCGGACTCCGCGTCCTGCGGAACCTGGGCCTCGAGGGCTACGATCTGTCCTGGGACGGGATCGCGTTCCGCTTTCCCCTCCCGGGGCGGCACAACCTGCTCGACGCGATCGGCGCGGCGGCCGTCTCCTCGCGGGCCGGCGCCTCCGCCGCCGACGTCGCCGACGGCCTGGCCTCGGTGAAGCCGCTCTTCGGCCGCTCCGAGATACTCAGGGGCAGCTTCACCATCCTGCGCGATTGCTACAACGCGAATCCGGACAGCGTGGAAGCCGCGATCGGCCTCTGCGATTCGCTCGAGTGGCCGGGCCGGCGCGCATACGTCCTCGGCTCCATGCTCGAGCTCGGGAACGACTCCGAGTCGGCGCATCGCGCGATGGGCGAAACCGCGGGCAAATCCGAGGCCGACGCGCTCTTCTTCTTCGGTGCCGAGACCAGGCCCGCTTTCGACGCGGCCAGGCTCGCCGGCTTCCGGGGCCTCGTCGTCTTCGAGACGGATTTCGACCGGCTGCTCGCCGCCGTCAGGGGCTATATCGCCCCAGGCGACCTCGCGCTCCTCAAGGGTTCCCGGGGCATGGCCCTCGAGAGGGTCGCGGACGCCTTGGCCGCGGGGCTCGGCGCGCCCATCAAAGGGGAGGCATAGGATGTTCCTTGAGCTGTTCAGGTCGCTCGTCCAATACTTCTCGCCGCTCAACGTGTTCAAGTACCTCACCTTCCGCTCGGCCTATGCCGCCGTGACCGCCCTGCTCATCGCCTTCCTTCTCGGACCGATGATCATCGACAAGCTGCGCCGCCTCAAGTTCGGGCAATCGGTGCGGACGGATGGCCCCGAGTCCCACCTCGTCAAGTCCGGGACTCCGACCATGGGCGGCATCCTGATCATCCTCGCCGTGGCGATAGCCGTTCTCCTCTGGGCCGATCTCCGGAGCTTCTACGTCTGGCTCGCCCTCGGCTCCCTGGTCGGCTTCGGCGCGATCGGCTTCGTGGACGACTGGCTCAAGATCAAGCTCCATAACTCGGACGGCATCCCGGCCTGGGTCAAGCTGGCCGCCCAGGCCCTCGTGGCCTCGGCCGTCGCCCTGCTCATCTACGATCCCAAGAACTCCGCCACGACCATGCTCTACGTGCCCTTCTTCAAGGACCCCGTCCTCAACCTGGGGGTGGCCTGGATGCCCTTCGCTATCATCTATGTCGTGTACTGGTCCAACGCGGTGAATATCGCGGACGGCCTCGACGGCCTCGCGACGGGCTTGACGATCATGGCGCTGATCGCCTTCTCCGTGCTCACGTACATCACGGGCAGGCCGGACTGGTCATCGTACCTCAATATCCCCAACGTCAAGGGCGCGGGCGAGCTCACCGTATTCAACCTCGCCCTCCTCGGCGCCTGCGTCGGCTTCCTGTGGTTCAACGCCCACCCCGCCGAGGTCTTCAAGGGCGACGTCGGCAGCCTCGCCCTCGGGGGCGTCCTCGGCGTCCTCTCCCTAATCGTGAAGAAGGAGCTCCTCCTCCTCCTCATCGGGGGAGTCTTCATGATGGAGATCCTCTCGGACGTGCTCCAGGTCGGGTACTTCAAATTGACCAAGGGCAAGCGCCTCTTCAGGATGGCGCCCATACACCATCATTTCGAGCTCAGGGGCTGGAAGGAGACCAAGGTAGTGACCCGCTTCTGGATACTCGGCGGGCTCTTCGCCATCCTGGCCCTCTCCACCCTGAAGATACAGTGATGACGGCGATGAGGACGGGGTTCGAGGCCGAGCGCGCGAGCGCGGCGAAGCGCGGGGACAGGGGCTTTCTCGCCGCCATCCTCCTCCTCGCGGGCGTCGGCGTAGCCGCCCTCTGGTCGGCTTCCTCGGAGTACGCCCTTTCGCTCGGGCGAAGCTCCGGCTATTTCGCCCTGCGCCAGGCCATCTTCCTGCTGCCCGCGGCCCTCGCCTTCTGGGCCTGCGCCGCCGTCGACCTGGATGCCCTGCGCGCGCGTACCGGCGCGGCCACCCTCATCGCACTCGGCCTCATGCTGCTGCCCTTCATCCCCGGCCTCGGCGAGAACCGCAACGGCGCGACCCGGTGGATCGACCTGCGCTTCACGACCTTCCAGCCCTCCGAGCTATGGAAGCCCGCAATGGTCCTCTACCTCGCCCACATCCTGGACAAGAAGCGGGCCCGCATGGCCGAGAGCGCGGGGGTCCTCATCCCTCCCTTCCTCCTCGTGGCGCTCGGCTGCCTCCTCGTCTACGCGCAGAACGACTTCTCCACCGCGGCGATCGCGGGGCTCACCGCCATCGCCGTGTTCTGGGTCGCGCTCTCGCCCGTCTCCTTCTTCCTCGGCCTGGGCGCCGCCGCCACGCCCCTCGCTGCCCTCTCCGTCCTGACCTCTGATTTCAGGCTCAAGCGAATACTCGCCTTCTTCTTCCCCGCCTACGAGCCCCACGGGCAGGGCTACCAGATCCTCGGCTCGCTCAAGGCGATCCGCTCCGGTGGGTTTTTCGGCAAGGGCTTCGGCCTGGGCTCGCTCAAGCGCGGGTCCATCCCCGAGGTGCAGTCGGACTTCATCTTCGCGGCCTGGACCGAGGAGACCGGCTTCATCGGCGTAGTCGCGGTGCTCTCCGCCTTCGCCTTCCTCGCCTGGCGCGCCTTCCGGGTCGCCTTGGCCGAGAGCGACGGCTACCGCTCCTACCTCGGCATGGGGATGGCCTTCCTGCTCTGCCTCGAGACCCTCGTGAACGTGGCCGTCGCGGCCGGCGCCGTGCCCGCGACGGGAATGGCGCTTCCCTTCTTCTCGGCCGGGGGCTCTTCCCTGATTTCCACCGCGATCTCCTGCGGGCTCCTGTACAACTTAAGCGCGAGCCCCAGCGCGGCGGTAGGACTCGGCCCCGCGGGCGAATTCCCGAGGGAGGCCTCCGATGTCTGATTACGCCGAGCGCGCGGCCCTCCGGCCCGAGCGGGCGCTGGCGGGCGTCCTCGTGGCGGCGGCCCTCCTGGCGCTCGTCGCCGGCGCCGTCCTCCTCGTCCCGCCCGCCCTTAGGATCACTCGCTACGAAGTCGCGGGCAACGCTTCCATGACGCGCGACAACGTGCTCTCCGCGGCCCTCATCCACGAGCGGGAGTACTTCTTCGCGCTCGACTGCTCGCGGGTCGAGGCCGCGATCGCCGCGGACCCCCGAGTCGCCTCCGCCTCCGTATCGAAGCGCTTCCCTAATACCCTTCGGATATCCATTAAGGAGCGCGTGGCCGTGGCCGCGGCCCTCGTCGAGATCGGGGGACGGCCGACCGCCGTCTGCCTCGACGCCGAGGGAGTGGCCTTCGCCGAAGCCTCCCCCGAGTCGGCGGCCTCCGTCCCCGTGCTCTCGGGCCTGCGATTCGAGGGCTTCCGCCTCGGCGCGCGGCTGCCGCCGGCCCTCGCGTCCGTGCTCTCGGCGATCGGCGCGATCCGCGCCTCGGAGCCCGCCCTCCTCGCGGCCGTTTCCGAGATCAGGATCGTGAGGCCGTCGCCCGCGGCGGCGCCGGAGCTCCTGATCTATCCCCTCAACCAGCGCATACCGGTGCGCGCCGCCGCGTCCCTCGACGCCGCGACGCTGCGCTCGATCATACTCGTCCTCGACGTCCTCGGGACGAAGGGCCTATCCGCCTCGGTCCAGGAGATCGATTTCCGGACCGGAACGGTGGTGTACCGCAGTAAGGAGGGACAACCTGGCTGACAATCTGATAGTCGGCCTCGACATCGGCACGAGCAACGCTCGCGCTGTGGTCGGGGAATACAACGAGAACGGGGTGCTCGAGATCATAGGCGTGGGCGTGGCGCCCTCCAACGGCCTGCGCCGGGGCGTCGTCGTCAACATCGAGTCGACCCTCGGCTCGGTGGCGGCGGCCGTGGAGGCCGCGGAGCTCATGTCGGGCCGCGAGGTCAAGGACGTCTACTGCGGCGCGGCCGGAGCGAGCGTCGAGGGGATCAACTCCCGCGGCGTCGTAGCCGTGACCGGCAGGGGCAGGGAGATAACGCGCGAGGACGTGGATCGGGTCATCGAGGCGGCGAGAGCCGTCGTGATACCGATGGACCGCGAGGTCCTCCACGTGATTCCCCAGTCCTTCATCGTGGACGACCAGAAGGGCATCCGCAACCCGCTGGACATGATCGGCGTGCGCCTCGAGGCGGAGGTGCACATCATCACCGGCTCGGTCACCACCGCCCAGAACCTGGTGAAGTGCGTGAACCGCGCGGGCTTCAAGGTGAACAGGCTCATGCTGCAGAGCCTCGCGGCGGCCCGCGCGGTCCTCAGCTCCGACGAGAAGGAGCTCGGCTGCCTCCTCGTGGACCTGGGCGGCGGTACGACGGACGTCCTCGTCTACTCCGACGGCGCTCCCTATTTCTCGAGCGTGATTCCCGTCGGCGGCTCCCAGGTCACGAACGATCTGTCCATCATGCTGAGCGTCCCGATGGACGCGGCGGAGCGCCTGAAGCGCGAGTCCGCCTCCGCCTGGCTCGAGTCCGTGGAGCCGGGCGAGACGGTGGTCGTCCCCGGCGTGGGGGGCAGGGCGCCCGCGGAGGTGCCCAGGCGCAGGCTCTGCTCCATCGTCCAGCCGCGGATGGAGGAGATCTTCGGGATGGTAAGGGAGCGGGTCGAGAAGATGGGGCACTGGAAGCACATCAAGGGCGGCGTCGTCCTGACGGGGGGCGGGGCCCTGGTGCAAGGCGCGGCGGAGCTCGCGCAGGATATGTTCCGGATGCCCGTGCGCCTCGGCAACCCGATAACGCTCGGAGGCCTCGTCGAGGAGTACAGGAGCCCCCTGTACGCGACCGCGGTCGGCCTCGTCCTGATGGGCGCGGAGGAATCCATGCCGCCCGAGGCGAGGGGCCAAGGCTCGACGGACCGCCAGGCGAAGGGGAAGGGCAAGGGGGCCGAGGGCGGCGATACGCTGGGCCGCATAGCCGATTGGATACGCAAGGGCTTCTTCTGATTCACGATCCGGCGGCGGGCGGGGGGCCCGTCGCGATACGCATTGAGAAAGGCTGGGAGGGAAAATGAACATCGAAGTGGTCGAGGACGCGGGAATCGTTCCTACGGTGATAAAGGTGATCGGCGCCGGCGGCGGCGGGTCGAACGCGGTGAACAGGATGATCGCGGCGGGCGTGAGGAACGTCCAGTTCATAGTCGCGAACACGGACGTCCAGGCCCTGGGCCTGTCGAGGGCCGAGACCAGGATCCCCCTCGGGGCGAAGATCACGCACGGCCTCGGCGCCGGCGGGAAGCCCGAGATCGGCGAGAAGGCCGCGCTCGAGGACAGGGAGACGATCGCGCAGGCCCTTCGCGGCGCCGACATGGTGTTCGTCACCGCTGGCATGGGCGGCGGCACGGGCACCGGCTCGGCTCCGGTCATCGCGCAGGTCGCCCGCGACCTCGGCGCCCTCACCGTCGGCGTCGTCACGCGGCCCTTCGATTTCGAGGGTCGGGCCAAGTCCCGCCTGGCGGAGGAGGGGATAGAGAAGCTCCGCCAGGCGGTGGATACCCTCATCGTGATCCCCAACCAGCACCTGCTCAAGGTCGTCGAGCGCAGGACGCCCATCAAGCAGGCCTTCATGCTCGCGGACGACGTGCTCCGCCAGGGAGTCCAGGCAATCTCCGACCTCATCACCGTTCCCGGCGAGATCAACATCGACTTCGCCGACGTCCGGACGGTCATGCAGGGCCAGGGCGACGCGATCATGGGCATCGGCGCGGCGACGGGCGACAACCGCGCCGTCGAGGCGGCGACGAAGGCGATCAACAATCCCCTCCTCGAGGACCAGCGGATCGAGGGCGCGAAGAACCTCCTCATCAACGTGACCGGCGGCGAGGATTTCTCGCTCACCGAGTTCGAGGAGATACTCAACCTCATTACTGAGAGCGCCGATCGGGAGTTTTTCCAGAAACCCGGCCTCATAATCGATCCGAGCGTCGGCGACGAGGTGCGCGTCACCGTGATAGCGACCGGGTTCGACAAGGCGAGGTCGACGGCAGGGCAATCCGAGCCCGCCGCCCGCCCGGAATCCGCCCAGGGCAAGCGCGGATTCGAGGATTACCTGTCCAGCGACGAGTGGAAACGCATCACCGAGACCCCCGCCGCGCCTCGCGGCAAGCAGTACCTCCTCGGCCGCAACGACCCGGAGGACGAGCTCGACATCCCGACCGTGCTGCGCGAACCGAGGTTCGCAGGCCAGAAGAGCGAGGCTTGATCTTGGACGAGCTATCGGTCCGCTATCGGGGCTACCTCATCGCCGCGCGCAAGCGCTCGCCGCTAACGGCGGAAGTGTACCTTCGCGAGGCCGCCACCCTCCAGCGCTTCCTGGAAGCCAGGGGCGCTCGCCCCGAGCGCGCCACGAGCGTCGAGCTCCTGGGCTACCTCGTGTGGCGGCAATCCGGGGCGGCGGGGTCCGAGGGCGCCAGCGTCCTCTCGCGGAAGACGATGGCCCGCGTTGTGTCGAGCATCCACGCCTTCTATAAGTTCATGCGCCTCGAGGGCCTCCGCGCGGACGACCCGAGCGAGCTCATCGAGACCCCGAAGCAGGAAAGGGCGCTGCCCTCGGTGCTCGCCCCGGAGGAGGTGGACCGCTTCCTCGCCTCGATAGACCCGAGCACGCCGCGCGGGCTTCGCGACCGGGCCCTCTTCGAGCTCATCTATTCCTGCGGGCTCCGCATCTCGGAGGCCGCGGACCTCAGCTTCGACCGGCTCTACCTCAAGGAGCGGGTCATCCGCGTTATAGGCAAGGGCCGCAAGGAGCGCCTGGTCCCCTTCGGCGAGGAGGCCGCGCTGTGGCTCTCGCGCTACGTCGAGGAAGGCAGGCCCGCCCTCGCCAAGGGCAGGAGCGACCGGGTCTTCCTCAACCAGGCGGGGAAGGGCATCTCCCGAAAGGGCATCTGGAAGCGCTTCGACGGCCTGCGCGACGCGTCCGGCGTCGCCGCGAAGGTTCACACCTTCAGGCACAGCTTCGCTACCCACCTGCTCGCTGGCGGAGCCGACCTGAGGACGGTGCAGGAGCTTTTGGGGCATTCGGACATATCTACGACCCAGATATACACGCATATCGACGCCGAGAGCCTCCAGGATTACCACAGGGACTATTTCCCCAGGAAATGAATGAAGCGGGGAACCGCCCCGAGAGCGTAGGAAAGGAGGAGGGACAATGAAGAACATCGATGAAAAGCGTCTCGTCCTCGCCCTGGCCATCCAGCGAATGGCCTTCCTGCGCGCCGAAGAGCGGCTCCTCATCTGGGATCTCGTTGACGACGAGCTCTCCCTATCGTTACTTTTACGTAGGGATGTCGAGGCTGCCGTCGGGCGGAGCCTGGGAGAAAGGCCCTGGTCGCCCGAGGCATTCCTGGAGGCCGCAACCCGGGACGCCCGCTTCCTGCAAAAATCGGGGATCAGCTTCATCCATTACGACGACGAGTCCTATCCCGCGGCCCTGCGCTCGACCTCTAGCCCGCCCTTCGGGCTCTTCGCCAGAGGGACGGGACTCGACCCTCTGGCCGACCGCGTCGCGGTGGTGGGCACGCGCCTTCCCACGGGCAGGGGCCTAGGAGCGGCATTCGACCTCTCCCGCTCCCTGGCGGCGGCCGGGGTGACGGTCGTCTCGGGCCTGGCGCGCGGAATAGATTCCGCGGCGCATAGGGGGGCGATCGCAGGCGCGAGCGGCGCCATTCGCGTCGAGGGCGCTACCTGCGCCGTGCTGCCCTGCGGCATCGATCGGGTCTACCCGCCGGGCAATAGGACCTTGGCAGCCGAGATACTGGATCGCGGCGGCCTCCTCCTCTCCGAGTATCCGCCCGGGGAGGAGATACATAAATATCGCTTTCCCGAGCGCAACAGGATAATAGCGGGCCTCTGCCGCGCCTGCGTGGTCGTCGAGGCGCCTTCCAAGTCGGGGGCCCTCATCACGGCGGACCACGCCCTGGACGAGGGGCGCGACGTCTGGGTGGTTGGCGACCGCATCGGCGGGCCGAGGAGCGGAGGCGTGGACCGCCTCGCTGCGGACGGAGCCCCCGCCCTGCGCGGAGCCGAGGATATCCTGGAGGATTGGGGCATCGGTCCCGTCCTCGCCGGGTCGGCGCCGCGCGCGCGGCAGGATAGCGGAAACGAAGGCGGGCGTTTGGCCTCCGCGCTTTACGACGAGCTGACCACGGGCGAGGAGGGCGATGCCTTCCTCGACGCGACATAGGAGTTATCCGGAATGGCAGAGAAAAAAGGCGCCGCGGGCGCAGGAGCCGTAGCCGTTGAGGGCGAGGCGAAGCCGAAGGTCAAACCCAAGGCAAAGGCGAAGGCAAAGGCTAAAGCCAAGGCTCCGCCGAAAAACATCCTCGTGATAGTCGAGTCGCCGGCCAAGGCGAAGACCATCGAGAAGTACCTCGGCTCCAAGTACACGGTCCTCGCTTCGATGGGCCATCTCATCGACCTGCCCAAGTCCCGCACGGGGATCGACGTCGACGGCGATTTCGAGCCCGAGTACCTGACCATCCGGGGAAAGGCGAAGCTGCTCAAGGAATTGCAGAAGGCCGCCAAGAAGGCCAGTCTCGTCCTGCTAGCGTCCGATAACGACCGCGAGGGCGAGGCGATCGCCTTCCACATACAGAACTCGATCCGCGGCAAGCTCGCCGACCTGCCCATCGAGCGCATCGTGTTCAACGAGATCACTCCACAGGCGATCCGGGACGCCGTGAAGGCCCCGCGCCACATCGACGATAAAAAGGTCGACGCCCAGAAGGCTCGTCGCGTGCTCGACCGCCTCGTCGGCTACAATCTTTCGCCCCTCCTCTGGAAGAAGGTCAAGAACGGCCTCTCCGCCGGGCGGGTCCAATCCGTCGCGCTGCGGCTGATCTGCGACCGGGAGAAGGAAGTGGAATCCTTCCTGCCGGAGGAGTACTGGAGCGTGGAAGGAGATTTCCGCAAGGGTCGAGGCGCCTTTCCCGGCGAGCTCGTCCTTTTCAAGGGGGAGAAGCTCGACGTCAAGGACGAGGCCTCGGCCGGCGCCCTCGTCGCCGCGCTCAAGGGCAAGCCCGCCTCGGTCAGCGAGGTGCGCGAGGCTGAGAAGACCCTCAAGCCCAAGCCCCCCTTCACTACATCGAAACTCCAGCAGACTGCGGCCAACCGCCTCGGCTTCACGAGCAAGAAGACCATGCAGATCGCCCAGCAGCTCTACGAGGGAGTGAACATAGGCTCGACGCGCATCGGCCTCATCACGTACATGCGCACCGACTCCACGCGCATCTCGGAGACAGCCATCGCCGAGGTGCGGACTCTTCTCGCGGAGCGCTTTCCCGCCGAGCTTCCCGCCGCGCCCAACGCCTACGCCGCCGACGGCAAGGCCCAGGACGCCCACGAGGCGATCAGGCCTACCATCGTGGCCTACGACCCCGAGTCGGTGAAGGCATACCTGACCAAGGACCAGCAGAAGCTCTACGCCCTGGTCTGGGAGCGCTTCGTCGCCAGCCAGATGACCAACGCCAAGATGAGGACCTCGAGCGCGGACATCGCGATAGGGGAGGGCGTATTCAGGGTCGCCTCGTCGCGCGTGGTCGAGCAGGGCTTCTACAAGGTGATCAAGATCGGCACGACCAAGGAGGACAAGGCCGAGGGCTCGGTGCCCGAGCTCAAGGCCGGCGACGAGATCAAGGTAGAGCTGATCCGGCCCGAGCAGCACTTCACCCAGGGCCCCGCCCGCTTCACCGACGCCTCGATCATCAAGGCGCTGGAGGAGCAGGGAATCGGCCGGCCCTCGACCTACGCCCCCATCATCTCGGTGCTCCTCGAGCGCTATTACGTCTCGAGGGAGAACCGCCAGCTCGTGCCGACCACCCTCGGACGCATGATCAGCGACATCCTCGTGGATTATTTCCCCGATGTCGTCAATGTTGCCTTCACCGCCGGGATGGAGGTGATGCTGGACGAGGTCGAGGACCGCAAGGCCGACTGGGTCAACAAGATCCGGGACTTCTACGTCCCCTTCAAGGCCAAGCTCGACGTAGTCCTCGCGGACCTGCAATCCTACCGGGGCACCCTCGACGAGGCGACCGACATCGTCTGCGAGAAATGCGGCAAGCCCATGGTTAAGAAGCTCGGCCGCTTCGGCTACTTCCTCGCCTGCACGGGCTTCCCGGAATGCCGCAATACCCGCTCCATACCGCTGGGCAAGTGCCCGAAGCCGGGCTGCGGAGGCGACATCGTCGCCAGGCGCAGGGCCAAGGGCAAGGGTCGGGAATTCTACGGCTGCACCAACTACCCGACCTGCGACTTCATCACCTACAACAAGCCGACGAGCTCTACCTGTCCCAAGTGCGGCTGGTTCCTCGTCGAGAAGTTCGACAAGAAGTCGGGTTCGCACAAGGCCTGCATCAATCCGGACTGCGATTACCTGCATACGCATGAAGAAGGGGAGCATGGACAGGAGGATTGAGGAGTACCTCGCCTACCTCGGAGCCGTGCGGGGCCTCTCTCCCCGGACCCTGCGCTCCTACCGCGAGGATTTCGAGAACTTCGAGAAGCGACGCGTCCCCGCGGCCGCGGCGGCCGGCGATATGGACGCGACGAGTGCCATGGACCTCCGCGCCTTCGCCGCCGCACTGGTGACGGAAGGCAAGGCGGGCTCGAGCGTGAACCGCGCCCTCTCGGCCCTCCGCGGCTACTTCCGCTACCGCGTGCGCTACGGCGGCCTCGCGATCGACCCTTCGCGGGACGTCGAGGGCCTGCCCTCGAAGCGCCCCCTGCCGCGCTTCCTCTTCGAGGACGAGGCCAGCGCCTTCATGTCCCTTCCCGAGGGCGAGGGCTTCGCGCCCTCGCGCGACAGGGCCATGCTCGAATTCCTGTACAGCACCGGCTGCCGCGTGGCCGAGGCCTCGAACCTCGCGCTCGACAAGCTGGACCTGGCTGGCGGTTCCGCCCGGGTCATGGGCAAGGGCTCGAAGGAGCGGGTCGTCTTCCTGGCCGGCCCTGCGAAGGCGGCGCTCGGCGCTTATCTCCCGCTGCGATCCGAGCGATTGCTGCGCCTCGGGGCGTCCCTCGCGGCGGCTAAGGCCGGCGAAGCGGCGCCTGCCCGCGCGAAGGAGTACCTCTTCGTCAACGCGAGGGGAGGGCGCCTGACGGAACGGGGCATAGAGTGGATTATCCAGGGCTACTCGACGCGATCGGGCTCGCCGCGCTCGGTTTCGCCCCACGCCTTCAGGCACAGCTTCGCGACCCACCTCGTGGGAAGGGGAGCGGATATCAGGGCGGTTCAGGAGCTGCTCGGCCATGCCAGCGTATCGACCACCCAGGTGTACGCGCACGTCGACATGGAGAGACTCCGCAAGGTATACGACCAGGCACACCCGCATGGCGGCAGCCAAGCGCCTCATGGCGGCAGGCAAGGGCCTACGGGGGAAGGGAATAGGAAATGAAGGAAGCGAAGATAAGGTCGACGACGGTCATCGCGGTGCGCCGCGGCGGCAAGGTGGCGATGGCGGGGGACGGTCAGGTCACGATGGGCGAGACCGTCATGAAGAACAACGCGAAAAAGGTCCGCGTCATATATGACGGCAAGGTCCTCATCGGCTTCGCGGGGGCGACCGCCGACGCCTTCACGCTATTCGAGCTCTTCGAGACCAAGCTCAAGGAATACTCCGGCGACCTCGAGCGCGCGGCGGTCGAGCTGGCCAAGGCCTGGAGGATGGAGAAGGCGCTGCGCAACCTCAACGCCCTACTCCTCATAGCCGACGCCTCCAAGACCCTCCTCCTCTCAGGCACGGGCGACGTGATCGAGCCGGCGGAGGACGTGATCGCGATCGGCTCGGGCGGAAACTACGCCTATGCAGCCGCGCTCGCCTACCTCGAGACCTCCGGACTCTCGGCCCGCGAGATAGCCGAGAAGAGCCTGCGGATCGCCTCGGGCATCTGCATCTACACCAACGGCAACATCACCGCGGAGGAGCTCTCATGAGCGACGATTTCGCGCCCGCGCGCCCCAATTCTGATTTCGCGAGCTCGAGCTTCGAGCTCATGACCCCTCGCAAGATCGTCGAGGAGCTCGACAGGTACATTATCGGGCAGGAAAAGGCCAAGCGAGCGGTGGCGATAGCCCTGCGCAACAGGATGAGGCGCCAGCGCCTGCCTGCGGATATCCGCGACGAGATCGTGCCCAAGAACATCCTCATGATCGGCCCGACGGGCGTCGGCAAGACGGAGATAGCCCGACGCCTGGCCAAGCTCTGCCAGGCGCCCTTCATCAAGGTGGAGGCCACCAAATACACCGAGGTGGGCTACGTGGGGCGCGACGTCGAATCGATGATCCGCGACCTCATGGCGGCGGGCCTCGCGATGGTCAAGACCGAGATGCAGGTCGGGGTGAGGGAGGAGGCGGACAGGCGAGCCGAGGAACGTGTCCTCGACCTCCTCTTGCCGGGCATAAAAAGGCCCGAGGACGCGCAGCCTTCGCTCTCCCTCCCGGACGCGGCCGCCGGTTCGGCCGGCTCCGCCAGCGACAGCCGGGAGAAATTCCGGGCGCTCCTCCGCGCCGGCAAGCTCGACGCCCGGGAGGTCGAGATAACCGTGCAGGGCAACAGCCCCGCCATCGAGATCTTCTCGGGCAACCAGATGGAGGAGATGGAGGTCGCCCTCGGAGGCCTCTCCGGCCTCTTCGGCGGCAAGCGCAAGAAGAAATCCGTCTCCGTGGCCGAGGCGCGCCGCGCCCTCGCCGCCGAGGAGCTCGACAAGCTCGTCGACCCCGAGCGGGCCGCCGAGGAGGCGAGGAGGCGCGTGCAGGAGACGGGCATCGTGTTCATCGACGAGATCGACAAGATCGCCAACCGGGAGGGCCGCAGCTCGGGAGGCGTCGACGTATCGCGCGAGGGCGTGCAGCGGGACATCCTACCTATCGTCGAGGGCTCCACCGTCAGCACCAAATGGGGGCCGGTGGACACCTCCCACATCCTCTTCATCGCGGCCGGTGCCTTCAACGTCTCGAAGCCCCAGGACCTCATCCCCGAGCTTCAAGGCAGGTTCCCCATCCGCGTCGAGCTGGAGGCCCTCTCGGCCAAGGACTTCGAGAGGATCCTCACCGAGCCCAAGAGCGCTCTCGTGAAGCAATACACGCAGCTCCTGTCCTCGGAGGGCGTGGAGCTCGGGTTCGACGCCGCGGCCGTGTCGCGCATAGCGGAGATCGCGGCCTCCGCCAACGCGAGGACCGAGAATATCGGGGCCCGGCGGCTGGCGACGGTGATGGAGCGCCTCCTCGAGGAGCTCTCCTTCGAGGCTCCGTCGATGGCGGGGGTAAAGGTCAGCGTGGATCAGGCCTATGTCGACTCGCGCTTTAAGGACTTCGCGGAGCGCCAGGACTTGAGCAGGTATATATTATAGGATCCGGTTTTCGCTAAGGCCGAGGGGCCCGAATACCGATAAAAAAGTAGAGAGGTAGACGGAATGTTCGAGAACAGCACATTCGGGAAGACGGTCGAGATCCTCCATCGCGGGATGGATGTCGCCGTCCTTCGGCGGCAGGTGATCTCCGACAATATCGCGAACGCCGACGTGCCGAACTTCAAGCGCTCCACGGTGAATTTCGAGGCCTCCCTCAAGAAGGCCCTCGAATCCGAGAAGGCGGAGCCCGTCCTCGCCATGGAGACCACCGATCCCCGGCATATCAAGGGCTTCGCGCCCTCAGACTACCGCACGGTGGAGCCGCGGCGAGTCCTGGACTACCTCACCACCTCGAAGAATAACGGGAACAACGTGGACGCCGAGCAGGAGATGATGGACAGCCTGACCAACCAGCTGTCCTATACGCTCCAGGCCCAGGCGGTCAATTACGAATACAACCAAGTCAGCCTCGTGCTGAGAAACTAGCGGAAGAGAAAGGCTAGGAAGAGGGGAGAGACATGGGATTGTTCACTTCGATCAACATCGCCGCGTCCGGCTTGGCGGCAGAGAGGCTCCGGAGCGACGTGATCGCCGACAATATCGCCAACGCCAGCACGACGCGGACTCCGGACGGCGGTCCTTTCAAGCGGAGCCGCGTCGTCCTCAGGCCCATGAACGCCCAGCCCTATTTCCGCCTGCCCTTCCAGCCCGAGGGCTTCGACAACGGCGCGGGAAAGGGCGTCCGCGTGTCCAGCGTCGAGAAGGACAGCTCGCCCTCGCGCCTCGTGTACGACCCGACCCATCCCGACGCCATCAAGGTCGGGCCCAAGGCCGGCTACGTCGAGATGCCCAACGTCAACATCGTGACCGAGATGGTCGACCTCATAGCCGCCTCGCGCGCCTACGAGGCCAACTCGACCATGGCCAACGGATCGAAGGCCATGTTCATGAAAGCGCTCGAGATCGGGAGGTAGTGAATGGCCCTGAACATCAGCTCGCTGAGCGCCGCCCTGACTCCGAACTCGGCCGCCCAACTCGCCTCGCTTGCGCGCACGAACGCGATGCACTACACTGCGGAAGGCATGCTGGGCCAGGCCGACGATGCCTCCGACGGCATCTCGATAGGCACCGACATCGTTGGAGCCGGCTTGACGGGGACCGGCTTCGCCGGCATCGGCAAGGCCGCGGCGGGCTCCAAGGGCTCGTCCTTCGAGTCGGCCCTGCTCAAGGCGATCGACGGCGTCAGCGCCTCTCAGACCAAGAGCGACAGCCTGCTCCAGCAGGTCGTCGCGAACCCGGATTCGGTGGACGCGCAGGACGTCACGATCGCCATGGCGGAGGCGAATATGTCGCTCAACCTGGCGAAGACGATCATGTCGCGGATCGTGACCGCATGGAAGGATGTCATCAATACGCGCTAAGGCGCGGCGTTAGGCGTTTTATGGGGCGCGTAGGCGCTCGATGCGAAGGACGGCTCGGATTCCCTTGGGGAAGGGAATCCGAGGCCCCTGGCTCCTGATCGAGCGGCTGCGGCGCCATTCAAGCGGGAGCGAAATCCCGCGCTGGGGGGGGACATGAACGATTTCTTCAAAAAGCTCGTCGACCAGGTCAAGGCCCTGTGGGGGAAATGGACGCTGGTGCAGAAGCTCATCCTGGGCGGCGTGATACTCGTCGCGATAATCGCCGTAGTGCTGCTCGTCAGGATCTCGGCCGCTCCGACCATGGTGAAGCTGATCGGCACGCCCATCAAGACCGAGGAAGAGCTCCGGCTCATCACGAGCAAGCTCGACAGCGAGAACATCCCGTATACGCTCGGCGAGACTAACCAGCTCTACGTCAAGGACCAGAAGACGGCCCTCAGGGCGAAGGGCATCCTGATCCGCGACGACCTCATCCCCAAGGGCACCGATCCCTGGGCCATCTTCGACGTGCAGAAATGGACCACTACCGACTTCGAGCGCAACGTCAACCTCAGGCGGGCCATCATCGGCCAGGTCACGCAGCAGATCGAGGCGCTCGACGACGTGGACAAGGCCGCCGTCACCCTCGTGATGCCCGACAAGGAGCTGTTCCAGCAGGACCAGAAGCCCGTCACGGCGAGCGTGATACTCTTCGCCAAGCCCGGCTCGGACCTCGCGCAGAACCGCAAGAAGGTCGAGGGAATACAGAAGATCCTCAAATTCGCGGTCCAGGGGCTCGCCGACGAGAACATCGTCATAACCGACAGCAACGGCCTCATCCTCAACGATTTCGCCAACCTGGCGGACTTCGACCGCATCCAGCAGACCAAGAGCGAGCAGAAGCTGATCCAGGAGCTCGAGGCGCAGTACCGCGCCAAGGTCCTCAAGGCGCTGCAGCAGATCTATACGACCGACCGCGTGCGCGACCTCAATATAAAGATCGACATGGACATGTCGAAGAAGAACGTGAAGACCGAGGAGTTCTACCCCATCACGATCAAGCCGCGCACGCCCGGATCGCCCTACGACGACTCGGACATCCAGCCCACGGTCACGCGCTCCAGCACCCAGACGAGCACGGAGTGGACGGGCACCGGCTTCAATCCCGAGGGGCCCGCGGGGACGGAGGGCCAGACCGCGCCGGCCTACAAGGACCTGCAGAACATGCAGGGCAAGATGATCCAGAAGTCGGTGGTGCAGAACAACGAGATCAACAAGCGCAACATCGACGAGGTCAGCTCGCCGACGATCCAGAGGGTAACCGTTTCGGTCAATATCGACGGCGTCTGGAGATGGAAGTACGACGACAAGGGCCGGCTCAAGATGCTGCCCCAGGGCGGGGTCGACCGCGAGTACGTCGCCGTGCCCGCCGACGACGTGAAGAAGGCGCAGTCCCTCATCCAGGACTCCATCGGCTTCAACAAGGACAGGGGCGACTCGGTCACCGTCCAGAACATAGCCTTCGACCGCACGGCCCAGTTCAAGGCCGAGGATTCCGATTACCTCCGCAACGTCCAGGTCAAGCAGATAGTCCTTTATTCCCTGATCGGCCTCGCGATCCTGATGATCGCCTTCATCGTCTTCCGCGTCGTCTCGCGCGAGCTCGAGCGGCGCAGGCGGATCGCGGAGGAGAAGCGGGCGATCGAGCAGAGCATGCTCCGCGAGAACGCGATACGCCAGGCCGAGGAGCAGAACATCGAGGTCTCGATGTCGGTCGAGGAGCGCAAGCGCCTCGAGCTGCAGGAGCACGCGATCAACATGGCGAAGGAGCACCCGGAGGACGTCGCCCAGCTCATCCGCACCTGGCTTCGGGAGGAATGATAGATGCCGCAGCAAGCCCAAGCGAGAGGCAGGGGGCCCGCGGCGGCCTCCTCGTCGGGGGCGGAACCCGGGACCTCGAAGAAGCCCAAGAACGTCAAGGACATGCCGGGTAGGCAGAAGGCCGCGGTCTTCCTCGTCTCCCTCGGGTCCGACATCTCCGCCGAGATCTTCAAGCACCTGCGCGAGGACGAGATCGAGACCCTCACCTTCGAGATCGCCAGGCTCGATTCCGTCGAGGCGGAGCAGAAGGACCAGGTACTGGCCGAGTTCCAGGACCTCATGATGGCCTCGGATTTTATCTCCTCCGGCGGCATCGACTACGCCCGGGAGCTCCTCGAGAAGTCGCTGGGCTCGCAGCGCGCGATCGACATCATAAATCGCCTGACGTCCTCGCTCCAGGTGCGGCCCTTCGACTTCATCAGGCGCACGGACCCGGGACACC
>JANXYQ010000123.1 GCA_025355995.1 Spirochaetaceae bacterium | reverse complement strand
CCCGTAGAAAAATGCTTTGCAGAACTCTCTGATTCGTCGTAGAAGATTCCTTTTTCTAATTCAATGAGAAAACAAGATTATTTATTGGTTTTTCGAGGTGCCCTTAAGTTCAATTTCATGTTCCTCATAAGCCCGCCGGATGTCCGCACTCCCCTCGGCGCCTTCGGCCACGGCTGGGGATACTACTTCGCCTTCGTAGGACTCTGCGCCGCCGTCTTCGTCCCCGCCCGGCTTCCCTTGAGCGCCGCGGCCCTCACGCGCGCTCGATCCTCGCTCCATCGTCCTCGTCGGGGCTGACCCGCCAGGTCGCCCGCACGGGCTTCGCCGCGCGGACGAAGGCGGAGAGTCCCGAGGAGGCCGCGCCCAGGACCTCCTCGGGATCGTAGGACAGGTCGAGCACGCTCTCCTCGCCCTCAGCCAAGGCCCTCCCCCAGGCGCCGTGCAGGCGCACGAGGTCGCGGAGGGCGGGCACCAGGGCCCCGAGGCCGGCAGCCGAATAGGCCTCTGTGGCGAAGCCCAGCTGCTCCGCCTCTATCGTTCGCGCGGATTGGCTCCGCGCGTCCGTGCCCCTTTTCCCCAGCCAGGCGCCGAAGCCGCGCAGGAAGGCCGAGGGGCGGGCCTTGAGCGGCTTCAGCGCCGCCCGGAACCAGCCCACCGCCCGCCCGTCCGTGTAGAAGCGGTCGCAGGCGGCGGCTAGGGAGAGGGCGGATTCCAGCTCGGCGGCTGGCATCTCGCGCGTCGAGCGGACGAGGTAGGGCGGCCGCGGGTCCGCCTCGATCCCGAGCTCGACCGACCTGTCGAAGAGCTCGGTGCCCGGAAGCAGGGCGAGGGGGAACAGATCGAGGTGGTTCGGCTCGAGGCCGATGGCGAAATCCACCCCCTCCTCGAAGTCGCGCAAGCCGTCGCCGGGCAGGCCGGCGATCAGGTCCAGGCCGAAGCTCACGCCGGCGGAGCCGAGCATGGCCGCCTTGCGGGCGAACTCGGCGCGGTCGAAGCCGGGTCGCCCGACCGTCTCCAGGGTCTCCCGCCTCGCGCTCTGCAGGCCGATCTGCAGGCTGCAGTCGAGGGCCGCGAAGCGCTTGACCAGGCCCTTGTCCAGGAGCTCGGCGCGCACTTCGAATTTCCAGCGCATGAACGGCGCCTTGGCCAGGAAGAGGTCGAGGAGGAGGGCGGCCCGCTTCGCGTCGGCGTCGAAGGTGGGATCGAGGACGAAGGCGTAGCTCACGCCCGAGCGAACGAAGAGCTCGAGCTCGGCCTCGATCCTCTCCATGGGGAAGGGCCGCGAGCCGCTCGAGCCCTTCGACTCGTAGCAGTAGGCGCAGCGGAAGGGGCAGCCGCGGGAGAGCTCCCAGACGACGTCGCCGCCGCACGCCGCGGCATCCATCGTCCCGAGGAGCCAGGGCGAGGGCAGGGCCGACGGATCCTCCGGCGGCGAGGGAGGGGCGGCCCCCCGCCTTCCCGGTAGGACCACGCCCGGGATTCCTTCCAGGGTTCCGCCCGAGGTTATGGCGCCTAACGCGCGAACGACCGCCGTCTCGCCCTCGCCGGCTATCGCGAAATCGAGGACGGCCTCCGCCACGAGGCCGACGGGATCGGCCGTGGCCTCGGGCCCGCCGGCGAAGAGGAGCATGCCGCCCCTCGCGCCCCGCAGCCTCGCCGAGGCCGCCGCGAGGACCTCCCGATTCCACGAATAGACGGAGAAGCCGACGATGCCGGCGCCGGAGGACGCGATGCGCGACGCCAAGGCGTCGGGCCCCTCTTCCAGGCCGGCCTCGATCAGCACCGGCTCGATCGACGCCAGCCCGGGGCTCGCCGAGGCCGCCGCCTTGATCGCCGCCGCCGCGCAGGCGGCGCCGAGGGGAAGGGCCTCCGGCGAATCGCGGGCCGCGAGGGATACGAGGGCCAGCCTCATCGCTAATACAGGGACAGGGCGGAGGGCCCCGGCCTGCGGGAGGATACGAGCCTGCGCTGCTCCTCGGTCTGCGGCGACTCCGCGGCCGGAGTGTCCGTCGCCGCGCGCAGGAGCCTCACGAGCCCCGAAGCCTCGTCGGGAAGGGCCAGGCCCTTGTCGGCGAGGAAGGAGGCCACGACGGTGCCCGTCCTGCCCAGGCCGCCGAGGCAGTGCAGGTACACCGTCCGGCCGGCCGCGAGGAGGGCGTCGAGCTCACCCAGGGCTCCCTGGACAGCGGCCAACCCGGCGGACATGTCGTCCATGGGCGCGGTCGCCCGCTCCACGGGAATCCCTCGGGACGAGCTGCGCCCCTCGAGCAGGGCTGCGTAGGGCTGGGCGCCGATTTCCTCGCCCGGGCCGGTGAGGTCCACGAAGGCGTCGACGCCGGCGCCGAGGAGGCGGTCGACCGCGCCGACGGCGTCCCCCTCCTTACCTCCCGAGGGTCGCCCCGGGTAGCCTCCGGCTAGGAGCTTGCCGGGCAGAACCCAATAGGACCGGGGCAGTGGAGCCGGAGCCGTTACGAGACCGGCTAGGCGACCCGCCAGGGCCTCGATCTCATCCTCGCGGGCGAGAGCCGACGCCCATTCCTCGGGTACGGCCCCGCGGCCGTAGGCGAGGCCGGCGAGGCCCCCGGCCACGGCAGCGGTGGTATCCGCGTCCTCGCCGAGATTGACGGCCGCGAGCGCGCAGGACGGGAAGTCCCCCGTCGTAGTCAGGCACCAAAGGGCAGCCTCGAGGCAGTGAACGACATAGCCCGAGCCCCGGACCGCATCGGAGGCAAGCGCGGGGAGGGCGCCGCCCAGGACGCGCGAGTAGGCTCCCGCCTCGGCGCGGTAGGAGGCCGGAAGGGAGCCGAGGAGGGAGCGAGCCTCATTCATGGCGCTCTCGTAGGCCCGGCCGGGCTCCTCGCCCCGGAGCAGGGCTCCCGCGACGAGGGCATGCAGCCAGCAGGCGAGGATGCTGCGAGGATGGCCGTGGGTCGTCGCGGAGAAGGCGGCGATCGCGCGGAAGCGTTCCGGCTCGGGGAGGCGGCCGAGCCAGATCGAGGCAGGCAGGATCCGCATGAGCGAGCCGTTGCCGTTGTCGTTCTCGCCCCTGCCGCCCGCGAGCACCGCGGGCATCCCCGAGCGGATCCTGCCCAGGGCGCGCCTCGTGGCGCCCCCGACGTCGAAGACGGCGCCGCGCGCGGTCCATAGGCCGCCGTCCATCCAGGCGAGGGAGCGCCGCCCCGAATCCTCGGGGTCGAAGCCCTTCTCGATTATGCTCTCGGCGAGGCACAGGGCCAGGGAGGTATCGTCGGACCAGGTTCCCGGCTCGAGCTTCCAGGTGCCGCCGCCGCGCATACCCTTCACGGGATCGGCGGCCCGCGCCGATCTCGGCTCGAACTCGACGGGCAATCCGAGTGCGTCGCCGGCCGCGAGCCCCACAAGGGCCCCGACGACCCGCTCGCGCGCGTCGATAGCCTCGCTCATTCCTTCCTCCTCGTATCAGCTGCCGGCATCGGACGCCGCGAAGGCGGACATGCGGGCAAGGTCGTATAACGCGCCGGGGAAGCGGTGCCCGATGTCGATCCAGTCCATGAGGGAGCCGGGCGCGCCCGATCCCGCGCCCGGGGCAGGCCAAGGGGGGGGAGGGGCTATCCAACTCCCGTCCGGCCTCCTCATGTGCGACCGGTCCGAGATCAGGCCTGTCCTGTATTCCTCGCCCTTTATCACGCGGAAGCGCGGGGCGATCCTGCGCTGGACGTCGGCTGGAAAGGTATCGACCAGGTAGCGCCCGAGGGGGCTGGGGAAGGGCAGCTCGCTATCCAGGTCGAAGGCGAGCCGCCCCTGGACGGGGTCGGCCACGACGGCGAAGACATGATAGTCCCAATGGATGAGGCCGTCGACGGGCCTGCCCGCGCTCTGGCGCATGACCACGACGTCGCGAGCCTTGTTGGAGACGATGACACACCAGGTCGCGCAATCATGCAACGCCGGTCTCGCGAGGAGCCGCCAGACGTTCTCCTCGCAATAGAAGGCCTGGTAGTCCAGGCCGGCCCTGACGATATTGATCACGCCATCAGTATAGCATCCTCCGCCCCCGGAAGCGAAGCTCGCGCGGCGGCCGATCCCGTGCTACTATATGAGCCATGATCAAGCGAAACCCGGGCGCAGTCCTCGCCCTAGCGCTAGCGCTCCTGGCCGCCTCGGCAGGCGCGCAGGGAAGCGCCATTCCCAAGACCCTCGCCAAGGGCGACGCCCTGGCAGTCTTCGCCTCGAGCTGCTCGGGTTGCCACGAGTGGGCCCGCTCCTACGAGACGATAGTCGATCCCGCCGTGGTCGTCCCTGGCAAGCCGGAGTCGAGCCCAGCCTGGGCGGCAATTTCCGAGGACAGGATGCCGGCGGACGGCCCCCTCGGGGCGGCCGACAAGGCGACGATACTGGAGTGGATCAAGGCAGGCGCGCCGCGGCCCTCGGGCGCCGCGGCGGCGGCGCCCCTGCCCGCCGCCCGATTCCTCGGCTTCGCGAGCAAGGAGAGCTTCCACCGCTTCTCCGGCTGGGCCTCGGGCGGGATCCTGCTCGCCGCCGGCGCCGTCGGCGCCGTGCATGCGCTCGATATGATGACTAGGGCCCACGATTACAGGGACGCCCACAATATCGATGAATTCGATCCGACGCTTTGCCCGCCCGAGATAGCCTACGTCTACAACGACCCGGGCGAGCAGGCCCTGCGCTGGACCCATGTCGGCCTCTTGGCCGCGGGGGAGTCCTTCTACCTCGCGAACGCCTTCACGGGCACGAGCTTCATGGGCAGGCTGGGCCCCGGCTGGACCAAGGCCAAGATCCATCGCTACGCCTTTTTCGTCCACGCCGGATTGATGGCCTCCGAGGCCGTGATGGGGTTTTTCTCGAGCCAGGCCCTGAACGCGGGCAACCACGAGCTCTTCCACAACCTGCTCATAGTCCACGCCGGGGTCGGGATCGCCATACCCGTGGTAATCCTGGGCGCGGGCGCGATCATGGACCCGAGGGTCAAGTTCTAGGCCTGGGTCCGCCTGTCGAACTCCCTGACGAAGTCCTTGGGCAGCACGAGGTTTTCTTTCGTCTTGGCGCTCGTCGGGGCCCAGGCTATGGTCTCGTCCTTCAACAGCCGGTAGATCGCGGCTTCGATCTCGTCCTGGGCCGCGCCGAGATGGGTATTGATCCAGCCCTTCATGGCCTCGACGTTCACCTTGATCCCGCCCTCGTGTATCGGCTCCCCGTGGCGGACGGCGAAATCGGTCATGCCCCGGGCGATCCTCTCCTTGGGCATCGTCTCGATGAGGTCAGAGACCTGGTCGTTGGATCGCCGGATGCGGGCGGCGAGGACCTTTATGATCTTCAAAGCGAATTTACCGTTGGCGAGGATCATGGATTCGAAGGTCGGGCCGTCGACGGGGAGGACCTTGGTCTTCTTGACGGCGACGGCGGAGGCCGAGCGGGGCCGCTCGTCGAGGAGGGCCATCTCGCCGAAGAAGTCGTTGGGCGTGTCCACGGTCTTGAGAACGGTCTCGCCGCGCTCGAGCCTCATCTTGAGCTCCACGGCTCCCTCGAGGAGAACGTACATTACGTCGCCCTTCTCCCCCTCTTTGAAGATCAGGTCGCCGGGCTCGAAAAGCTTCACGTTGTCGTTGGCCATGGGAACAGTGTAGGCCGCCCCGGCCCGGCGGACAAGCGCCGGGCCCTCGATTAGGTCGAGAGGAGCCTGGCTGTGGAGGAGAGGAGCCTGGCGCGCAGGGCGCCGCGGGCCGCGAGGCTCGGGCCGAGGCCGGCTGCCCTCGCTCCCAGCATGACCGCGCCCACTACGGGAGGGGCCTCCAGGTGCCGGATCCGCACGCGCGGCGCGGCCAGCGCGAGGACGGAGGCGACGCCCGCCTCGAGCTTCGGCTCGTACTCGAAGAGGCTCCCCGACAGGATGACCTCGGCCTCCTCGCGCTCCAGGGCGAGCTGGCGCAGCACGGCGGCCGCCGATTCGCCTAGCTCGAGGCCCGCCCAATCGATGATGCCGATGGCGGCCCCGTCCCCGTCCCTCGCGGCGGCGAATACGGCGGGCGCCCAGGCCGCGTCCGACTCGAGCGCGCCCAGCGTCACCGCCTCGATCAAGCGCTCGGGGTCGGCGAACCCCGCGAGAGCGCAAATGACATCGCTCAGGGAGGTCGGCCCGATGCGCCGGATGCGCGCGTAATTGACCACCGCGAGGGCGCGGGCCGCTATCTCCGAGGCGCCGCCGTGCTCCCCGACCGTCGAACTGGCGCCCGCGATCCGGCCCTCCCGCCCGTCCGGGGAGAGGCCGTAGCAGTTGTTGCTGGTGCCCGCGACGAGGTTGACTCCCCAGCCGGACTCCGATCCGGCTGCCAGGCCGAGGGCAGCGTCGACCCGCAGGTCCATCGGGCAGGAGAGGCCGAGTCGGTCGACCTCCGCCATCGTGTCCCCGCGCTCGGATTCCCAGTCGAAGCCCGCGATGCCGAAGCCGGCGCCCGCTATGACGCCGCGCCCCTCCGCCCCCGGAGCGAGGCCCGCGGATTCGAGGGCCCTCGACAGGGCGCTCTCCATTGCGTCGGCGAGGCCCTCGTAGCCCACGGTCTCGTGGTTGCCGGGGCCGGCCTCGCCGTAGCCCCGGGCCTCGCCGCCCGAGTCGGCGAGGAGAGCCCTCGTCCTGGAGCCTCCGACGTCGATGCCGAGCACGTATCGCTCTTCCATGTAAGCTGACCTCCCCGCCGTCACGAGAAGAATCGCGGCAACAGGGCCCTGTTCGCGCTCAGCATGTCGTCCAGGAGGGCCTCGACGCGGTCGGCCTCGGGTCCGAGGGGGTGGGCGAGCAGGGCCTCGTGGGCGGCGCGTCGGTCGCCCTTCACGGCGGCCTCGACCGTCAGGAGCTCGTAGGCCTTGACCGCCGATACGAGGGCCGCCGGCGATCCGCCGAGGGCGCTCGCGCGGAGGGGATGGATGCCTGCACGATCGACGCGGGCCGGCAGCTCGAGCACCCAATCGGAGGGCCAGGCGCGCACGGCGTCGCCGTTCCGCGCGTTGACGACGTGCACGCCGCCCGAGTCGTTCCGGTGGTCGGCGATGACCCTCGTGGCGAGCTCGGAGTAATAGGCGCCCCCGCGCTTCATGAGCTCGTCGGGAAGGGTCGCGAGGGCCGGATCGGCGTAGCGGGCGAGGAGTTCCTTCTCGATAGCCATGACTTCCTCGGCGCGCGAGGGGGGCCAGGATTTCTGCGACTCGATCTTGCGGCCGGTGTAATAGAAATACTCGAGGTAGTAATTGGGAACCATGCCGAGGGCCCCGAGGGTCGCGTCGTCCCACTCCCTCTCGCTCGCCGTCTTGGCCTCGGCGCGGTAGGCGGGGAAGAGCAGGGGCCAGACGTCGGCGCCGTCGATCCTGAAGCCGCGGTGCCAGGTCAGGTGGTTAAGGCCGAGGGTATCGAGCTCGGCGCGCTCCGGGGATACCTTCTCGCCGGTGAGCCTCTCGTAGAGCTCGAGGAAGTGCATCTTGGCGTTGATGCCGACGTTGCAGACCCCGACGGCGCAAACCTCGGGCGCATAACGTCCCAAGGCCTCGGTGACCAGGCCGGCGGGATTGGCGAAATTGAGCAGGAGCGCCCCCGGCGCCGAGGCGCGCATCTCCTCGGCGATTTCCAGGACGACGGGTATGGTCCGTAGGGCGTTGGCCATGCCGCCGACTCCGGTAGTCTCCTGGCCGACCAGGCCGTGCCGCAGGCCGAGGTACTCGTCCTCCCGGCGCGCGGCCATCCTGCCCACGCGAATCTGGCTGACGACGTAGGAGGCGCCGGAAAGCGCCTGCTTCCGATCGGCCGTGAGCTTGAGCTCGAAGGGCCTGCCGTGCGCCTCCAGCATGCGCGCCGCGAAGCCGCCGACCGCCCCGAGCCTCCCCTCGTCCGGGTCCATGAGCCAAAGCTCCGTCAGGTCGAGGCTCCCGGCCCGCGCGAGGAAGCCGTTGACGAGCTCCGGCGTATAGGTCGAACCGCCGCCGATTACCGCGATCTTCATGGTGAACTCCTTATTCGCATCCGCAGGAGCGGCGCGGCACGAAAACGGTCGGGAAGACCAGGGACTCGAGTCCCTCCCCTCCGTCGACCAACGAGATGAGGATCCTCACGCCGTGAGCCCCGACCTCCTCGGTCGGCGCCCTGACCGTGGCGAGGGAGGAGTGGGCGGCGAAAGCGAGGTCGTCGAAGCCCACTACGGAAACGTCGGCGCCGACCCTGATCCCGGCCTCGCCGAGGGCGCCGATTGCGCCCATCGCCGCGCCGTCGTCGCAGGCGAAAACGGCGTCGAACGCGACCTTCCGCCGGAGCAGGCCGCGGATCGACGAGGCCGCGACGGGAGCGGAGAAATCGCCGGGCGCGACCAGGCCCGGATCGAAGGCCATGCCGAGGGATTCGAGGGCGGCGCGGTAGCCGCGGAGGCGCGCGGCCGCGTCGTGATTGGACTCCGGTCCCGAGAGGCAGACGATCCGGGACCTGCCGTGCGCCGCGGCCAGGTGGGAGACCACGGCCGCGGACCCGCTCTCGTTCTCGACGGTCACGCTGGGGATGCGCATCCCCGCGGGCGGCTCGGTGTAGAGGAGGACGAAGGGAAAGCCCCGCACGGAGAGATCGGCGACGAGCTCGGGATCGGCGCTGTCGGCGAAGAGCAGCAGCCCGTCCGTGTTGTGCTCGCCCAGGGCCCAGTTGCCGCGCCCTCCTCCCCCGTAGCTCGTCGTCTTGATGAGGAGCTCGTAGCCGGCGAGCCGGGCCGCGCCCTCGATGCCCCGCAGCATGGGGACGAAGAAGTCATCGGAGATCTCCGGCACGAGGAGGCCGAGGGTCTTCGTACGCCGCCCGGCCAAGGCTCGCGCGGCCGCCTTGGGCGCGAAGCCCAGATCGCGTATCGCGGCCTCGATCCGCTCCCTCTTCTCCGGATCCACGTAGGCGCTCCCGTTGAGGATGCGGCTGACCGTGGAGATCGATACTTCGGCGAGGCTCGCCACGTCCACGATGGTGACCTGGCCCGCCTTCCTTTCCCGCGCCTTCCTGCCCATCAGTCTACCCTGCCATACAGGAAGCAGCGCGCCCAGTGCCCGCCGCCGAGATCGAAGGGCGGCGGCACCGAGAGGGCGCAAGCCTTCATGGCCTCGGGGCAGCGCTCGGCGAAGGGACAGCCCGGCGGCAGGTCGATGAGGGAGGGCGGCTCCACGCGGCGCGCGGCGGTCGCCGGCCCCGGCGCGCCCTGCTCCGAGGCGGCGCTCGCCCCGAGGGCGGCTATCTTGAGCGGGTCGGGAGCGGCCGAGACGAGGAGCCTCGTGTAGGGGTGGGCCCTCTCCCCGAGCACGGTCTCGCAAGGCCCGCCCTCGACGATGCGCCCCGCGTACATGACCATGACGGAGTCTCCGACGTAGCGCGCGGAGGCGAGGTCGTGCGTGACGTAGACGAAGGCTATGCCCAGCTCGCTCTTCAGCCGCTCGATGAGGTTGAGGACCCCCATCCTTATGGAGACGTCGAGCATGGAGATGGGCTCGTCGGCGAGGATGAGCTCCGGCCTGGCCGCGAGGGCGCGCGCGATCGCGACCCTCTGTCGCTGCCCCCCCGAGAGCTGGTGGGGATAGCGCGCCGCTATCTCGTCGGCGGGCCTGAGCTCCACCGTCTCGAGCAGGCCGCGGACGCCCTCGCGGAGCTCCGCCTCGGTCCTGGCGTGGCCGTGGATCAGGAGGGGCCTCTCGAGGCAGTGCCCGATGGTCCGCACCGGATTCAGCGAGGAGAAGGGATCCTGGAAGATGACCTGCACCTTCCGCCTGAAGGCTAGGGAGGCGCGGCCCCGCTCGGCCTTCAGGACGTCGACTCCGTCGAGGAGGATCTCGCCCTCGGTGGCGCCGACCAGCCTGCCCAGCATCCGCAGCGTCGTCGTCTTGCCCGAGCCCGACTCCCCGACCAGGGCGAGCACCTTGCCGCGGTCGACGGAAAAGGAGGCTTCGGTCACGGCGTGGACCTGCCGCGAGCCGCCGAAGAGGCCGACGGAGAAGCGCTTTGAGAGGCCGCGCGCCTCGAGGAGGGGAGCGTCGCTCATCGCGCGCCTCCCGAGCATAGATAGCAGGCGCAGAGCCGCGCGGGCGCGGAGACCGCCACGGGGCGGACCTCCTCGAGGGCCGGCGCCGAGTCGCGGCAGCGCGGCATGGCCTCGGGGCAGCGCGGGTGGAAGGGACAGCCCGGCGGCGGGTCGACGAGGTCGGGAGGCGAGCCCGGTATGCCGTACAGCAGCTTCCTCTCGCCGCTCAGGGAGGGAAATGAGCCCATAAGCCCCTTCGTATAGGGATGCAGGGGCGAGGCGAAGAGCTCCCTCGAGGGGCTGAGCTCGACTATCCTCCCCGCGTACATGACCGCGATGCGACCGGCGATCTCGGCCAGGAGGGAGAGATCGTGGGTGATGAACAGCATCGAGAAGCCCAGGGAGGCCCGCAGCGCCGCGATCTGCCCCAGTATGTCCTTTTGCACGACTACGTCGAGGGCGGTGGTGGGCTCGTCCATCACGATGAGCGAGGGCTCGAGGGCGAGGGCCATCGCGATGACGGTCCTCTGCCTCATCCCGCCGGAGAGCTGGTGGGGATAGGCCGCGAGCCGGGAGCGCTCGATCCCGACCAGGTCGAAGAGCTCTTCCGCCCTGGATCGCGCGGCGCGCTTGGAGACCCCCCGGCACAGCATGGCGTCGCCGATCTGGTCGCCCACCCGCATGACGGGATTGAGCACGTTCATGGCGCTCTGGAAGACGATCGACGCCTCCTTCCAGCGGAACGAGGATAGTTCCTCCTCGCTCATGACGAGGGTATCGTGGCCCTTGAAGAGGACTTCCCCGGCCCGGATCACCGCGGGCGCCTTGAGCAGGCGCAGGATGGCGTGCGCGGCCGTCGACTTGCCCGAGCCCGACTCCCCCGCGAGCCCGAGCACTTCGCCGGGCCCGATGGAGAAGGAGACCCCGTCGACCGCCCTCGCGGCCCCGCGAGGAGTCAGGTACTCAACCGAGAGGCCGCGGACCTCGAGGACCGGACTAGCGTTCGTTGCCATAGGGTAGTACCGGCGTGGATCGGCGCTGGCCGAGCCCGAGCTTCTTGAGGACACCTGCTATCTCCTTCTCGCTGCGCAGCCGAGGATTGGTGATCTCGTCGATGGCGTAGATGAGCATCGTCATCGCGAAGGCCACGAGGGCCACGCAGAGCCCCGGCGGCACGAAGGTCCACCAGGATCCCGTGAGCAGGGCCGAGTTGTTCTGGGACCAGTAGAGCATCGTCCCCCAGCTCACCTTGTTGAGGTCCTCGAAGCCGAGGAAGGCGAGCCCCACGTCCGCCCCGATGGCGTACACGACGTTCCCGAAGAAGGAGGAAACCACCAGGCTCAGCATGTTCGGCAGGATCTCGGCGAAGATGATCCTCCGGCTGCCCTCGCCCGAGGCGAGCGCGGCCGCGACGAAGTCCTTCTCGCGAAGCGAGAGGGTCTGCGCGCGGAAGACGCGGGCCGGCCAGGCCCAGCTCGTGGCCGTCAGGACGAGGGCGACGGTCGTCGCCCCGGGCGGCAGGAAGGAGGCCAGGGTGATGAGCAGGGGCAGGGCCGGGATGATCAGGAAGACGTTCGTGAAAGTGTTGAGCAGGCCGTCCGCGAGTCCGCCCAGGTAGCCCGCGGTCATGCCGATCGCGAGGCCGAGGAGGGTGATGAGGAAGCCTACCGAGAAGCCCACGAAGAGGGAGGTCCTGGCGCCGAGGGCCAGCTGGGCGAGCACGTCCTGGCCCTGGCCGTTGGTGCCAAGGAGGTGCCGCGCGCTTGGCGCCTGGTTCTGCCTCGCCACGAAGCGCGTGGGGTCGCCGGGGAAGGCTAGGGGCGCGAGCAGGGCCAGGGCGAGGAAGAACAGGAGGATTACCGCCCCCGTGGCTGCCTTCTTCTGCCTGAGCAGGGCGCGGAAGAAGCGCGCGCCGGTCGCGTATTCGGTGTCGGCCATCGCGTCTCCTTTCAGCTCGCCCTGACCCGCGGGTCCAGGCGCACATACAGCAGGTCCATGATGAAGTTGGCGACGAGGATCGCGAGGGTGATCATGAGGAAGAGGGCTTGCATGAGGGGGTAATCGTGGGCGTTCACCGCGCGGACGAGGTAGAAGCCCAGGCCGGGATAGGAGAAGACTATCTCGGTGAGGATCTGCCCCCCGAAGACGAAGCCTATCGACATGCCGAACTGCGTCATGTTGGGCAGGATCGCGTTGCGCGCGGCGTAGCGGTACATCACGCGCCTCTCGCTCAGGCCCTTCGCCTCCGCCATCGTGACGTAGTCCTCGGCGAGGACGCCGACCATCGTGCTCCGCATGCCGATCAGCCAGCCGCCGACCGACACGAGGATCACCGTCCCAGCCGGCAGCACGAGGTGATAGAGCACCGATCCGACGAAGGCCCAGCTCATGGAGGGCGACAGCGCGTCCGAGTAGGCGTGGGCCATCGGGAACCACTTGAGCTCGAAGCCCAGGCCGAAGAGCGCGAGCATGGCCAGGAAGAAATACGGGAAGGAGCCGACGAAGCTGAGGAAGCCCGGCAGGATAGAGTCGAGGAGCCCTCCCCTCTTCCAGCCGACCAGCACTCCGAGCGCTGTCCCGATGACGAAGCTCAGCACGATCACGACCAGGCCGAGGAGGAGAGTCCAGCCCAGGGCGGTGGAGATGATCGTCGTCACCTTGACGGGGTAGGCCGAGAGGGAGAGCCCGAAGTCCCCGCGCATGACGTGCGAGAGGTACTGCCAGTACTGCTGGATCAGGGGACCCTTGGTGAAGCCGAAGGTCGCCTTGAGGGCCTCGATCGCCTGCGGGTCGAGCCTTCCCCGCATCTTGCCGACGAGGGCGGTGACCGGGTCCCCGGGCATCGTCCTCGGGAGGACGAAGTTGAGGGTCACCGATACCCAAGCCGCGAGCAGGTAGAGCCCGAGTTGCCGCAGGACGTATTTCATCTCGTATCCTATTTAGGCTGGAGGCTCGTGAGGACCATTAGGCCGTTGAGCGAGATCGAGGGCGAGCTATACAGGGGTCCCGGGGCGTAGGGGTTCTCCTTGGTCGGGAAGCCCGTGAAGCGCGCCGTCGAGTACTCGTACCAGTCCGGTCCCGGGAAGAGGGGCAGGGCGGGCGCGTTCGCCACGAAGATCGCCTGCAGCTCGTTCATCAGGGCCTTTTGCCTGGCGGGGTCGGCGGTCCGGGCGAACTGGTCCAGCGCCGAGTCGGCCGCCTCGATGGCGATCCTGTTCCAGTTCTCGCCCGCGTCGGTCCCGACGGGCTGGATGGTCAGCTTGCTCATCTGGCCGCGATAGAAATTATAGGGGGTGGCGCCGCCGGAGGACCAGCCGATCGCCCACTGGAATTTGCCCTTTCCGACGTCCTCCTGCCAGGTGTTCTGCTCCGGCGTCTGGAGGTCGAGGGCTATCCCGAGGTCCTTCATGTTCTGCGCCACGATCTGGCAGGCCGAGATCCAGTCGGTCCAGCCGTTGATGCAGAGCAGGACGTACTTCATGGCCTTTCCGTCGTGCAGGCGGCGGATGCCGTCCGCGCCCTTCATGAAGCCGAGGGCGTCGAGGGCCGCCGCGGCCGCCTTCGGGTCGTAGTGCGTCCAGTCGGCGCCGTCCGAGGCCTTCGAGTCCTTCCAGGCCTTGTACTCCTCGGAGAGACCGGTGGCGTCGAGTGGGGCGACGTAGTTGAACTCGGCCACGTCCACGACCATCTCGCGGTTGATGCCCATGCTCACCGCCTTGCGCACCGCCGGGTCGTCGAAGGGCTTCACCGCCGGGTTGAGGTAGAGCATCACGGGGTCGCCGCCCACGAAATAATAATGAAAGTCCTTCGGGTTCTTCGCGACGAAGGTCTTGTCCGCGTCGGGCACGAAGTTGCTCGCCCAGTCGAGCTCCCCGTTGGCCAGCGCGAGGTTGGCCTGGTCGTTGCCGGGATAGGCGGGAAAGCGCACGCCCTGGAAGGCGGGCCTGCCGGGCTGCCAGTAGTGGGGGTTCTTCTCGATCACGTAGATCTGGTCCTCGAACTTGGTGATCTCCGTGAAGGGTCCGGTGCCGACGGGGTTCGGGTTGGTGAAGGCCACGGGGTCCTTCAGGTCCTTCCACAGGTGCTCGGGCACGAGGAGGGCGTCCGCGATCAGGTAGATCGCCGGCGTATGCACGACCTTGAACTTGAACTCGACGGTGAAGTCGTCCTTCGCCCCCCAGCTCTCGAGATTGTCAGTGAGGAGGGCGCCTATGTTGTTGACCAAGGCGGGATTCTTCTTGAGGAGGTCGAAGGTGAAGACCACGTCCTTGGCCGAGAAGTCCTTCCCGTCCGACCACTTCACGCCCTTGCGGATCTTGAAGGTGAGGAGGGTGAAATCCTTGTTCCACACATACCCCGTCGCGAGCCAGGGCACGAGCTGGCTCGTGACTTTGTTGAAGATCATCATGGGCTCGTAGATCATGCCTTGGTTGGCCTGGACCCGAGTGTCCGGCGAGAAGGGGTTGAAGTTGCGGACCCAGGTCGACTGCTGCTCGGAGTTGACGGTCAGGAATACCGGCTTGAAGGCTCCGGCGGAGACGGCAGGGAGCGAGGGAGCCCCGTCCTTGGGCTTGGCGCAGGAAGCGAGGCCGGCGGAGAGACCGGCGACAACGAGGGCCAGGCTGGCCATCCACACATTCTTTCTCATAGTTGCCTCCTCAAAGGACTTCAAGAAAACGCTTTCACGGATAGTAGGGCCACTTACCCAATCGCACAAGCGCAAAAAAAAGAAAAGGGAGGCTCTTGACTTATATCCGTATGATATATATCCTTTTGATATGGCAAAGGAAAACCGCAGCAAATTCGCCATTCTCGGGATGATTTCCCTTGGGCCAATGTCGGGCTACGACATTCGCAAGGTGTCGGCGCTGAGCATCGCCCATTTCTGGAAAGAGGATTATGGCCATATATATCCCACGCTGAAGCTCCTAGTAGCCGAAGGGCTTGCGGAGAAGACGGAGGAGCGCGTCCCGGGCAAGCCGCTTCGCCACTCCTACTCGATCACCGGCGCCGGGAGGGAAGCCCTGGCGAGCTGGCTCGCGGAGGAGCCCAATCCGCCCAACCTAAGGATCGAAATCCTGCTCAAGGTTTTCTTGGGCGCCAAGGCCGAGGGCAACCGCATCGCGAGCATGCTGGAGGTCCAAGAGAAATCCTGCCGAGCCGCCCAAGCCGAGCTGCGCGGGACGGAAGCGCATTTGAATGGCGAGATCGCGAAGGGAGGGGAGTCCGGCCGCGAGGCGCGATTCCAGCTTATGACCCTCCGCTACGGAAAGAGCTATTACGAGAGCCTCGGGACCTGGTGCCGGGAGACTCTCGAGGAGCTCCGCTCGTTGCCTTGAGCAAGAGCGGAAAATCGTTGGCCGGGATGCGCCGAAGGGTGGCCTGGCAAAGGAGTCGATATGAGGATTCTGGTGTTGGGTGGCAGTCCCAAGGGCGAGACGAGCGTCACGATGCAGTACGTCCGGTGGCTGAAGGAGAACCTGGAGGGCGCCGAGCTCGAGACGATCCAGGTGGCGTCGCGCATCGCGCTCCTGGAGAGGGACGAGGCTGCCTTCGCTGCCGTCGTCGAGAGGGTCCGCGGGGCCGACGCCGTGCTCTGGGCCTTTCCCCTCTACGTATTCACCGTCTGCTCGCAGTACAAGCGCTTCATCGAGCTCATCGGCGAGCGCGGGGCGGAGGGCGCCTTCCGCGGCAAATACGCCGCGTCGCTCTCGACCTCGATCCATTTCTTCGACCATACGGCCCATGAATACGTTCGCGGCGTCTCGGAGGACCTCGGTATGGCTTTCGCAGGCTCCTTCTCGCCCAAGATGGACGACCTGCTCAAGGGCGAGGGCAGGGAGCAACTCCTCGCCTTCGGGCGCGAGCTCGTAGAGGCGGCGGCCACGGGACTCCGCCTCCCCCGGCGCACCGCCGCCCTCCCATCGACCGACCGCGCCCCTCGGGCCCTCGAGCTCCCGGACTCGGCCCCCGCGGCCCCGGGCACGGGCAAGCGCGTCCTCGTCCTCGTCGATTACCCCGAGCGGCCGATCGGCGCGATGGCCCGCCGCTTCTCCGCGGCCGCGCGAGCGTCGGGCCACGAGGTCGAGCTCCTCGGCCTCGAGGGCCTGGGCATGAAGGGCGGCTGCCTGGGCTGCCTCAAGTGCGGCCAGGCCAACCGGTGCGCCTACGAGGGCAAGGACGGCTTCATCGAGGCCTTCAAGGCTAAAGTCCTATCGGCCGACCTCCTCGTCTACGCGGGGACCATCGTGGACCGGGCATTCTCGGCCAGGTGGAAGGCCTTCTTCGACCGCTCCTTCTTCAACACCCACCAGCGCGTCCTCAAGGGCAAGCAATTCCTCTTCCTCGCGGCGGGACCGCTCTCCCTGCTCGCGAACCTCCGCGAGACCCTCCAGGCCTACGTCGAATGGCAGGGCGGGAACCTCGTCGATATGCTGAGCGACGAGGCCGAGTCCTCGGAAGCCTTGGGCGCGCTGATCGACGGCGCCGCGAGCCGAGCCGGCTCGGCCCTCGCCGCCGGGGCGATGAAGCCGGCGACCTTCCTCGGCGTGGGCGGGATGAAGGTATTCCGCGACGACATATTCGGGGAACTCAGGATAGTCTTCAAGGCCGACCACAGGGCCTACAAGCGCGAGGGCGCCTACGATTTCCCGCAGGGCAAGCCGTTCAAGCGGCTCGCGGTGTGGCTGGGCTATTGGTTCACCTCGATCCCCGCGGTCTCTCGCGGCATGATGCGGAACTTCCCGTCCTTCATGATCATGCAGTACAAGGCGGTCTTCGCGAAGGCGAAGGCTCGCGCCTGAGGGCCTGTACAGCCCCCTCCATGCGGATATACTTCCGGGGAGGGGGCTGCCATGAGCGAACGCGAGATACTACGAGCCTTCGGCGGCATGGAGACCATGGACGGGGCCGGCGTGCGCCTCATCCGCATGTTCGGGAACCGAGAGGCCAAGCTCCTCGATCCCTTCCTCCTCCTCGACCTCTTCGGGTCCGAGGATCCAGATCTATACCTGCCGGGCTTTCCCTGGCATCCGCACAGGGGCATCGAGACGGTCACCTACATGCTCGACGGCACGGTCCGCCACGGCGACAGCATGGGCAACTCGGGTTTCATAGGCCCCGGCGACGTCCAATGGATGACGGCGGGATCGGGGATCATCCACGAGGAGATGCCCCAGCCCTCCCCCAAGGGAATCCGCGGCTTCCAGCTCTGGGTCAACCTTCCCCGCGCCGAGAAGATGCGCGACCCCGCCTACCGCGGCTTCGGCGCGGCGGAGATACCCGCGGAGGCGATACCCGGCGGGGAGATACGCGCGATAGCGGGTAGCTTCGGCCGCGCGCGCGGGCCGGTCCAGGGCCTCGCGCGGCAGCCGGTCTACTTGGACGTGCGCCTCGGGGAGCGGGGCTCGGTCGAGCTCGAGGCGCCGGCCGTCGATACAGCCTTCGCCTGCGTCTACGAGGGCTCGCTCGAGAGCCCCGCCCTGCCCTCGGGCGCGTCGTCGGGCGCTCCCCTCTGCTGCCTCCTCGGCCCCGGCGACAGGCTCAGGGCCAAGGCCGGAGCGGAGGGCTGCTCCTTCGTCTTCGCGAGCGGGGAGCCGCTCAGGGAGGAGATAGCCTGGGGCGGCCCCATCGTCATGAACACGCAGGCCGAGCTCGAGCTGGCCTTCCGCGAATACTCCGCGGGGACCTTCGTCAAGAAGAAGGCCGACTGACCAGGCTCGGGCCGCTACCTGCCGTCGACGAAGCTCGCACCGTCCACGTAGACTACATGGTGCCCTGACAGGCCGCCGGTGAACATCTTCCCGCCCAGGAAGACCTTGCTGTAGTCCCTGTCCTTCCCATCCTGCGAGATGAGCACGGTGGAGTACTCCAGGGTCGAGCCGTCGTCGCTCCACCAATACGTATAGGCGTTATGGAAGCCCGAAAAGGCCTTGTCGCCGACGTGGAGGGCTAGTCCGGCGCCGTCCTGCCTGAAACTGATCGTCCGACCGTCAGGCGACCAGGCGAGGTCGTTGATCAGTTCGCCATATGCGCCGATCTTCTTGCCCCCGACGTAGAGGCATGTCGCCTTGCCGTCCCAGATCGAGCTGGCCAAGGCCGTGCCGTCGGGCGAATACTCGAGATGGGTCGCCTTATCGAGGAAGGGCCCATACTTCAGGTTCCCGTCGTGAACGTACCACCCTCCCTCCTCCTGGGCCGAATAAGCCAACTTGCCCTCGATGGACCAGGCGATGGAATACACCTTTGCGTAGGGGCCGAGCTTTCGGTCGCCGGCTACCAGGTAGGCGTATTCGCCCTCTTGCGCCACATAGGCGAGGAGAGCGCCGTCGCGAGACCATTTCGGCATGTGGAAAGAAGATCCGAAACTCGCCACCTTGCGGCCGTCGACCAGTAGGTCCAGGCCCGCGCCCTGGCCGGTGAAGTAGGCGGCCGATCTCCCGTCAGGCGCGAGGAGAATTCGCTTCACGATCGGGTTGGGGCCGATGCGCCTGGAGCCGGCGAAGACGAATTCGCCCTTCTCCTTGCCGGTATAGGCCGAGTAGGCGATGGCGCTGGCGTCGTCCGACCACACGAGGTTCTGGACGGAGTAGAGGGGCCCGAGCTTTCTCCCTTGGACGAAGGTATTGCAGATACCCTGATTCCCGGGGACGGCGCCGCAGATCGCGAGCTCGCGGAGATTGTCTCCATAGGCTAGGTCGACTTTCGCGAATGGCCCCTCGCGGCGAGCCTCCGCGAAGACGTAGGAGGCGCCGTCTTGCTTTGCCGAATACAGAGGCGAGGTACAGCCGGAGGGCCAGGCGAAGCCGCGCAGGCTCTTGTCCTCGTAGGGGCCGCGCCGCTCCTCTCCGACGACGGCATAGTCCTTGCCGTCGGCTCCGGCCGCATAGGCGAAAGTCGAACCGTCGGGCGACCAGCAGCCCGAGGCGACCCAGTCGTAGGGGCCGGCGGCACCGCGGTCGAGCGCGATCCGGCGCGGCCGCTTGAAGGAGGCGGACCGGGAGGCGTATTATCGAAGCGCGCATCCAGGCTCCTCAAGGAGAATCCCATGCCCTACACCGCCGCCGATTCGCGCTATTCCGCCATGCAGTACCGCCGCTGCGGGGACTCGGGCCTCAGGCTCCCCGTCCTCTCCCTCGGCTTCTGGCACAACTTCGGGGCGGCGACGCCCTACGAGCGCGCCCGGGCCATGGCCCGCAGGGCCTTCGACCTCGGTATCACGCACTTCGACCTGGCTAACAATTACGGCCCCCACCCCGGCTCCGCCGAGGAATGCCTGGGCCGCCTCCTTCGCGACGACTTCGCGCCCTACCGCGACGAGCTGATACTCTCGACCAAGGCCGGCTACGGGATGTGGGAAGGCCCCTACGGCGACCACGGCTCGCGGAAATACCTCCTCGCAAGCCTCGACGCCAGCCTCAAGCGCATGGGCCTCGACTACGTCGACGTCTTCTACCACCACCGCCCGGATCCCGACACTCCCCTCGAGGAGACCATGGGAGCCCTCGCGCAGGCGGTCCATTCGGGCAAGGCCTTGTACGTCGGCCTCTCCAACTACCCGGCGGAGCTGACGCGCGAGGCGGCCGCGACGCTCAAATCGATGGGCGTCCGCCCCCTCATACACCAGCCCAAGTACCACATGTTCGAGCGCGAGGCGGTCGAGGGCCCCCGCGGCGAGAGCGGGATCCTAAGCGCTTGCTCCGATTCCGGGATGGGCGTCATCGCCTTCATGCCCCTCGCGCAGGGCCTGCTCACGAACCGGTACCTCGAGGGCATACCCGCCGACTCGCGTGCGGCCTCAGGCAGCCCCTTCCTTAAGGAGGAGGGCGTCACCGCCGAGCGCATAACGCAGGCCCGCGCGTTGAACGACATAGCCATGGCCCGCGGCCAGAGCCTCGCGCAGATGGCCATCGCCTGGACCCTCCGCGACCCGCGCGTCGCGAGCGCGCTGATCGGAGCCTCCAAGCCGGAGCAGATCGAGGAGAACGTGGCGGCGCTCGCGGCAGGCCCGCTGACGCAAGGCGAGCTCGCGGCGATCGACCGGGTCCTCGCGCGCTAGGGAGGGAAGGCCATGACGCGGAAGCGGATGAGGAACGTCTGCCTCTCGCTGCCGGGGGCCACGAGCGACTTCCCCTTCGACGAGGAGACCGAGGCCTTTCGCGTCGGGGGCAAGATCTTCGCCCTCCACTTCGGGGGCCAGAAGAAGCCGGTCGAGGTCAACCTCAAGTGCGATCCCGGCCTCGCGGCCGATCTCCGCGCGGCCTTCCCCGACATAAGGCCGGGCTGGCACATGAACCACCGGCACTGGAACACCGTCGCCTTCGACGGCAGCGTGCCGGACTCGAAGCTCGAGTGGCTGATCCGCCACTCCTACGAATGCGTCGTGGCGGGCCTTCCACGATCCGCGCGCTCGAGGTTATATTTAAGCTAAGCATGGCGCAGCAAGCAGCGGGCAGGGGGCCGAGATCGGCCGCCGACCCGGAATCACCTTCCTCCAAGCGATCCAAGAACGTCAAGGACATGCCGGGTAGGCAGAAGGCCGCGGTCTTCCTCGTCTCCCTCGGCTCCGACATCTCCTCCGAGATCTTCAAGCACCTGCGCGAGGACGAGATCGAGACCCTCACCTTCGAGATCGCCAGACTCGATTCCGTCGAGGCGGAGCAGAAGGACCAGGTACTGGCCGAGTTCCAGGACCTCATGATGGCCTCGGACTTCATCACCTCCGGCGGCATCGACTACGCCCGGGAGCTCCTCGAGAAGTCGCTGGGCTCGCAGCGCGCGATCGACATCATAAATCGCCTGACGTCCTCGCTCCAGGTGCGGCCCTTCGACTTCATCAGGCGCACGGACCCGGGACACC
>JANXYQ010000114.1 GCA_025355995.1 Spirochaetaceae bacterium | reverse complement strand
CCCGCCCAGCTATGCGAACGCTAGTCCCTAGTGGCTCAGGGCTTTATATCCTTCGTATGATCGGCGTACCAGGCGTCGAAATCAGCCAGCGCCTTGCCGGCGCTCTCGCCGGCGAACACATAGCCTATCACCTCGCAGAGCTTCCCCTCGAAGCCGGGGGGCGCGAACGAGGCTATGTCGTGGAAGCCCGTCTCGACTCCCTTGGCCTGGGTATCCGCCACGTACTTGTTGAGGATGGGCGGGAGGTCGAGCTTGATCGGCAGCAGCGAAGTAAGGGTCTGGCCGCTCAAATAGGACTTTAAGTTCGCTTCCGACGCGAAAAAGTTGAAGAGCTTCCTTGCCGCCGCGGCATTCTTGGTCTTCGCGGCGAGGACCAGGATGCGGTCGGCGGCCGCCCGGACGTAGGTCGTCCCCTTATAGGGCTTGGCCGGGAAGAGGAAGACCCCGAGCTCGAAGGCCGAGGGATCTGCGCCCTTCACGTTGTCGAGTCCCGGCACCCAGGGGCCTTGAGGGAGCATTGCGGCCTTCCCGTCCACGAAGTACTGGGCTGATTCCGGCCAGGTCATCGATAGGGAGGCCTTGCTCACGTAGCCCTTGGCGACGGCCTCCTGGATGAACTTGAAGCTCTCCGCGTAGAGTTCCGAGGGCTTCACCCCCTTGCTCATGGCCTCGAACACGTCCTTCGTCTTGGCTTTCTCCAGGGCGACCTTAACCTGCGAGGTGAGGTTCCAGTAGCTCGCCCAGCGATTGGGCCAGCTGTCCTTCGCGCCGAAGGCGATCGGGTCGACGCCCGCGGACTTGATCTTCTCGCAGGCCGCGAGGAATTCCTCGGGAGTCTTGGGTTCCGCGATCCCGAGCTTCCTGAACGCGACTTTATTGTACCAGATGGGATGCTCGGCGGTACCGCCGTTCACGGAAAAGGCGTAGGTCTTGCCGTTCTTCTCGAAGGCCGCGTTGATGGCGGGGGACTTCTTCTGCAATGCCAGGGCGGGCTCGCCGCTCACGTCCGCGACGATGCCCAGGCGGATGAACTCCTGGACTTGGTCGGGCATGATCAGCATTACGTCGGGTATGTCGCCGCCGAGTATCCTCGTCTTCAGCAGGAGCTGGTACTTGGAGCCCTCGAGTATTTCATCCTCTACCAGGATGCCCGGGTTGGCCTTCATGAAGGCCGCCAGAACCGGCTTATCCTCGCCGCCTGCCATCCAGCTCGTGTATTTCAGGCTTACCGAACCCTGGGCAAAAGCCAGAGCCGCCGAAAGGAACAGCAGGACCATGATCGAAGCTCTCTTCATACCCTCTCCCCCTTTTATCGCGAACTCAAAAGCTGCGTGATGGTAACCGGAAATGTGGAAGCGCTTCCACATATCGGGATAATACGAGCGGTTTTCGGTATTGTCAATGATTTTTTGCGGCACTGCGAAGTTTTGTCGAGGTTTAGCGTGTTCTCCCAATACCCGGCACGTACTGCGGCTTCAGCGCTTTGTAGTACTCGAGGCCGTGAGCGGGGGCTCTGACCCCCTCGGGGTAGGGCCGCTTCGAGAGGCTCGCGAAATACGAGAGGCAGGCGTCCTTCCACCAGAGGGCCTCCGCTTCCTGTATGGCCAGAAGCTCCCGGACCTCCTCGAAGCGAACGGCATCCGCGAAGCCCGCCAGTCCCTCCCATGCATCGCGCATCGCGGCCACCGCACCGACTCCCCGCTGGTAGGCTAGACAGAGCTCGTTCCAGAGCGTGCGGCCGCTGCGCATCGGTCGGTCCCAGGGGACGCGGTGGAAGTAGAGGAGGAGCTCCTCCGGACAGGAGTCCGCGCTCCCGAAGAGCTCGCGCAGCGGCGGCGCGTACTGGTCGACCGCGGCGCTGCCGAGCGGCCCGCGCTCGAAGCCGATGCCGTCGCCGGCGGCGCGGTGAAAATACGCGGAGGTCCAATCGGGCCTGCCCTCGGAGATCCAGGGGCCGGGGCCGTAGTGGTGGTCCCAGCCCATGATGTGGATGAGGCCGAGGGGCGTCATGTAGCCTACGACCGCCTCTCGGGAGCCCATCATCATGGCGACGATCCTGTGGACCGCGCCATCGTCGTTCGTGAAGGACATCCGGGCCCACTCCTCGGCGATGTCCGCGGCCGCGAGGCTAGGGTCCCAGGCCAGGCGGCCGAAGGCGTACCAGTTGGCCTGGGCGAAGTGGTGGCCGCACCAATCCAGGGAGGCGCCGACGTTGGAGACGCCGGCCACGCACGAGAGGCCCTGCCCTCCCTGGCTGCCTCCGATCACCTTCGCCACCGTCGCGCCCGGGCCGCCGCGGAAGGTGTCGGCGCGCAGGACTTCCTCGAAGAGCGTTCCGAGGTAGGCGAGGTGGGAGGCGAAGCCCAGGTACTCCTGCGTGATCTGGAACTCGAGGGCGAGGGCCGTTCGAGGCATCGCGCTGAAGAGCGGGTGGAAGGGCTCCCTGGGCTGGAAATCTATGGGGCCGTTCTTGACCTGGACGAGGACGTTGGGGAGGAAGGAGCCGTCGAGCGGGACGAACTCCTCGTAGGCCTGCTTGGCCCTGTCCTCCGAGGCTCGGGCCGAATAGACGAAAGCCCGCCAGATGAGCGTACCTCCGTGGGGAGCGAGCGCGGCCGCGAGGAGGTTTGCCCCCTCCGCGTGGCTCCTGCCATAGTCCTGCGGGCCCGGCTGCCCCTCGGAGTTGGCCTTGACGAGGAAACCGCCGAAGTCCGGTATGCATCGATATATCTCTTCCGCCTTGGAAGCCCACCAGGCAGCCACCTCGGGCGCGCGGGGATCGGCGGTCGCGAGGGCGCCCGAGTCCAAGGGCGCGCTGAAGCGGGCGGTGAGGAAAACGCGGATGCCGTAGGGACGGAGGACCCCCGCCAGGGCGGCCGTTTTCTCGATGTATTCCGTCGAGAGGGCGAGGGGGTCGGCGTTGACGTTTGTCAGGGCCGCAGCGTTGATGCCCACGGAGGCGTTCGCCCTCGCGTAGTCGCGGTAGCGCTCGGGCAGGTAGCCGGGGAGCCGGTGCCAGTCCCAGATCGAGGAGCCGGCGTAGCCCCGCTCCACGGTGCCGTCGAGGTTGTCCCAATGATCGAGCATGCGGAGCTTGACCGAGGGCCTATCGCGTACCTCGAGGCCCGAGGTCGGGACACGAGTCTGCGCCATGCGCAGGAGGCGGAAGGCCCCGTAGAGAAGGCCAGCTTCCCCTGCGGAGGCCAGGACCCAGCGGCGCCTGCCCGCCACGAGCCGCCTGCCGAGGATATATCCCTCCGGGCCAAGGGCCTCGAGCTCCGCGCGGAGCTCCGCGTTGCCGAGAGGGGGGCAGCTATCCGGCGTCCCCGCCAGGAGGGTGGCGCCGCGCGCCTCCTCCGAGATCCGCGGAGCCTCCCCCAGGAGCCCCTCGAGGCCTCGCTCGAGCTCGGCCCGGGCGGCCATCGGCGCGCCGGAGGAGCCCGTCGGCAGGCAGATGCGGCGCGTTAGGCGAGCGTAGTCCCGGCGGGTCGCCGGGTCATCGATGGGGTCGTAGCGCAGCCAGAGCCGGTAGCCTCCGCATCCGTCGGATCGTCGCATACCGAATCATCGCATCGATGGCGGGGCAGGTCAAAGGGTATCCATCCCAGCGGCATCCAGCTCCTCCTCCACCTCGCGGAGGAAGTCGCCGATCCTCTCGCGATCCTCGGCGTTGCCGTAGAGGTTCGAGCTGAGCGTAATCGTCCCGTCGAAGCCGCTCAGTGCGAGCTGGAAATGGGGCTTGCGCTTGATCGACCCGCAGAGATACGCCGAGAGGACGGGACTGCCCGCGAAGCGCAGCCTGCCCGAGTCGAGCTCGCCCACGTTGGTCATGCAGATCAAGGGGTTCCGAAGGCCGCGTCGAAGCAGGGGGAGGGCCCTTTTCGTCCCAAAGATCGAGAATAGCAGCGACATCTTCATGAAGCCGCCGAGGCCTATGCGGCCGCGCTTCAGAGCGTCCATGCAGGCCTTCGCCTTTCGCAGGGTCGCGTCGAAGCTCTCGCCTTCGGATTGCCTGACTCGCGTCACGGCCATGGAGGCGAGGTTGCGCAGCGGCCTGGGCGAGTCCCGGGGCAGATAGCGCCTCATGTCGACCATCAGCGGAATCTCGAGCCTCCTGAGCGCCGCCTTGCCGAGCCGCCGGGCGAGGACGCGGTAGAAAGCGGCCAGGGCGGCGTCGTTGAGGGTAGCGTTCCGCTCTCGGCAATAAGCCTTGAGCCCTGCTACCTTCTCCCGGCTCATCGAGCGGGCGGCGATGAAGGGCGAAGCCTCCGCTATCTCCGCCAAGGGAAAGCGGAAGCTCCCTTCCTTGTTGCTGGCGCCTCCCCGACCGAGGAGGGCGGCGGCCCTGGCGCGAAGCCCGAAGCCCCGGAGGGCCTCGCCCAGTCCCCTGTCCCCGGGAAGTGCCGCCGGCGGCGAATAGCCCGGATCGGCGAGGAGCCGAGAGTAGGCTTCGCAGAGCGCGTAAAGGTAGTCCTTGAAGCCGGCGGCGTCGGCGATCATGTGGTTCATCGTTACCGCGATGGCGCATCTCTTCCCGCTCAATAGGCAAAGCCTGAGCTGGGGACCGATGTCCTCGCAGATCCTGTACGTCCTCTCCGCCTCGAAGGCCGCCTCCTCGCCGGTCGCGACGAAGGCTCGCCCAAGGTCCTCCGCCGGGAGGCTGACCCATCTCGCCCCGCCGGGCCCTTCCTCGAAGCGGGTCGCGAGTATCGGCATGGCCTCGAGGGAGAGGGCTACCGCCCTGCGGAGCGCCCCCTCGTCCGGTGGAGACTCGAGGCCTATCTCGCAATGGAGCTGGTGATCGTTGAAGCCCGTCTCGTCGAAGAGCAGCTGCATCAGGTCGAAGGCCTCGGCTCGGTATTCCATCGTGCGTCCCCTGCCGGCCCTGCGCCCGGCTTAATCGAAGGTAGGGCCGCCGAGTGGAAATGTCAATACCAACGGTATTGAATACTGTTGGTATTTCGGCAAGGCCGACCCGTTGGCGCCGGGCCGGCTTCCATTGACTCGGGCGATCCATGCCAATACCATGGGTATCCCATGGCAAAGGAAGCGGCGAAGGCGAACGCGAGGGTCGGCGAGGCCGAGGCTCGGGGTCCCGAGAGACGGAGGCGCGAGAAGCGCGGGGATGTCCGCTCGAGGATCGTGGCGGCCGCGGCGGGCGTCTTCGCCGAAAGGGGCTTCGAGGCCGCCAGCCTCGAGCGGGTAGCCGAGGCCGCGGGCTACAGCAAAGGGGCGGTCTACTCGAATTTCTCCGGGAAGGACGAGCTCTTCTTCGAGCTCATGTCGTCGAGGATAGACGAGCGCATCGAGGCGGTCGACCTCGCAATGAGGAAGAGGGCCTCGTCCCCGGGGCCCGGCGGGCCGGAAGCCGCGGCGCGCGCCGCGGGCAAGGCCCTGCGCGAGGTCGGCGAGGCAGACCCGGAGTGGCAGCTCCTCTTCCTCGAGTTCTGGCTTCGCTGCTCCCGGAGCGAGGGGCTCAGGGCGAGGCTGGCCGAGAAGAGGCGCGAGATGCGGGGCCGGATAGCTGATTCGATCGTCGCGAGCGCCGCGGGCGCCGGGATGCGGATAGGCAGGGCCGAGGCCCTGGACCTCGCGACGGTCTCCCTGGCGCTGTCCAACGGCCTCGGGGTGGAGGGCATCATCGACCCGAAAGCCGCGCCTCCTCGGCTGCTGGGCGAGGTGCTGTCCCGGATTGTCTCGGGGGCCGGGTTCGAGCGGCCCTAGGCCGGGAACCTTCGCCTGTACTCGTACAGTAGCACCGCCGCCGCGGCCGACACGTTGAGCGAATCCACGTGCCCGGCCATCGGGATCGACACGGTGAAGTCGCACTCTTCCTTTATCAGTCGCGAGACGCCTGCGCCTTCATTGCCGAGGACGATCGCGGATCGCGCGGATACATCGGCGTCGGGCAGGCTCCGCCCTCCCATGTCGGCGGCGTAGAGCCAAAAACCCGCCTTCTTCAGCTTGCGCAACGCCTCGGCGAGATTGGCCACCAGGGTCAGGGGGACGTAGGCCGACGCCCCCGCGGAGGCCTTGACGGCCGCGTCGGTCAGGGGTGCCGAGCGCTTGCGCGGCGCGATCACCAGGTCGGCGGCGAAGACATCCGCCGAGCGCAGGATGGCGCCCAGGTTCTGCGGGTCCTCGATGTGGTCCAGGACGAGGACGAGGGATCTCTCCGGCGGGTCCAGGACGAAGGTATCGAGGTCGGGCTCCTCCCGCTCGATGCCCTCGGCCTCCAGGATTATCCCGCGGTTGTCCGGCGCGAGGCGGTCGAGCTCGGCCTTCGGGACGCGCTCCGGCGACAGGCCCAGCCCATCGGCGAGGGCCAGGATCTCCTTGATTCTCGGCCCGGAGCCGGAGACGAGGAGGCGCGCCGCGGCCGGCGCGCCCTTCTTCCGGGAGCGGAGGAATTCCTCGATAGCGTGGAAGCCGGTCAGCCTGCTCAAGGCATGACCGTGAACTCTTGCACTACCTGTATGGCGCTCTCGGCCTCGCCCACGCCGGGTACGGATCGGGCGGCGGCCAGGGCGGAGTCGATCGCCGCCTGGGTGTTGGCCACGCCGTGGAGGACCACGCGGCTGCCGTCGGCGGCTGCCTCGAGGAAGTGCACGGGCACCTTCTTGGCATAGACGATCTCGGTGACCACGCGCTGGCCGAGGAGGAGCTCCGCGAGGCGCCTCTTGCCGGCCTCTTCCCTGGACTTGTCCACGACGACCTTGCGGAAGTCGTCGATGATCTTGGCCGCCTGCGCGCCCTCCATCTTCGAGGAGTTGAGGGTGAGGTCGTAGCTGCGGGGGTCCAACCAGTCGACGGAGAAGAAGTACTTGTGGAAGCCGATCCGGTTGTGGTCGCTCTCCTCGACGATCTGCAAGGCGTGGCGTTCGTCGCAACCGTAGGATTTCATGACCCGCTCGATGCGGAGGGCCAGGGGCGCGACGAGCTTGACCGAGATGAGGCTGGGAACCGACTTGAATATCGCCGCTCCGCCCCTGCCGACCACGATGCACTCCCCGCCCGACGTCTCCTCGAAGAGGGCGGCCTTGAGGAAATGGAGGTAATCGTCCCTCTCCTGGGAGAGCGAGGCCCAGAAGCCGGGCTTCTTCTCGTCGTACTTTTCCCTCTTGTCGGCGTCGAGCCCGTACTCGGTGAGTCGCTTCTCGAGGTACTCGCGATCGATGAGCTTGTAGTTGGTGACTCGGGAGAGCTCCCTGGCGACTTCCTCTCCTAGGGCCGCTAGCTCGCGAGCGATGGTGATGATTGCCATGTTTCCCTCCTTGTGCCTTCTCTATCTACTCTACGATGCAAACGCCGCGAAGTCAAATGCAAGTAGCTCTATGTTCGATAAGGAGATATTTCGACTAAAAAACCTCCATGTATCGCGCAACTCTTCGGCAGCGCGACATTTCCCCCCGCTGCATAGGGCGGGCCCTTCGCCACTGGGGCCGGGTCGTTCAGGCCATTCATGTATCGCGGGAACCACTCACCGGATGAGGGGGTAGCGGAGCCCACCGCAGGAACGGCGCTTGAAATATCGAGTGTCCTGGTTCCGACTAACGCGCCGATCCGAGGAGGGCGCAGCGAGGGGGAGCAGCGTTCGAGCCCGTCCCGCCCGCGTGGTAGACCTGCGCGCGGTAGCGGCGAATATGGCGGGGGGCTTATGAAGCGGCCGCGCTCCCCCTTTGGATTTGCATCCTCTCCGTATCGGAGCTATGATCGAGCCATGAGCATACGATTCCATTCCGAGGGCGGCGCCGGCGAAGTCACCGGCTCCAAGCACGTGTTGTCGATCGACGGGGCGCGTTGCCTGATCGATTGCGGGGCCTTCCAGGGCAGGCGCGAGGAGGCCGAGGAGAAGAACCGGGCCCTCGTGCCCGATCCCGAGTCCATCAGCTCGGTGATCCTGACGCACGCGCACTTCGACCACTGCGGCATGCTGCCGCTGCTGGCCAAGCGGGGGTACAAGGGCAACATCTACGCGACGCCGGCGACCCGCGACCTCGCGGGGGTAGTGATGATGGACTCGGCCGCTATCCAGGCCCGGGACGCGGAGTACCTGGGCAAGCAGGCCGCGAAGAAAGGCTCGAAGTTCGAATGGAAGCCCCTCTACGACGAAGAGGACGCGATCAAGGCCACGGGCCAGTTCGTTACCGTGTCGTACAACCGCCCCATGCCCATCGGAGACGGGATCAAGGTCGAGCTCTACGACGCGGGGCACATCCTGGGCTCGGCCATGGCCTATACCCACGCCCGCGACCGCTCGGGGAGGGAGGTGACGATAGCCTTCACGGGGGACCTCGGGCGCAAGAACAAGCCCATCATCCGCGACCCCGCCATACTGCCCGCGATGGACTACATGGTGCTCGAGGCCACCTACGGCGACCGGAGGCACGAGTCGGCCGATGACGCCTTGGACAAGCTGGCCGCCATAGTCAACCAGGCGGTCGCGAGGGGGGGCAGGATCGTGATTCCCGCCTTCGCGATCGAGCGCACCCAGGAGCTCGTGTACTACTTCCACATGCTCGTCGACCAGAAGCGCATCCCGGAGATCCCGATCTGGGTGGACAGCCCGATGGCGATCAACGCGACCTCGATCTTCCAGATCCATCCCGAGTGCTACGACGCGGAGACCCACGAGGCCTTCATCAGGCACCACGAGAATCCCTTCGGCTTCAACAGCCTCCATTTCTCCGCGAGCGTGCAGGACTCCAAGCGCCTTAACGATTATAAGGGGCCCGTGATCATCATCTCGGCCGACGGCATGTGCGAGGCCGGCAGGATCCAGCACCACCTCATACACATGATCTCCGACCCAAACTCCACCATACTCATCGTGGGCTACATGGCCGCGAACACCCTGGGCAGGCGCATCCGCGACCGCGAGAAAGAGGTGCGCATCCACGGCGAGGTCTTCAAGGTGCGAGCCGCAATCGAGGAGATCAACGCCTTCTCGGCGCACGCCGATTACCAGGAGTCCTGGGACTGGATGGCGAGCCTCGACCTGACCAAGCTCAAGAAAGTGTTCCTGGTCCACGGCGAGACGGCGGGCCTGGCCCACATGGAGAAGTTCCTCCTGGAGAAGGGCGTCAAGGAAGTGCAGATCGTGAAAGCCCGGGAGAGGTACGAGCTATAGCCACAGGGCGGAAAAAAAATGCATATTCCCGGAAAATAAAGACATGGCTCGTTTCCGGGAACGGGGCTTACCCTCGATTAGCGCCGCCCGCCCGGGCGGCCAATGATCGAGGAGGAATCGCCGATGAAGAAGCTATCGCTGATGCTGGCCGCCGCGCTGATGCTGGCCGCCCTGCCGACCTTCGCCGAGAAGGTCAAGCTCACCCAGATGGTGTCCCAGGGCTGGACCACCGTGGCCGACGAGGACTTGGCCAAGCAGTTCACCAAGGAGACCGGCATCGAGATCGAGTGGCAGGTGAACCCCGCCGCCCAGCACCACGACCTGCTCAAGACCAAGCTCAACGCCGGCGAGGGTCCGGATATCTTCATGATCCAGTCCAACAAGTGGGCGGTAAAGACGGAGATCGACGCGGAGAAGAACTGCATCGACATGTCCAAGGAGGCCTGGGTCAAGACCATGACCCCGGCCAAGATCGAGTCCGTCTCGTACAAGGGCAAGGTCTACGGCCAGGGCTACTTCGTGAAGGGCGTCTCCTTCCCCATCGTCTATAACAAGACCGTATTCAAGGAGCAGGGGATATCCGTCCCCACGACCTACGCCGAGTTCAAGGCGGACTGCGAGGCCCTCAAGAAGGCCGGCATCGTCCCGATCTTCGAATGCGTGCCCGACGGCTGGCATCACGTGCTATGGATCATGCAGATAGGCGGCCGCTTCTCCGAGCTCCAGCCCGGGATCGTCGAGAAGCTCAACGCGAACAAGGCCAAGCTCGCCGACGTCAAGGGCTTCGTCGCCGCGATCGGCCAGCTCCAGGAGATGGCGAAGAACGGCTACTTCGGCAGCGACTACATGGACAACGCCTTCTCCAACGCCGACGCGGCGATGGCCGCGAGGCAGGCCGCGATGGTGGTCAACCAGTCCGGCGCCATCGGCAGCATCAAGGCCAACTTCCCCGACGACAAGGACGAGTTCGGCGCATTCCTCATCCCCCTCGCCGACAGCCAGACCCCCCAGTCCGATCCCAACGGCCCCGCGCGCTTCGGCTACGCCAAGAGCAAGCACCCGAAGGAGATCAAGCAGTATTTCGCCTTCCTCGCGCGCAAGTCGAGCATCCAGTACAAGCTCGACCACACCGAGGGCTGGACCGCCATCGACTCCGACGACTCGGTCGGCGTCGAGCAGCACTATCTCCCCGCCGAGAAGGAGCTCTTCGCCTCGATCCCGAAGGGCAAGGGCGGAGTGATCTGGCAGGCCGCCGTGTCCTACGTGAACGACCAGTGGATGGACATAGGCAAGGACCTGTCCGCGATGTTCGTGGGGCAGATGACTCCCGAGCAGGTGATCCAGGCCATGGACGAGCGCCGCGCCAAGATCGCCAAGGCGGCCGGGGACCCCGCCTGGAAGTGACCTCCTTGGCCGCGTAGGCGGCAGCCGCCCCCGGAACGCCGACGGCGTCCCGGGGGCGGCCTTTCCAGTGATGGCCGCCGCGTAGGCGGCGAAAGGCCACGATGTCCCGCAACAGGCTGTATCCTTACTACTTCGTCCTCCCCGCCCTCCTCCTGTACGTCGGGCTCTTCATCGTGCCGAGCGTGATGGGGGCGGGCCTCTCCTTCACCGATTGGAACCGCTATTCGCCGGAAGTCCATTTCAACGGAATCGAGAACTTCCGCACTATCTTCGCCTCGTCGAAGCGCTACGACCTGTACATCGGGAACACGCTGCTCTTCGCCCTCGTGTCGAACCTCGTGAAGCTGGTGCCCGCCCTCTTCCTGGCCCTCCTCCTGAACGGCCAGGTGAAGGGCCGCAACTTCTACCGCACCATCCTCTTCCTCCCGACCGTGCTCTCCTTCCTCGTCGTCGGCCTCATCTTCCGCTCGGTCCTCCATCCCTCGACTGGCCTGCTCAACGGCGCGCTGCGAGGCCTGGGCCTGCCTTTCCTGGCCGGCAGGTGGCTCTCGGACCCGAGGCTGGTCTGGGCCTCGATCATAGGCGTGGACGCGTGGAAGGGCCTAGGCTACGTGATGACCATCTTCATCGCGGGGCTCCAGGCCATCCCGCAGGACTACTACGACGCGGCCGACATCGACGGCGCGGGCTGGTGGCGCAAGCTGGGGTACGTCACCCTCCCGATGCTCGTGCCGGCCATCACGATCAACGTGGTCTTCGGGGTCACCTACGGCCTCAAGGTCTTCGACATCATCTACGTGCTGACGAACGGAGGGCCCGGGCGCATGACGGAAGTGATAAATACCGCGGTATTCAACGAGTTCGCGGCGGGCTCCTACGGCCTGGGCACGGCGCTGTCGACTCTCCTCCTCGTCGCCATGGCCGCCGTGGGCTTCCCGCTCCTCAGGGCCCTCACCAAGAAGCAGGTCGAGTCGTGAGGCGCCGGCAGATCGGCCTCGGCGCGGCCAAGCAGGCCCTCCTCGTCGCCCTGAGCCTGGTGGTGCTCGCGCCCTTCGCGATCATCCTGTCCAACTCCCTCAAGACCAGGGTCGAGGCTTCGCGGATGGAGCTCATGCCGGCAGCGCATCCCGTCTGGGCGAACTACGCGACCGTGGTCGAGCGCGGCAAGCTCGGCCTTTCCTTCCTTAACAGCGTCTTCTACACCGTCGCCGCCACTGCCGGCACCCTGCTGGTCACGTCGATGGCGGCCTACGTGCTGTCGCGGCGCCAGTCGAGGCTCTCCGGCTTCCTCTACGCCTTCATCGTCTTCGGCATCATGCTGCCGACCAACTTCGTCGCGCTGATAAAGGTGATGCAGGCCTTGCATCTTTTGAATTCGCGATGGGGGCTGGTGCTGTTCTACGTGGCCTCCAACGTGGCCTTCGGGACCTTCATAATCCACGGCTTCGTCGGCTCCGTGCCGCGGGCCATGGACGAATCGGCCGCGATCGACGGGGCGGGCCCCTTGCGGGTCTTCTTCAGCGTGATCCTCCCCCTGCTCCAGCCCATCCTCGTCACGACGGCCGTGCTCTGCGGCATGGGCATCTGGAACGACTTCGTGAACCCGCTGTACCTGCTCAACAGCTCCTCGGCCTGGCCGATGACCCTCTCGGTCTACGCCTTCTTCGGGCGCTTCCAGCAGGAGTGGAACCTCGTATTCGCGGATATCGCGATGACCTGCCTGCCGATCCTGGCCATCTACCTGGCGGGGCAGCGCTTCATAGTCTCGGGCCTGACGGCGGGAGCGGTAAAAGGATGACGAAACCCTGGAAAGAGGATTGGCCCGAGTCGCGCGAGCGCTTCGAGGCCTGGTGGAGGAGGGAGGGCGTCCTCCTGGGCAGCTGGGGCACGGGCCTTCCCCGCGTAGCGGGGCCCCGCGCAGGGGAGGCGCGCGTCGCTGCGGCCGCGCCCGCGACGCCGGGGCCGACGGACGAGCGCGCGCGAAGGACAGACCCCTCCTGCGTCGCGCGGCGCATCCGCGGGGAGATGGCGGCCAAGTCCTGGCCCGGCGACATCCTGCCCGTCGCCTGGCCCGACATAGGCACGGTCTGCCTCGCACCGGCCCTGGGCTCCGGCATCGAGTACGGCCCCGACAATGTCTGGTACACTTCCTGCATACCCGATCCCGAGGCCTGCCCGCCCCTCGTCCTCGATCCGCGACAGCCGGAGCTCGTCCGCCTCGAGGCGATAGTCCGCGAGACGGTCCGCCTCGCGGACGGGGACTACTTCGTCGGCATGCCGGCCATGATCCCCAACCTGGACGTGCTGGCGGAGCTGCGCGGCGCAGGCGACCTCCTGCTCGACCTGTACGACAGGCCGGAGTGGATAGCGGCGAGGCTGGTCGAGATCGACGCGGCCTGGAAGACCGCCTACGACAGGTTGTACGACATCGTCAAGCTGCCGGACGGGAGCATGGCCTTCGGCTACTTCATGCTCTGGGGCCCGGGCAAGACCGGCCTGCTCCAGTGCGACGTGTCGGCCAACTTCTCCCCGGCCATGTTCGAGGACATCGTCCTGCCGCGCCTCGTCGACGAATGCGCCTTCCTCGACTACTCGATGTACCACGTCGACGGCCACCAGTGCCTCGGCGACCTCGACGCCGTCCTGTCCCTGGAGGACCTGGACGCGGTGGAGTGGACTCCCGACCCCCAGGTGCCCTCGGGCGGCGATCCTTCCTGGTACCCGATGTACCGCAGGATACTCGAGGCGGGCAAATCCCTGTGGGTGGCCAACCTCAGGCCGCCCGAGATAGCGCCGCTGCTCGACGCCGTCGGCGTGAACGGCCTCTATCTGACGGTGGACGCCGCGAGCGAGGCCGAGTTCGCGGAAGCCTGGAAGATCGTAGAGAGGTACCGGACATGAGGGCGAAGGCCGAGTTCGAAAGAAGGGGCGACGGCGTCCTGATCAGGTTAGGCGGCATCGCGACGCGCGTCTCGTGGGAGTCGCCGTCCATCCTGCGCGTGACGGCGGTGGCCGAGGCGGCGGGCGAGCCGAAGCTGCGCGAGGGACCCATGCTCGACGGCGCCCGCGCTCGGGAGACCGTGGCCTTCGGCCTGAAATCCGACGACGACGAGATAGTCATGTCGAGTTCGCGCTTGAGCCTGCGGGTCGATCGATCCACGGGAGCCTTCACCTACCGGGACGCGCTGGGGAACCTCCTGCTGCGCGAGGCAGAGCGCGATCCCAAGCTCCTCGAGCCGAGGCCGGTGATCAGGCGACGCTTCGACCCCGCGAAAGCCGTCATGAAGAAGACGGTCGACGGCTGGAAGTCGGATGCCGGCGAGGGCGAGGCTTACCATGACCGCGACGCCTATCGCGCGCGCCTCTCGCTGCGCTTCTCTCCGGGCGAGGCCCTCTACGGCCTCGGCCAGCACGAGGAGGGCGCCCTCGATTACCGCGGCCGCTGCCAATACCTCTACCAGCAGAACATGAAAGTGGCCCTGCCCTTCCTCCTCTCGTCGCGCGGCTGGGGCCTGCTCTGGCACGGCTACTCGGCGACGCTCTACCGCGACGACTCCTTCGGCTCCTACCTCCAGGCAGAGTACGACGAGGAGCTGGACTTCTTCTTCATCGCGGGCGCCGGGATGGACGAGCTCGTGCGCGGCTATCGCCGGCTCACCGGCGCCGCCTCCCTGCCGCCGCGCTGGGCCTTCGGCTATTTCCAGTCGAAGGAGCGCTACAAGACCCAGGCCGAGCTCCTCGAGGTCGCGCGGGAGTACTCGAGGATCGGCCTGCCCGCGCAGTGCATGGTCCTCGACTGGCAATGTTGGCCTGGAGACTTATGGGGCCAGAAGTCCTTCGACCCCGAGCGCTTCCCCGATCCCGAGGCCATGGTGAAAGAGCTGCACGGGATGGGCACCAAGCTGATGATCTCGATCTGGCCGCATATGCAGAACGAGGGTCCCGACCAGGTCGAGCTGCGCGCGGCAGGGAAGCTCCTCGGCAACGGCTCGACCTACGACGCCTTCGACCCGGCTGCCCGTGCCATGTATTGGGCCCAGGCCGAGCGCGGCCTCTTCTCGCGGGGAGTGGACGCCTGGTGGTGCGACTGCACCGAGCCCTTCGAAGCGGACTGGAACGGCACGGTGAAGGGCAGCCCCGAGGAGCGCATGCGCATCAACGTGGGCATGGCCGAGAAGTACCTCGACCCGGGCATGTCCAACGCGTATTCCCTCCTCCACAGCCAAGGTATCTGGGAGGGGCAGCGCGGGAGCGGCTCGCCCAAGCGCGTGCTCAACCTGACGCGCTCGGGCTATCCAGGGCAGCAGCGTTATGGAACATTCACGTGGTCGGGCGACACCGCCGCGACCTGGGAGGCCCTGCGCGCCCAGGTGCCCGAGGGTCTGAACTTTTGCCTCGCCGGTCTGCCGTACTGGACCACCGACATCGGCGCCTTCTTCGTGGCGAGCAAGGAACAGTGGTTTTGGCGCGGCGACTACGAGGGAGGCGTCGACGACTCAGGCTATCGCGAGCTCTTCGTGCGCTGGTTCCAGTACGGCGCCTTCCTGCCGATGTTCCGCGCCCACGGCACCGACACGCCGCGGGAGATCTGGCGCTTCGGCGCGCCCGGGAGCCGCGAATACGAGACCCTGGTCCGCTTCCTCAGGCTGCGGAAGGCCCTCGATCCCTACCTCTATTCCCTGGCCGGCGCCGTCTACCTCGAGGGCTACACGATGATGCGGGCCCTCGCCTTCGACTTCCTGGCCGACAGCGAGGCCCTGCGGGTCGAGGACGAGTTCATGCTCGGGCCGGCCTTCCTCGTCTGCCCGGTCACAAGGCCCCAGTACTTCGGTCCCGGCTCGACGCCCCTGCGCGGGGCGGCCGAGACGAGGAGCGTGTATCTCCCTGGCCGCGGGCAGTGGGTGGATTTCTGGTCGCTCTCGCGGATCGAAGGGGGCTCGCGCGTCGACGCGCCCTCGCCTCTGGAGATACTGCCGCTCTATGTCCGGGCCGGCTCCATAATCCCGCTGGCGATCGCGGAGGGGGAGGGGGGCGAGCTCGAGCTACGCGTCTACCCGGGAGCCGACGGGAGCTTCGTACTCTACGAGGACGAGGGCGACGGCTACGGCCACGAGTCGGGGGCCTATTCTCGGGTTCGCCTAACGTGGATCGAAGCCGAGCGCGCCCTGGTCGTCGGCGCCCGCGAGGGCTCGTACCCGGGGATGGCGGCGAAGCGGCGCTTCCGGGCGAGCCTCGAGGGCCGCGCCCCGGTCGCGGTCGTCTACGAAGGCGGGGAGACGAGGGTGGAGATGAATTCGAGATAGCTGGATCGGTCGATTACAGCCCACGATGAGCCGGGGTAGGCTACGGCCAAACTCTTCGGCGCTCGGGCCTTCGCTTGAGGCGAGAGCTTTATCTCCCAGCCCTGGACCCTGCCTTCGGATTCCTCGACGTAGTCGATCTCGGCGCCCGTGTTGAGGCGCCAAAAATAGCTGGAGGCGATGGTCTGTTCGGCGGACCGTCGCTTGCGTCGCTCAGAAATGATGATATTCTCCCAGAGGGCGCCCTTGTCAGGACGATCGGCGAAGGCGCGGAAGTCGCCGATGGCGGCGTTGCGCACGCCGTTATCGTGGAAGTAGATTTTCGACGATCTCGTCACCTCGCTGCGCAGGTTGCGCGAGAAGGCTTGGAGCCTGAAGAGGATGAAAGCCTTCTCGAGCAGATCGATGTACGAGGTTACGGTGTCCTTGCTCATGCCGAGGGCGGTTCCGAGCTCGTTGTACGAGACTTCGGAGCCGACCTGGAAGGCGAGGAGTTTGAGGAGATCGACGATCTTCCTGGGATGCCTTATGCCGCCCTGTCCGCATCGCCCGGAATTGCCCGCGTCTCGGGATAGGATCCGTATACGTGATCGCGTTCTAGTTGAAGTTCCGTTGCGAGTCGTCCCTCGGCAGCGAGGAGCTCGGCTTGGGAGAATGGGCAGAGCGTGAACGACCAGGTCCTGCCCGTGAGGGCTTCGTGCGTCCTCGAAGCTAGGTCGAGGGCGGAGGACCCCGTCGCGATGATCTTGAGACCGGGGATCGAATCGTGGAGGAGCTTGAGTCCGAGGCCGATATCGGGAATGCGCTGGGCCTCATCGACGAACAGCAGGTCGTAGCCCCCGACGAGACCGCGAAGCCGCGCCCCATCCCGCGAGGAGAGGACATCCGCCGTCGTGATATCGTCGCCCGTAAGCTCGAGGCATTTCCAGCTCCGCTTTTCCATGATGTGATGAATAAGGGTTGTCTTGCCTACCTGGCGGGCGCCGAAGAGGAGGATGATTCTATCGTCGGAATCGAGGCGGTGGAGGATGGATTCCTCGATATCACGAACTAAGAAAGGTGAACCTTTCCTCGTTTTTCAGTCATGATAGCTGTAGTAACGCTATTTTGGCTAATACGATAGCTAAAATAGCATTTTACTATGAGAATGAACCATGAGTTAGGAATTCAGCCTTGATGGTGGGTTTGTTTCGAGCTCCGGGCCGAGCTCGTAGGCTCCGCCCGCCCTCGTCTCCAGGACCGTCCGCGAGCCCTCGTACGCGACGGCGCAAGGTCCGCCATGCGCGGACGAGATGCGCGCCCCCGTCAGCCTTCCATGCTCCCACGCCAGATCCACCGAGAAGCCGCCGCGGGCGCGAAGCCCGGTCACGCGGCCTCGCGTCCACGGCGAGGGCAGGGCGGGGAGGAGGCGGAGCTTCCCCGCGTGGCTCTGCAGCAGGCACTCCGCGACCGCTGCGGTGAAGCCCGTGTTGCCATCCAGCTCGTAGACGTCGGCGAAGGAGGGGGCGCCCCTCGTCGGCGGGTGTTTGATCATGAGGTTCGGGTTCGCGAGCCTGTCCTGCAGGGCGAGGAGGTGGCGCCCGGCCTCGCGGCCGTCGCCGAGCCTCGCGGAATACAGCGCGAGCATCGACCTCGCCCAGCCCGTGTCCTCCCAGGTCGCTTCCGGGCTGGCGCGAAGGCGGATCGACTCGGCCGCGGCCCTGGCGAGCTCGGGCGTAGCCTCGGGGTCGATCTGGTCGAAGGGGTACAGGCCGAGGAGGTGGCTCAGGTGCCTGTGCTGGGGATCGGCCGCCTCGAAGCCGTGGGCGTACTCCTTGAGCTCGCCGCGCTCGCCGACGGCGAAGGGGGGCAGGCGCCGCAGAGCTGCCGCGGAGCGCAGGGCGATCTCGTCGGCCCTGCCCAGGGCCTCCGCGGCGTCCACTACGGCGCCTAACGTGGACCGTATGACGGTAAGCTCGTAGGCCGGGTCGATCGACGCCCGCCGGAGTTCGCCGTCGGCGACGAAGGCGTTCTCGGGGGAGATCGAGGGGCCGGAGTGGAGATGGCCGTCGCCCGGGCGATCCTCGCCGGGGCGCTCGAAGAGGTAGCCCAGGAAGAACTCGGCGGCGCCGCGCAGGATGGGGAAGGCCCGCTCGGACAGGAAGGCGAGGTCGCGGGAATAGAGGTAATGCTCCCAGAGCTGGGCGGCGAGCCAGGCGCCGCCGGTGGGACAGGGCGAGAGGTTGACGTGCCAGTAGGGGGCGGCGAAGCCCCAGCCGTTGGAGACGAGCTCGGCCGCCCAGCCGCCGAGTCCGTAGAAGAGCGCGGCCGTCCGGCGCCCCGCGGGTACCAGGGAGCCCTCGATCCAGTCGAAGAGGGGCTCGCAGCATTCGCTCAAGCCGACCGCCTCGGCGGGCCAGTAGTTCATCTGCGTGTTGACGTCGAGGTGGAGGTCGCAGGTCCAGCCGATGCGGCAGGCCACCGAATCGTTCCAGGCTCCCTGCAGGTGGGCGGGGAGTGGGGAGCCGGGCCTCGAGGAGGCGAGGAGGAGGTAGCGGCCATACTGGAAGAGCAGCGCGGAGCGCCGGGCAGCCGCGTCGCTCGCCTCGTCCGCCGCGCCGAGCTCCAAGGAGACGCGGCCGAAGGAGGGCGCGTAGTCGGCCTCGTGGGCGGCGAGGAGGGCCTCGTAGCCCGCGGCCGCGGCCGCCTCGATGCGCTCGCGGCAGAGGCGCTCGGGGTCGCCGCCGCGTCCGGGGCCGCGGCCCGGGAAATCGGTAGCGGTCGCGACAAGGATCAGGGTACCGCCCTCGGCGCCGCCCAGCTGCCGCGCGCGGCCGGCGACGCGGACGCCGCTCTTCCCGTCGCTGTGGACGGACTCCAGGGCGCGGCCGCCGAAGACCAGGTCGCCGGCCTCGTCGAAGCGCTTCTCGAGAGGAAAG
>JANXYQ010000088.1 GCA_025355995.1 Spirochaetaceae bacterium | reverse complement strand
CGAGCAAGACTCGCGGCCGAGCGGCCCCTTCAATATGCCGGAATGAGCGCTTTTTACTCTAGGACGGCGAGAATGTCGGCGAACTTGACGATGAGATGGTCGGCGCCGTCTATCTTGATTTGGGCGCCGGCGTACTTGTCGTACATGACTTTCTGCCCGACGGCGACGGGCACGGGGTCGATGACGCCCTTGTCGTTCTTCATTCCCGGGCCTACGGCGACGACTACGCCGTTCTGCGTCTTCTCCTGGGCGGTCTGGGGGATGATGATCCCGCTGGCCGTCTTGCTCTCGCCTTCCGTGACCTTGATGAGAACGCGATCCCCTAAGGGTTTAACCTTCATACCTATTCCTCCTGAAAAAAATGAGCTTGTTATGGTTTCTGAGAAAATATACGGAAAAAGACTTGGCCGGTCAAGGCTTGCGGCGAAGGGACCCGGTCGCGCGTAGCCTAGCGCCGCTTTATTGGTTACATTTGACGCGTACGGCGACGCGGCCCATGCGCGCGCCGCCCGATGGGAGTCGTATGGCAAGCAGCAACAAGGGCTGGAACAAGAAAAAACCGACGCAGAAAGGGCCGGGAAGCGGGAAGAACCCCCTCCTCCCGCCGAACTTCAGCGGTTTCCAGTTCAAATTTTCGCTCGGTTACGTCGTCGTCATGATCCTCGCCGTCGTGCTCCTCAATTTCTTCATATTCCAAAGCGATAATTCGATCATCCCGTATAGCGCCTTCAAGGACAAAGTCCGCTCCGGCGAGATCAAGCGCATCGACCTGGACCAAGCCTATTATACCGGCTACCTCCAGGCGGAAAAGAAGACCGACTCGGGGCTTTTCCCCCAGACGTCCCGGGCGCCGACCATCTACAAGACCGTTCCCGTATACGACCCCGGCTTCACCGCCCTCCTGGACGAGAAGGGCGTCGTCTACGCGTCCGTGGCCCGGGAGGGCAACGCGGTGCTCTCCTTCGTCCTCAATTGGATCCTGCCCCTGGTATTCATGTTCATCATCTGGAGGGTGCTCTTCAAGCGCCTCGGCAACCCGGGCGGCAACGTACTCGCCTTCGGGCAGAACAAGGCGATGATCGTGGCCGAGGGCGACGTGAAGACGCGATTCGGGGACGTCGCCGGCGTCGACGAGGCCAAGGACGAGCTCATCGAGGTAGTGGACTTCCTGAAGAGCCCGAAGAAGTACACCGATATCGGCGGTAAGATCCCCAAGGGCGTCCTCCTGGTAGGCCCCCCCGGCACCGGCAAGACCCTGCTCGCGCGGGCCGTGGCCGGCGAGGCCGAGGTCCCTTTCTTCAGGATGAGCGGCGCGGACTTCGTGGAGATGTTCGTCGGCGTCGGCGCGGCCCGGGTGCGCGACCTCTTCAAGCAGGCTCGCGAGAAGGCGCCCTGCATCGTCTTCATCGACGAGCTCGACGCCATAGGGAAGAGCCGGGTGACCGGCGCGATGGGCGGCAACGACGAGCGGGAGCAGACCCTCAACCAGCTCCTGGTGGAGATGGACGGCTTCGACGCGACGAGCGGGCTCATCATCCTCGCCGCGACCAACAGGCCGGACGTCCTCGACCCGGCCCTGCTCCGGCCCGGCCGCTTCGACCGCCAGGTCCTCGTGGACAGGCCGGATCTCGTGGGCCGCGAGGCGATCTTGAGGATACACGCCAAGTCGGTGAAGCTGGACGAGTCGGTGGACCTTTCCAAGGTGGCCCGGGGCTCGGCGGGCTTCGTCGGGGCTGACCTCGCCAACCTGGTCAACGAGGCCGCCCTCCTCGCCGTCAGGGCCAAGCGAAAGACCGTGCGCGAGTCGGACTTCGACGCGGCGATCGAGAAGATCGTGGCCGGCCTCGAGAAGAAGAGCCGCGTGATGAACCCGAAGGAGCGGAGGACCGTCGCGGTCCACGAGACCGGGCACGCCATAACGGCGGCCCTCACCCTGGGCGCCGATCCCGTGCGCAAGGTCTCGATCGTGCCCCGCGGCATGGGCGCGCTCGGCTATACCCTCCAGCTCCCGATAGAGGACCGTTTCGTCCTCTCCAAGGACGAGCTCCTCGGCCAGATCGACGTCCTGCTCGGCGGACGGGCGGCGGAGGAGATCGCCTTCGGCATGATCTCGACCGGCGCGGCCAACGACCTCACCCGGGCAACGGACATCGCGAGGCGGATGATCACCGACTACGGCATGTCGGAGCGCTTCCGCCATGTGGCCCTCACCCGCCGCGGCGCCGCGATGCTCGGCCCCTCCGAGCCCTACATGGCGCGCGAGTATAGCGAGGACACGCAGAAATACGTCGACGACGAGATAGCGCGCATGGTGGCGGAGCGCTACGACCGCGTGCTGGAGATGCTGCGCGGCGAGCGCGGCCTCCTCGACGCAATATCCGAGCGCCTCCTGGAGACGGAGACCCTCGACGAGACTGAGTTCGCTGCCCTGATGGCCGCGCGCTCGGCGAAGGCCTGAACCGACCGCCGTATCTACAAATAGATGCTACGTTTTTCGATTATCCCGAGGCTTGGCTTCGGGATAATCGTCTTTTTTATATCGAAAAACTGCGAATATGAAAAGGCGTTGTCATTTTCGAGGTTCTCGCATAAGATAAAGGAACACAAATGACACTACCATTCATCGTAGCGGTAACGCCGCCCCTGTTCGGCTTTATCGCGCTCATCATCAAGGACGATAGGGTTAGGCGATTCATCGTCATCACGGGCGCCATCGCGCAAGCGGCCCTCGCGATCGCGCTCGCCGTAACTTCCGCGCACAGCCTGCCCCTGCGCCTCGTCGCGACCCTGCCGGGCCTCGACACGTGGATCCTCGGCGGGGAGCTCGCGATGGCCGCCTTCATCGCGGTATTCGCCGTGGTCAAGCGAAGGGCCTTCCCCCTCCTGCTCGCCATCGCGCAGGCCGCGCTGGCCCTGGTGGGCGAGCGCTGGACCGGCGGCGTCGAGGCCCAGGCGCATTTCGTCGTGGACCAGGTCTCCCTCCTCCTGGTCATCATCGTCGGCGTGGTGGGCGGGCTCATCCTCGTCTACGCCGCCGGCTACATGAAGACCTTCCACGAGGAGCACGCCGCGGTCCGCGATCGCCGCAGGCTCTTCAGCTTCACGATGCTCTCCTTCCTGGGCGCCATGTACGGCCTGGTGATGTCGAACGACCTCAGGCTCATGCTCCTCTTCTGGGAGATGACCACCCTCGCCTCCTTCATCCTCATCGGCTACGGGGGAGACGAGGCGGCCGAGAAGAGCGCCTTCCTCGCCCTCAACCTGAACGTCCTAGGCGGCCTGGCCTTCTCGCTAGGCATAATCCTCCTCGCCGCGCGAACCGGCAGCGTTGAGCTCGACGTCCTCCTCGCGGCGGCCAAGGGGCCGGAGGCCGCTCTCCTCGCTGCGCCGGTGGCCCTCATGGCGCTCGCCGGCCTCGTCAAGTCGGCCCAGCTGCCCTTCACGCCCTGGCTACTCGGCGCGATGGTGGCGCCCACTCCCGTTTCCGCCCTCCTCCACTCGAGCACCATGGTCAAGGCCGGCGTGTTCCTCCTGATCCGCCTGGCCCCGGCCATGTCCGGCACGACGGTGGGATATATCGTCTCGTTCATCGGCATACTCACCTTCATCGCCGGCGCCTTCGCGGCCGTATCCGCGCGCAACGCCAAGCGCGTGCTCGCGCTCTCGACCGTGTCCAACCTAGGCCTGATCGCGACCTGCGCGGGCATCGGCACCTACGAGCTGGTGTGGGTGGCGCTCTTCCTCGTGCTCTTCCACGCCGTCGCGAAGGCCCTCCTCTTCATCTCGGTGGGAACCGCCAGCGTGGGCACGGGCAGCCTCGACATCGAGTCCATGGGCGGCCTCGTCACGGGCATGCCGCGGATCACGCTCTTCCTCATCGTCGGCATCTCCTGCATGTTCGTCGCCCCCTTCGGCATGCTCGTCTCCAAGTGGGCGGCGATGGAGGCCTTCATGAACCTCAACAGCATCGTCAGCCCCTTCATGATCGCCTTCCTCGCTTTCGGCTCGGCCACGACCGTCCTCTTCTGGGCCAAGTGGATGGGCCTCCTGCTTCGCATCACCGACCCGACGGCGCCCCGGGGCCTCCTCGAGGACAAGGTCACGCGCTACGAGCTCTTCTCCGAGGCCTCGCTCACCATCCTCGCCATCGCCACCTGCGTGCTTTATCCTCTAGTATCCAAGTACGCCTTCGAGCCCTACCTCCTCGCGAGCTACGGGAAGGCCTTCGGGCTCGACCGCAGCAACATGCTGGTCACGGTCCTCATGGTCGGCATGACCGTCGCGGTGCCGGCCCTCCTCCTCATCATTTCGAGGCGGAGCAAGGAAGGGCTTTCGACCGCCTATATGTCGGGCCGGGTGACCTCCCCGGGCCTCGGGTTCAAGGGCTCCAAGGGAATCGAGCTCAAGGTCGCGATGCACTCCTATTACCTCGAAGGACCCTTCGGCGAGGGCAAGATACTCAAGGCCGGCATAGCCGCCGGCATCCTATTGACGCTAATACTGCTCGGGACGGTCGCCATATGAAGGGCATCGAGATCTATGTCGCCATCGCTTACGTCATCCTCGGGCCGATCGTCGGAGGCTTGCTGGACGGACTGGACCGCGTGATCACCGCGAGGCTCCAGGGCCGCGTCGGCCCCCCCCTCCTCCAGCCCTTCTACGACCTGCGCAAGCTCCTCACGCGCCGCATCGCGCCCGTGAACAGCCTGCAGATGCCCCTCATCGCGAGTCACCTCGTCTTCGCGATCCTCACGGGAGTCCTCTTCTTCTACGGCTCGGACATACTCCTCATCATCTTCGTGCTCACCCTGGCCTCCGTCTTCCTCGTCCTCGCCGCCTACTCGACCGGCTCGCCCTACAGCACGATCGGCGCCGAGCGGGAGCTCCTCCTCATGACCGCCTACGAGCCGATGATCATCATCGCCCTCGTCGGCCTCTTCGGGGTCGCGAAGAGCTTCGATTTCTACGCGATCTTGAGCTCCAAGATGCCCGCCTACCTCTACCTCCCCGGAATCTACCTCGGCCTCGTCTATGTCCTCGAGATGAAGTTGCGCAAGTCCCCCTTCGACCTCTCGACCTCCCACCACGCGCACCAGGAGCTGGTCATGGGCCTTACCGCCGACATGGGCGGCCCCGCACTGGCCATGGTCGAGCTCGCCCACTGGTACGAGTCGGTCTACCTCTTCGCGCTGGTCCTCCTGTTCTTCTCCTCGAGCTGGGTCTCCGCGATACTCGGCGTCGGCTTCACCTACCTTCTCATCATCCTACTGGACAACGCGACCGCCCGCGTCAAATGGGAGCTCGCCCTCTCCTTCGCGTGGATCGTCGCGCTAGTGGCGGGAGCGGGCAACCTAATCCCCTTCTATCTCATATCGAGAGGATCGCCGTGAGCTCCATAGAACGATCTCCCTGGCTCATTCACTACGACGCGTCGAGCTGCAACGGCTGCGACATCGAGGTGCTCGCCTGCCTTACGCCCGTCTACGACGCCGAGCGCTTCGGTTGCATAGTGACCGGCGACCCTAAGCAGGCGGACATCTTCCTGGTGACCGGCAGCGTCAACCACCTCAACGCGCCCATACTCAAGAACATCTACGACCAGATGCCGGAGCCCAAGGCCGTCGTCGCGATAGGCGCCTGCGCCTACTCCGGCGGCGTCTTCGCGGAGTGCTACAACGTCGCGGGCGGCGTCGCCACGACGATACCGGTGGACGTCTACGTGCCGGGTTGCGCGGCCAAGCCGGAATCCATCCTCGACGGGGTCGTGCGCGCGGCCATGATCCTCAAGGAAAAAGAGAAGGCCGGGCGCAAGGCCCGCGCCCTAGCTCGCAAGGAAGGGCGGCGCTCGCCCAAGCGCCGCGCGGGGGGGGCCACGTGACCGAGAAGGAAATCCAGACCATAGACGAGATCGAGCCGGGCCGCCTCCTGCCCGAGACCGACGCCCTGCGCAGCGCCGGCTGGCGCCTGGTACAGGTCCTCTGCATTTCCTCGCCCGGGGGCTCCGAGCTCAGCTATTCCTTCGGCCGCGGCCTGGCCATGAAATCCCTGCGCTTCCGCGCCCTTCCCGACGACGAGGTCCCGAGCATAACCTCGATCTATCCCGCCGCTTTCCTGTACGAGAACGAGATACGCGACCTCTTCGGCCTGCGCATCGAGCGCATAGGCGCCGACTGGCTGGGCAAGGTCTACGACGTCGCCTCCGGGCCCACTGGAGGCGGAGGGCCCTTCAGCAAGGTCACGATCACGGGGCCCCGCTCCGAGGGGGGGACGATATGAGTTCTGGCCATGAAGCTCGCGAGGCGAACGCGCCCTCCGTCATTCCCTTCGGTCCCCAGCACCCCGTGCTTCCCGAGCCCCTGCACTTCGATCTCCTCCTCCAGGACGAGAAGGTCGTAGGCGCCGTGCCTCAGATCGGCTACATCCACCGCGGGCTCGAGCTCCTGGTCGAGAAGCGCGACTACGCCGACTACGTCCACGTCGCGGAGCGCATCTGCGGCATCTGCTCCTTCATGCACGGCATGGGCTACTGCGAGGCCGTCGAGGGCCTGCTCGGCGTCGCGGTCCCCGACCGCGCTCGATTCCTGAGGACCTTCTGGTGCGAACTCGAGCGGGCGCACAGCCACCTGATGTGGATGGGCCTCGCCGCCGACGCCTTCGGCTTCGAGAGCCTCTTCATGGCCACTTGGCGCGCGAGGGAGCTCATCATCGACGTAGCCGAGGAGACTGCCGGGGGCCGCGTCATCTTCGGCTCGGCCATCGTCGGGGGAGTGAGCAAGGATCCCTCGGACGAGACCCTGATGCGCTGCATGGAGGCCCTCAAGCCAGCGCGCGACGACATCAAGAAGCTCTCCCGAGTGATGCTCCAGGACGCGACGGTCAGGCACAGGCTGGAGGGGGTGGGCGTCATCTCCAAGGAGAAGGCCTACGAGCTCGGCGCCGTGGGCCCGATGCTCCGCGCCTCGGGCTACGACTTCGACATCCGGAGGCGCGGCTACGCGGCGTACGGCGAGGTCGGCTTCGAGACCGCCCTCGAGACGGCCGGCGACTGCATGGCCCGCGCCGCCATCCGGATCAAGGAGATAGAGCAATCCTTCTCGATCATGGAGCAGGTCGTGGCCAAGATGCCGGCCGGGCCGGTCTCCCTCCCCATAAAGGGCATGCCCCCCGTCGGAGAGTGCTTCGCCCGGCTCGAGCAGCCTCGCGGGGAGGTCATCTACTACGTCAAATCGAACGGCAGCCGCAACCTCGAGCGCTTCCGCGTCCGCACGCCCACCTTCGCCAACGTGCCCGCGATGGTCGAGGCCATGCGAGGCGCCAGCCTCGCCGACGTCCCCACGATCATCCTCACGATCGATCCCTGCATCTCCTGCACCGAGAGGTAAAGCGTGTCCTTATTTCCGATGGTCCGATTCGTCCTTAAGAACCTCATCTCTGGGCCCTCGACCCGGAGGTATCCCTATGTGGTCAGACCCGCCTTCGCCTCGAGCCGGGGCCGGATCACGATAGACTATCCCAAGTGCATCCACTGCGGGGCCTGCGCCAGGCGCTGCCCCGCTGCCGCCATAGTCGTCGGCAAGGAGCCGAAATCCTGGCGCATCGAGAATTTCGCCTGCGTGACCTGCGGCCTCTGTGTCCGCGTCTGCCCCGTGAAGTGCCTCGGGATGGATCCCGAGCGGCCCAAGTCCGTCGCCTTCGCCGACCTGGCCGGCAGGGTGGAGTACCACGTGACGGCAGTAGCGAGCGAAGCTCGCTCGAGCGAAGCTCGCTCGGGCGATTCCGAAGGAATCGCTGGAGCCGCGGGTGCATGAGGCGAGCGCGGCCGAGGCCATCGTCAAGATGACCTCGGCCGAGGCGATGGCGCGCAAGGCGGGGCGCGTGTCCAGGATCAGCCTCGTCGTGGGCGAGGCGACGGGCTACATGAGGGAGTCACTCGAGTTCTACGTCGCGGCCTCCGCGAAAGGCACGGTGGCGGAGGGCGCGGCCCTCGACGTCCGCTACGTGAAGCCCCTGCTGTCATGCCCCGCATGCGGCATCGAGTTCGAGCGCCTCCGCTTCTCCTTCGACTGCCCCGCCTGCGGGACCCAGGGAATCATGACCAAGGCCGGCAGCGAGTTCTACATCGATTTCATTGAGTTAGCATGAGAGTCGAGCTCAAGCGCGCGGTCTACGAGGAGAACGACGCCCTAGCCGGCGAGATAAACCGCGGGCTCAGGGAGCGGGGCATATTCACGGTGAATGTGCTGGGCAGCCCCGGGGCGGGCAAGACCAGCCTCATCACGAGGCTCGCGGAGCGCCTCGCCCCCGATGCCCTCTCGGTGATAGAGGGCGACGTGGCGAGCGACATCGATACGCGGGCCCTGCGCGCCCTCGGCATCGACGCCTTCCAGATCGAGACGGGCGGCGATTGCCACCTCAACGCTCCCATGATCAAGGCCATCCTCGGCCGGATGAGGCTCTCCGACGGCTCCTGGCTCTTCATCGAGAACATCGGCAACCTCATCTGCCCGGCGGAATTCGTCATCGGCGAGGACCTGAAGATAGTGGTCGCCAGCGCGGCCGAGGGCAGCGACAAGCCCTACAAATACCCCACCGCCTTCTCGAGGTCGGCTGCCTGCGTCCTCACCAAGGGAGACCTCGCCCAGGCCGTGGGCTTCGACGAGGGCTTCTTCATGGCCGGCCTCGCCTCGGTTGCGCCTAACGCGCCGGTCTTCCCGGTCAACGGCCGCACCGGGGCGGGCGCCGACGCCCTGGCCCTGTGGCTCCGCGAAGCGCGTGACGCGCTTACGGCCCGCTCCGCCGCCGCGGACCACGGCCGTGCCTGACCTCGTCTCCCTTCCCCTCCCCACCCTCAAGCGCCTGCCCCGTTACCTAGCCCTCCTGCGCGAAAAGGGACTGCGGGGCGAGGGATGGATATCCTCGGAGGCGATGGGCAGGCAGCTCGGGCTCACGGCGATACAGGTGCGCAAGGACCTGGCCCTCACGGGGGCGCCCGCCAGCCCGAGGCGCGGCTTCCGGGTGGAGGAGACGGCCAGGCTCTTGGGCGAGCTGGTGGGCGTAAACGGCCTCACGGAAGTCTTCCTCATCGGCGCCGGGCCCCGAGGGGAGGCGGTCTGCAGGGACGGGAGCCTCGGCCGCCGCGGCTTCAAGGTGGCGGCCGTATTCGACCCCTCGCCGGAGGGCGCCGCCGAGCTGGTCTGCGGCTTGAGGGTCCTGCCCCTGGCCGAATTGCCCGCGCTCGCACACCGGATGAGGGTGAGGCTCGCCCTGCTGGCGGTCGGCGAGTCGAAATTCCCCGGCTGCGCAAAACTCGCCGCCGAGGCCGGCATCCGCGGCCTCGTCAACCTCTCCGGCGAAAGCCTCGAGGAGGTGGAGGGCCTCGTCATCCTCAACGAGGACATCGGGTTCCAGCTGGCCTCGGTCAAGCGAGAGCTCGAAAAGCGGCTACGGCCGCCCGTCGGTCGAGCCTCGGCTCGGATCGGGATAGCGCCGGGTCCAGCGGGTCCAGCCGAAGCCGAGGATGGGCCGCAGGAAGGCGAGGCGAGATAAAGCTACCAGGGCGAGGTCGAGGAGCCTGAGGAGGGCGAACCCGGCGAGGGTCGCGGCTCCCATCCATCCGAGGGTCGGGACCCAGCCGGGCAGCGAGGAGAGGGCTTCCCTCAATCCGGGCGGTACGCGGAACAGGGCTATGCTGAGCCCGATGACGAGCGAGAACCTGAGCAGCGAAGCCTGAATGGCCTTCTTGGGGCAGAGATTCATGCAGCGCTCGCAGCCCTCGCAGGCGTAGCTCCACCCCGGCCTGCCGCCGCGCATCCGAATCGCGCCGGAGGGACAGCGCTCGGCGCAGAGACCGCAGCCGTCGCAGCGCTCGTCCGCGGCGAAGAGCAGGCCCCAGGCCCTCCTGCCAAAGATGCGGTAGAGCCAGCCGAAGGGCCAGCCCAGGATATGGGCCCAGGCCGGGCAGGGCCTCTTCCGCCGCAGCCCGGCGGCGAGCTCCTCGGCCACCGTCTCCAGCCGCGGCGCCATGAGGGAGACTATGGCCGCCCTCGTCTCCGCGTCCTGGGCCGAGCCGATGCTCGTCACGTTTTGCGGATAATCGAAGGTCTCGCGGTAGCGGACGTCCCAGCCGCGCCGGCGGAGGACGCGCTCGGCCTGGGCGAGGGCCTGGCCCTCGTGGCCGTCCCGGCGCTCGGGGCTGATCCGGCCGTTGACGGAGAGGACTGCGGCCCTCGGGGCGCCGCCTTGCCTTCCCGCCCTTCCGAGGCCCGCGGCGTATCTCGCCATTATGCGCGGGACCGACATCGCGTAGACCGGGAAGATGAAGATATCGAGATCGCCCTCGCCGCGCGAGATAGTCGCGGAGCCCTTCTCGATGGAGCGGAAGCTCACCTCGAGCATCTCGGTCGAGAAGCCCCTGAGGCCGAGCCGGGCCGAGAGCTCCCGGGCGATGCTGCGGCCGTTGCCCGTGCCGGAAAAAACATGGAAACGCGCGGTGCTCACAAAGCTCTCCTCGAGAAGCCAGCCGCGAAGCGGCGTCCCAGCTCGGCGTGCTCCGGCAAGCCCGAGGGCAGGTAGCCGAGCACTCGATGTAGCGAGAACCCGTCTATTAGGGCCATGAGCGAAGCCGAGGCTTCCCTCGCGCCCGCGGGTCCCAAGGCCGGGAAACAGGCTTCGATCGCCGCCCCCTGGCGTTCGTAGGAAAGCCGCACGACCTCGGCGAACTCCCTTTCGCGGACGGCGAGGGAGAAGAATTGGATGAAGAGCCTCGCTTTATAGCGCGGGCTCAGGGGCTCGCCCGGCCCCAAGGCGGGAAGCTCCCCAGGCTCGACGTCCTCCATAGAGAAGGGAGGGAGGGTGGAGTCGATCACGGCTTCGAGGACCTCGAGCGCGCAGGGCTCGCGCCCGAGGGCTGCCAGCTTGGCGGCTATCTCTCCGTCGTAGGCCTCGAGGTAGGCCTGGAAGGCGGCGAGGAGGAGAGCCTTCTTCGAGTCGAAGTAATAGTGGATGACGCCCTTGGAGAAGGAGCAGAGCCCGGCTACTCTCTCGATAGTCGCGCCCTCGATGCCGCGGCTCGCGACCAGGGCCCACACGGCGCGGATGGTCTCCGAGCGACGGTCGTCCTCATTGCTTTTACGCGGCATTCAGGCTCCTGATTATGCTGGACGTCCAGTATAATAACTGACAAACTAAATCCACGCAAGGGCCTTCCTGGCCTTGGAAGGGAGAGCGAGAGAGGGAAACCTTGCCGAAGGTTGCCCTCTCGCCCTATTTCCTAATTGTTTCCGTAATATGCCTTTAGGTAGAGGGCCCTTATCTCTGCGACGAGCGGGTAGCGGGGATTGGTTCCCGTGCACTGGTCGTCGAAGGCGTCCAACGCGAGCTCGTCGAGATCGGCTAAAAAGGCTTCCTCGCTTACGCCAGCCTCGCGTATAGAGGCGGGGATTCCGATTTCCTTCTTGAGCCCCGCCACGGCCGCGATGAGGGAGGATAGGAGCTCCTCGTCGTCCGATCCTCGCAAACCGAGGTAGCGGCCGAGGCGGGCGTAGGCCGCCTTCGCCATAGGGTACTTGTACTGGGCGAAGGCGACCATCTTCGCGGGCGCCTCCTCCGCGTTGTACGACATCACCTGCTCGATGAGGAGGGCGTTGGCGACGCCGTGGGGCAGGCGGTACCTGGCGCCGAGCTTGTGGGCCATCGAGTGACAGAGGCCCAGGAAGGCGTTGGCGAAGGCCATGCCAGCCATGGTCGCGGCGTTGTGGACCTCCTGCCTCGCCTCGCGATCCGTGGCTCCCGTCGAGTAGGCGCGAGGCAGGTACTCGAAGAGCAGGCGCGCCGATTCCATCGCGAGGGGAGCCGTGAAATCGCTCGCCATGCAGGAAACCAGAGCCTCGAGGGCGTGAGTGAGGGCGTCGATGCCTCCGGCCGCGGTGAGGCCCTTGGGCATCGACATCGCGAGCTCGGCGTCGCATATCGCGATAGTGGGCGTGATCGCGTAGTCGGCGAGGGGGTATTTCTTTCCCGCGTCGTCGGTGATCACGGCGAAGGGAGTCACCTCGGAGCCCGTGCCGGAAGTCGTGGGAATGGCTACCAGGATCGCCTTGGAGCCCAGCCTGGGGAAAGCGGCTATGCGCTTGCGGATGTCCATGAAGCGCATCGCGAGCTCCTCGAACTCGGCCGCGGGACTCTCGTACATGAGCCACATGAGCTTGGCCGCGTCCATGGGCGAGCCGCCTCCGAGGGCGACGATGACGTCCGGCTCGTACGCGGCCATCCGCTCCAGGCCCCTCCGGACGTTCGAGATGGTCGGGTCGGGCAGGACCTCGGAGAACACCGAGGTCCCGATCCCGAGGGAGGCCAGCTTGCCCACTACCCTCGCGACGAGTCCGAGGCCGAGCAGGCTCTCGTCGGTCACGATGAAGGCGCGTTTCTTGCCCGCGAGCTCGCTCAGGCCCAGGCCGAGGCAGCCGTATTTATGATAGATCTTGGGCGGAAGCTGGATCCAGAGGGCGTTCTCGCGGCGCTCCGCGACGGTCTTGTAGTTGAGCAGGTGCTTCGGCCCCACGTTCTCGCTCACGCCGTTGCCGCCCCAGCTCCCGCAGCCCAGGGTCAGCGAAGGCTCCAGCCTGAAGTTGAATACGTCTCCGATGGCCCCGTGGGAGGCCGGCATATTGACGAGGACGCGGCCGGTCCGCGCCCGCTTGGCGAACTCGTCGATCCTGGCTTGGTTGGCAGAGCCGGTATAGAGGGCGGCCGTGTGCCCCAGGCCGGCGAATTCGATGAGGGCGACGGCCCTGTCCACCGCCGCGGAAAAGTCGCTCGCGCGGTAGAGGGCGAGGACGGGGGAGAGCTTTTCCCAGCTGAAGGGCTCGCCTGACCCCACCGAGTCGACTTCGGCTATCAGGATCTTCACGCCCTCGGGGGCCTCGATGCCGGCGAGCTCGGCTATCCGGCCGGCGCTCTGGCCGACGACGGCCGCGTTGATGCGACCGTCCGCGACGAGGACCTCGGCCAGGGCGGCTTTCTGCGCCTCGCTCAGGATCAGGCAGCCCTGGGCGGCGAAGCGCGAGCGGACGGCCTCGTAGACGGTCTCGACCGCGATCACGCTCTGCTCCGAGGCGCAGATGACCCCATTGTCGAAGGTCTTCGACAGGATGATCGAGGACACAGCCATGTCGATGTCGGCGCTCTCGTCTATGACGGCGGGCGTGTTGCCGGCGCCCACGCCGAGGGCGGGCTTGCCCGACGAATAGGCGGCCTTCACCATGCCCGGGCCCCCGGTCGCGAGGATCAGGCCGATGTCGGGGTGCTTCATGAGGCGGTTCGATGCCTCGACGCTGGGCTCGGCGAGCCAGCCGATGATGCCGGCGGGGGCGCCCGCCGCGACCGCCGCGTCCAGGACTATCCTCGCGGCCTTGACCGTGCAATTCTTGGCCCGGGGATGGGGGGAAAACACGATGGCGTTACGCGTCTTCAGCGCTATGAGGGCCTTGAAGATAGCGGTGGAGGTCGGGTTGGTGGTGGGAATGATGCCAGCGATCACGCCGATGGGCTCGGCTATCCTCGTGATACCCTCCGCCTCGTCGCGCTCGACGGCTCCCACCGTCTTCATGGACTTGTATTTGTTATAGATATATTCTGCCGCGAACTGGTTCTTGATGACCTTGTCCTCGACGATGCCCATGCCGGTCTCGGCGACAGCGTCGATGGCCAGCTCGATGCGCTTGGAGCTAGCCGCGAGGGCGGCCGCGCGGAAGATGGCGTCGACCCTCGCCTGGTCGAAGCTCGCGAATATGGCCTGGGCTTCTTTCGCCCTGCGGACGGTAGCCTCGAGCTCGCCTAACCCAGAGCTCGGCGCCTTCCCCGCCACGGAGTCGAGGCTGCTGCCCTCTATCGCGAAATCCTCGCCGGGCCTTCTTCCCTTATGCTGCTTCCTCTCGGTCATCACTGTGCTGCTCATACTCCCTCCTCCTAGCTTTATCGAGCTTATTTTATCTCTACATTTTTATCGATACAAGAAACCTATTGTCTTATCAATTTATAGTCAAGTACTTTTGCGCTTTTTCGCATTTGTTGTTGTATTCTCACAAACCAAGGTTTTCTATACATTACCTAATTGCTATTTGGGCAATAAGAAGCCCTCCCCGAAACGGGAGGGCTCATATTTTAGAAAGCTACCTGCCAGCCAATTAGGCGATTTAGGCTAGGATGCGATCCTTGGCAGAGATGGCACTCATATCTAGAAGAAGTATCGCGGCGGCCGACCCCTCCGCCTTGGGCAGCTGCTCGGCTGCGTAGGCCAGGGCCATCTCGATCTTCCTTGCCTCGCCCACGACGCAAGCATCGCGAACCAGCAGCCAGGTATTGAACACGGCAGCGGCCATATCCATCAGGTCGGCGCCGAAGTACTCGACGGCGTCGCGTTCGGCGCCGTGGAGGGCGTCGCAGCACTTCTGGAAAAGTCCGGTCGTCGCGACGAGCCGGATCTTCAGCGCAGCGAGCTCCTCAGGAACAGACGCCGCCATCCAGGCGTCGAGGAGGACGTCGAGGCCGCGGCCGAGCATCTTGCCCATGGCCGCCACGACCTGGAGCTGGCTGGTGCCCTCGTAGATGTTGGTGATCCTGACGTCCCGGTAGTGCCTCTCCGCGTTGAACTCGCGCATGTAGCCGACGCCGCCGTGGACCTGCATGCCCTTGTAGCACACTCGGTTGCCCATCTCGGTCGCGTAGTACTTGCTCAAGGGGGTCAGGATGTCGGCGAGGTTCGAGGCCTGCTTCTTGCGGGCTATCAGGACGGGATCCGATGGAGCGCCTGCCTTCTCGAGCTCTTCCTGCTTCTGCTCGCAGGCCTTGAGGGTGTCGACCCAGACGGAGGTCTCGAAGATGAGGGCGCGCGCCGCCTCGATTTCGCCCTTCATGGAGACGAGCATCCGCGAGACGGCGGGCAGGGAGACGATCGATTTGCCGAACTGGCTGCGCTCACCGGCGTAGCGCAGGGCCTCGCGGAAGGAGGCTTCGGCGATGCCGACGGCCTGGGCGGCGACCGCGAGGCGAGCGCCGTTCATGAGCGCCATCGCGCAGCGCATGAGGCCGAAGCGCCTCTTACCGACGAGTATGGCCGGGCTGTCCGTATACTGGATCTCGCAGGTCGGCGAGGAGTGGATGCCGAGCTTGTTCTCGATGCGGCGGATGCGGACGGTCTCGTCGCGCTCGACGAGGAACATGGAGAGGCCGCGGGCGTCCTTCGAGCCCTCCTCGCTGCGGGCGAGGACCAGGTGGATGTCGGCGTTGCCGTTCGTGATGAAGCGCTTGACTCCGTTCACCCGCCATTTACCGGTGGCCTCGTCGAGGGAGGCACGGCACTGCACGGAGCCGAGGTCGGAGCCGGCGTCCGGTTCCGTGAGCACCATGGCGCCGAAGACCTCGCCGCGCGAGAAGCGCGGGAGGTAACTGGCCTTGGTCGCCTCGTCGGCGAACTCGTTTATGGTCGAGGCGATTTCCTGGAGGCCGAAGATGGTCATGAGGCCTCCCTCGGCCCTGGACACCATCTCGATCATCGCCTGGTAGACGGTCTCGGGGAGGTTTAGGCCGCCGTACTCCCAGGGGAGCATGCAGCCGAGGATCTCGGACTTGCGGAAGGCCTCGATGGCGGCCTGGGTCGCCTTGGCGTAGGTGACGACGCCGTTCTCGTAGCTGGCGCCCTCCTCGTCCGCCTCGGCCGCGCGCGGCGCGATCACGCTCGCGCAGATCTCGCCGAGGATCTCGAGCACGAGCCGCCAGTTGTCCTGCGCGTCCGCGAAATCGCGAGGCGCGAAACGCGAGGCATTTCGCGCCGAAGGCGCGTTTTCGAGCGTGGCCGCGTAGGAGTAGCCGCGCTCCTTAAGGCCGACTACGAAGCCCAGGTCGGCCTTCTCCACGCGGAAGCGGAGGTCGGGGTTGTCCAGGTAAAAGTTATCAGCCATCTCTTTCTTCCTTACTTGGCCTTTTCGCGCAGGGCGTCGATCATGAGCGGGATGACCTCTTTGAGGTCGCCGACGATCTTGTAGTGCGCGATCTGGAATATCGGCGCGTCCGGGTCGGTGTTGATGGCGATGATCTTGTTGGATTCCGCCATTCCCGCGCGGTGCTGTATGGCGCCCGAGATTCCCGCCGCGATGTAGAGCCTGGGACGGACCGTCGTGCCGGTCTGGCCCACCTGGTGCTCCTTGCCGATGAGCCCGGAGTCGACGGCCGCGCGCGACGCGCCGACCTCCCCGCCCAGGGCGTTGGCCAGGTCCCGCACAAGCTGGAATTCCTCCTCGGTCGCGACGCCGGCGCCGCCGGAGACGATGACCGGCGAGTCCTTGAGGCGGACCGTGGATTCCCTGAGCTCGCGGCTCAGTATCTCGAGGGCCAGGTCGCCTGGCTCGAAGGAGCATTCCACCCGCTCGACCCGCCCCTTCCTGCCTTTCTCGGCATCCCGCACCCGCATCACGCCCTCGCGCACGGTAGCCATCTGGGGGCGCCGCTTCGGGTTGACGATGGTGGCGATGAGATTGCCGCCGAAGGCTGGACGGATCTGGAGGAGGAGATCCTTGTAGACCACGGCGTCCTTCTTCGACTCGAAGTCGCCGATCTGGAGGTCGGTGCAGTCGGCCGTCAGGCCGGAGCGCACGGCGCTCGCGACGCGGGGAGCGAGATCCCGACCGACGGGCGAGGCGCCGAAGAGGAGGATATAGGGGCCTTTCTCGGTCACGAGGCGCGTGATCACCCGCGCATAGGGCAGGGTGCGGTACAGCGCGAGCTCCGGCGCCTCGGCTAGGAGGACGCGGTCCGCGCCCCGCTCGATGAGAGCGGTCGCGAGGGCCTCGACTCCGTCGCCGCAGAGCAGGGCCCAGAGCTCGCTCCCGAGCTCGTCCGCGAGCTCTCGCCCCTTGGCGACGAGCTCGAGGCTAACCTCGGCGATCCTGCCCTCGTCCTGCTCGACGAAGACCCAAACGTTCCTGGTATCGCTCATTCCTTGCCTACCCTACTATGTATTCCCGGACCAGTTCCTGGACCAGGCTCGCGATGCCCTCGGGCGTCGGTTGGATTTCCCTGGAATCGGCGCTCTCGAGGACGACGAAGTTGACCTTGTATACCTGGGTGGGAGAGCCAGCCAGGCCGAGCTTCTCCTCCTCCGCCCCGATGTCGGCGGCGGACCATACGGCGATCCCGAGGCCGCGCTCGACGAGGTAGGCGTCTAGGGCCTCCTCGCCGCCGAAGGCCGGCCATTTGGCCAAAAGACCCTTGTACTCCAGCTTGGTCGCCGCGAGCTTGTACTCGATGCGGCGCCGCACGGAGGCCGGCCTCGGCTCGTTCGCGCTTCCGACGACGGTGAGGAGGCAGGGAAGGCTGCATTTGACAAGCTCGGTGCCGTGGTCGAGGGCGCGCTGCACCACTATGGATGGACCCTCGAGCTTGACTATCGCTTCTGCGTAGGTGATCTGGGGTATCCCCAGCTTCTCGGCGGTCTGAGGCCCCACCTGGGCGGTGTCCCCGTCTATGGCCTGGCGGCCCGCGAACACGAGGTCCACGGGCCCGAACGAACGCTCCAGCGTACGGATCGCGCAGGCCAGGGCGTAGGACGTAGCTAGGGTATCGGCGCCGGCGAAGCGGCGGTCGCTCAGGAGGATGACGCGGTCGGCGCCCCGGAACAGGGAATCCCTCAGGATGTCCGCGGCGGCGGGCGGCCCCATGGTGAGCACGATGACCTCGCCCCCCTCGCGGTCCCGCACCTGGAGGGCCATTTCGAGGGCATTGAGGTCCTCGGGGTTGAAGACCGTAGGCAGGGCGGTACGATTGATCGTGCCCTCGGGAGTCATCACATCCCCGGAAATATTCTTGGTATCGGGTACCTGTTTTACCAGGACGACGGACTTGTACGGCATCGCAACCTCCGTAGGTGAATACTTATCTAATGTTCCGTCGCTACCTGTCAATATGAATTAAGACATTTTGCCAATTTCTGTCGTATTGACTTTTCCTGCCGAATCAGTATCCTAGCGGTACCTGACACTTGCTAGTATTTTGTCAAAAAAACGCAGATACGGCGCGATGCGGCTGTCACAATGAGGAGGTCCCTATGTCCGTAGTGATCCGAGCGATGGGCGTGCACATTCCCGAGCGCCGAATGACCAACGACGAGCTGGCGTCCCGGGTCGATACGACCGACGAGTGGATCCGGTCGCATACCGGGATCGGGGCCCGCCACATCGCGGCCGACGGTGCGCAGACCAGCGACCTGGCCGCCGACGCCGCCCGCAAGGCCCTCGCCAAGGCCGGCGTCGGCCCCCACGAGCTCGACTATATCGTAGTCGCGACCGCGACCCCCGATTATCTCGGCTTTCCGTCGACGGCCTGCATAGTCCAGGACAAGATCGGAGCCCACGGCTGCGCGGCCCTGGACGTGGTCGCGGGCTGCACGGGCTTCCTCTACGCCCTGCAGGTCGCGACGGGACTCCTGGAGTCGGGGCAGGGCAGGAACGCCCTCGTCATCGGGGCCGAGACCCTCACGCGAGTGACCGACTGGAACGACCGCGCCACCTGCGTGCTCTTCGGGGACGGCGCGGGAGCCGCCGTGCTCTCCCGGATCCAGGAAGGCGGCCGGGGTATGCTCAAGTTCATCCTCGGGGCGGACGGAGGCGGCGCGAAGGACCTCATCCTGGTCCAGCCCGAGAGGCTGAAGACCTTCGAGCCTCCCGTCCCGACGGCGCCGGTCATCTCCATGAACGGCAAGAACGTATACAATTTCGCCGTAAAGTCGATAACCGTGCTCATAGAGCGGATAGTGCACGCGAGCATCTACTCCCTCGACGAGATCCGGTGGATAGTGCCGCACCAGGCCAACGCCCGCATCGTCCAGGCGGCGGCGAAGCGGCTCGGTTTGCCCGAGGAGCGGTTTTACATGAACATGGACGAATACGCGAACACCTCCGCAGCGAGCATACCGATAGCCCTCGGCGAGATGGAGGACAAGGGCCTCCTGAATAAGGGCGACCTCGTCATGCTCGTCGGCTTCGGGGCCGGCCTGACCTACGGGGCCGTAGTGGTCCGATGGTGACGAGGGGCGACGAAAGGGCTTATTGCGCAGTAAATTATCGATACGGATCCATCGGGAGGAACGAGATATGAAACGAAGAGTAGCCGTGACCGGGCTCGGCGTCATCAGCCCCATCGGGAACGACGTCGCCGCCTTTTGGACCGCGCTGAAGAGCGGACGCTCGGGGGCAGGCCCCATCACCCGCTTCGACGCATCCAAGACCGACGCGAAAATCGCGGCCGAAGTCAAAGGCTTCGATCCCACCCTCTATATGGATAAGAAAGAGGCCAGGAAAATGGCCAACTTCAGCCAATTCGCGGTCGCGGCCGCCGTCCAGGCCTGGCGGGACGCGGGCTTAGGAGAAGGCTACGTACCGACGGAGGGCGCGGCCGGATCTTCGGCGGCGTCGGCCCTGCCCTACTCGGCCGAGCGCGTGGCCACGATCATGGGCATCGGCATCGGCGGCATCGAAATCATGATGGAATCGCACAAGAAGATGCTCGAGTCCGGCCCGGGCCGAATGCCGCCCATGACGGTTCCCCAGATGATCTCGAACGAGGGCACGGCCAACATCGCGATGCGCCTGGGCATACTCGGCCCCGCCTACACCGCCGTCACCGCCTGCACCTCGGGCACGGACGCGATAGGCCAAGCCCTCGACCTCATCCGCTCGGGCCGCTGCGACGCGGTGGTGGCGGGCGGGGCGGAGGCCTCTATAACCGAATTCGCGATCGGCGCCTTCTGCCGCCTCCAGGCCCTGAGCACCGCCTTCAACGACCGGCCCGAGCTCGCCTCGCGGCCCTTCGACAAGGACCGCGACGGCTTCCTCATGGGCGAGGGAGCGGCGGTCCTCATCCTGGAGGACTACGACAAGGCGGTCGCCCGCGGGGCGCGGATCTACGCCGAGCTCGCCGGCTACGGCGCGACCTGCGACGCCTACCACCTCACCTCCCCCGACCCCTCGGGCGTCGGTGGCGCGCGGGCCATCGCCCTGGCCCTCGAGGACGCGGGCATGGCTCCCGCGGACATCGCCTATTACAACGCGCACGGGACCTCGACCCAGATAAACGACCCGACCGAGACCCTGATGGTGAAGAAGGCCTTCGGCGACCACGCCAAGAAGCTCGCCATCTCGTCGACGAAGAGCATGACCGGCCACATGCTCGGCGCGGCAGGCGCGATAGAGGCTTTAGCCTGCGTGAAGGCCATAGAGGAGGGCTTCGTGCCCCCGACCATCAACCTCGACAATCCGGATATCGAGGCCGGCTGCGACCTCGACTACGTGCCCAAGATCGGCAGGAAGATGGCGGTGGGAGCCGCGGCCTCGGCCTCCCTCGGCTTCGGCGGGCACAACGGCATCGTGATCTTCAAGAGGCCGGCATGAGCGCGGGAACCATCGATCCCGCAGACCCCCGCAAGGAGATCAAGGAGCTGCTCCCCCACAGGGAGCCCTTCCTCTTCGTGGACAAGGTCGATATCGTCGACGGGAAGATAGTGGCAGAGCGGACCTATCCGGATACGGAGTGGTTCTTCAAAGGCCACTTCCCGGACTATCCCGTCGTGCCCGGGGTCATCCTGATCGAGACCATGGCACAGTGCGGGGGCGTCGGGATACGCAAGATGGGCATCCAGAACGCGGGGACCTTCCTTTTCGCGAAGATACGCGAGGCTCGGTTCCGCAGGCCCGTCAGGCCGGGCGAGCGACTCGAAATGGTGATCGAGAACCTCAAGGCCTCGCCTAAGATTGTGCATCAGAGAGGCGTGGGTTCGGTCGGGGGGGAAGTCGCCGTCGAGGCGGAGTGGATCGCCATAGTAGGCGCATGAGGCGGATCGCGGGACTCGGTAAATTTTAATCGGCTTTGCCCTCGCCTGCGCTTCGTATTACTTTACTTGAAGACTCGTGAAATCAGCGCAATCGCCGAGCGGTTCCTAGAAGGAAGTGTCAATGTTAATCAAGCCAATGGTTCGGAACAGCATATGCATAAACGCGCATCCCCTGGGCTGCGCGGCGGACACGGAGAGGCAGATCGAGTACGTCCGCGAGCGCTCGGCCTCCTACGGGAGGCTGTCGGGGCCGAAGGCCGTCCTGGTCCTGGGCTGCTCCACGGGCTACGGCCTCGCCACCAGGATAGGAGCCGCCTTCGGCTTCCGCGCGCCCACCGTGGGCGTCTCCTACGAGAAGGAGCCCTCGGAGACTTCGACCGGCACGCCGGGCTGGTACAACAACCGCGCATTCGATGCCGCCGCCACCGCCGAGGCCCTGCCCGCCCTCACCCTCAACGGCGACGCCTTCTCCAAGGAGACCAAGGCGCGGGCCATCGAGACGGCGCGGGAACTCGGCCTCAAATTCGATCTCGTTGTCTACTCCCTCGCCTCGCCCGTCAGGACCGACCCCGAAAGCGGCGAGATGTACCGTTCGGTGATCAAGCCGATAGGCGGTCCCTATCGCGGGCTGACCGTGGACCCCTTCACGAAGGAACTCTCCTATGCCGAGGTCCAGCCCGCCACCCAAGCGGAGACGGCGGCTACCGTCAAGGTCATGGGAGGCGAGGACTGGGAGCTATGGATCCGCGCCTTGGCCGAAGCGGGGGTCCTCGCCGCCGGGGCGACCACCGTGGCCTATTCCTACGTCGGGCCCAAGCTCTCCTGGCCCATCTACCGCGAAGGCACCATAGGTGCGGCCAAGGCCCACCTCGAGGCGACCGCCGCGCGGCTCCCCGCCCTGGCACCAGTCGGGCTCCATGCCTACGTATCCATCAACAAGGCCCTGGTTACGAGGGCCAGCGCGGTCATACCGGTCATCCCCCTCTACATGTCCCTCCTCTTCCGAGTGATGAAGGACAGGGGAATCCACGAGGACTGCATCGCGCAGATAGACCGCCTGTACCGCGAGAGGCTCTATACCGGCGCGCCCCTGCAGCTCGACGAAGCAGGCCGGATCCGCCTGGACGAGCTCGAGATGGGACAGGCAGTCCAGGCCGAGGTGGACGCGAGGATACAGCGCGTCACGGCCGAGAACCTCATGGAGCTGGCGGACGTCGAGGGCTTCAGGCTGGACTTCCTGCGCGCGCACGGCTTCGAGGTGGAGGGAGTGGACTACGGCGCCGAGGTGTCGCCCATCGGGCTTCCCCTGCGCCAGGCCCGGCACGGGGCGGGCAAGCGCGGTTCCGGCCTCGTGGCCGCGCCCGAGAAATCCTCCTCGCGGGCGATGGACGCGAGCGCCTCGCCGCCCAGCGGCCTGGTGTGACCGAGGCCTAGGGCTTGAACATCCTCATCCTCGAGCGGGGAGAGATCGGCTCGAGGATCCCACGCTCCGACCGGCGCTACGAGCACGTGAAGAAGGTGCTCAAGAAGGCGCCGGGCGACCGGCTGGCCGCAGGCATGGCGTGCGATGCCGACGGGATCGCGGACGGCGCCCTCGGCGAGGCCACGGTGCGAGAGCTGGGCGATTCCGGGATGGTCCTCGATTTCAAGGCCTTCGATGGAGCTCTCGGCGTCCCCCCCGACCTCGCCCCCCTGAGACTCGTACTGGGCTTCCCGAGGCCGATCCAGGCGGCGCGGATACTCAAGGACCTCACGAGCCTCGGCGTCGCCGAGATTCACCTCACCGGCACGGAGCTCGGCGAGAAGTCCTACGCCCAGAGCTCGATCTTCAAGGACAGGGACTTCCGCGGCCCGATCATCGAAGGCGCGGAGCAGGCGGGCAATCCGCGCCTGCCGTCGGTCTTCACGCACTGGAGCCTGCGCCGCTGCCTGGACGAAATCGCCGAAGGCGAGGGCGCCTCGCGAGGCTCTCGCATATTACTCCATCCCTACGGCGACCTGGAGCGGATGGGCGCCGCGCGCAGCCTCGAGGCGCCCGTCACTCTCGCCATCGGCAGCGAGCGGGGCTGGACCGAGGCCGAGCTTTCGGCGCTGCGCGCCGCGGGCTTCGCGCCGCGCAGGCTCGGCGAGCGGATCCTCAAGACGGAAACGGCGGCAGTCGCCGCTACGGTCCTCGCGCTGGCTGCTCTCCAGATTCTCTGAAATGGCATTTCTCAATTTGAAACAGCCGCAGGCCATAGGTACTTCCGCGTATGCCGCCAGAGAGCTTCCTACGCAAATGTCGAAAAATATGCATAAAAATGCAGAGCCGCTCAAAAACCAACTTGACGACTAGTCATTCGACCTTTTAGACTCGCCCCAGATGCCAGGCAGCCTGAAGGAATAATAATTCCTTAGCCAGCCTTGGCGCTTTCGATACGGGAAGGAGGCGGCCGGGGACGATCGAGACTCACCATCTTACGAGCCCACCACCCAGTTCAGGAAGTAATCGGAGGTATTGAAGATGCGCAATCGAATTCTCATCGTCGCGGCCGTCATCGCGGCCTCGTGCCTGATGTTCTCGTCCTGCGGAGCGCCCAAGGCGAAGGTCATCAAGATCGCCACGCAGAGCCCCCTCTCCGGCGGCATGTCCGCGGTAGGCACCGACATCAAGAACGGCGCCCAGCTCGCCCTCGAGCAGCTCTCCGCCCCCCTCGTCAAGCTCGGCTACAAGGTCGAGCTCGCCGCCTTCGACGATCAGGGCAACCCCGACACGGGCGTCGCCAACGCGAAGAGCATAGTCGCCGATCCCGCCATCCTCGCCATCGTCGGCCACTACAACTCCGGCGTCCAGATCCCCTCCTCCGAGGAATACCACGCGGCCGGCCTCGTAAACATCTCGCCCGCAAACACGAACCCCAAGGTCACCGAGCGCGGCTACGCCGAAGTCAACCGCATCTGCGGCCGCGACGACGTCCAGGGCGCCGTAGGCGCCCAGTTCGCGAACTCCAAGGGCATCAAGAGCGCCTACGTCCTCCACGACAAGACCGCCTATGGCCAGGGAATCGCGGCCTACTTCAAGCTCGAGGCCGAGAAGATCGGCATCAAGGTTCTCGGCTTCGCGGGCACCGAGGAGAAGGCGAACTTCGACTCGATCCTCTCGCCCATCCTCGCGGCCAAGCCCCAGGTGATCTACTTCGGCGGCATGTTCGACCAGTCCTCGGTCCTCTTCAAGCAGGCCCGCCAGAAGGGCTACAAGGGCATGTTCCTCTCCGACGACGGGTTCGACTCCTCGGACGCGACCAAGATCGGCGGAGCCGCCCTGCTCGAGGGAGCGGGAACCTACTACTCCACGGTCTCCGGCCCCGCGAGCGTCTATCCGGGCACCGCCAAATTCCTGGCGGACTTCAAGGCCAAGTTCAACGCCGAGCCCCAGCCCTTCGCCGCCCAGTCCTACGACTGCGCGGCTATCGCCCTCAAGGCCATCGAGAACGCGGTCAGCGCGGCCAAGGGCAAGATGCCCGCCAGGGCCGACGTGACGGCCGCCGTGCGGGCCCTCAAGGACTTCCCCGGCATCACCGGCGCCATCAACTTCAACGCGAAGGGCGACCTGACGAAGGCCAAGTACTTCATCATCCAGGTCACCTCGGCCGATCCCGCCAAGTGGTCGTCCAACAAGATCGACCAGACCCTCGACATCGAGCCGCCGCAGTAATTCGCCAGCGAGGCCTCATACCGAGGCCGCCTGAGAACACACACCGTCCCCGCCCCCAACAGGGGCGGGGGCTTATTTAGGGAGGCCCCATGAGCGGCCTATTGAGAAGAAACTCGGGATCGGAAGCGCTGCGGGAAATCCTCCTGCCCCTGGGCAGGATGGGGGTATTCGTCGTCGGGGCGGGCGCGGTCTTCTCCGCGATCATGCTCGTCCTCGCCCTCCTGTGCAGGGGCTCGGGAGCGGACAAGCTCCTCGTAGACTCGCAGGGCATCAACATAGTCACCTACACCCTCGTGAACCTTCCGCAGGTCCTCATCGACGGCGTCACGCTCGGCTTCGTCTACGCCGCGATCGCCCTGGGCTACACCATGGTCTACGGCGTCCTCGAGTTCATCAACTTCGCCCACTCCGAGATATTCGCGATCGGCGCCTTCGCCGGCGTCGAATTCCTCATCGGGATGGACAGGCTCGGCGTCCTCAAGGCGGCCGGCCCCATGGGCTCGTACATGTACCTCGTACTCGCCCTCGTCGTCTCGATGGTAGCCTCCGGCGGCATCGCCATGCTCGTCGAGAGGACCGCCTACCGCCCGCTGCGGAATTCGCCGAAGCTTGTCCCGCTGATCTCGGCCATCGGCGTCTCCTTCGCGCTGCAGGACATCATCCGACTCGTCGAGAGCCTGACGACCGGCCAGTTCTACAGGGTCATGCCGACCTTCGGCGACTTCGACAAGCGCCTCCCGCTCTTCAGCATCAAGACCGGGCAGGACTCCACGCTGGTCGACATACAGATCAAGTCCATCGTCGTCATCGGGGCAGCCGTCCTCATGCTGGTGGGCCTGAACTACATCGTCAACGCGACGCGGATCGGCAAGGCCATCCGCTCGGTAGCGCAGGACCGCAACACCGCCGCCCTGATGGGCATCGGCGTCAACGCGATAATATCCTTCACCTTCCTGATAGGCGGCGCGCTAGGCGGCGCCGCGGGCCTGCTGTACGCCCTCAAGTTCACGCGCATCGACCCCTTCGTGGGCTTCATGCCCGGCATCAAGGCCTTCACGGCGGCCGTGCTCGGCGGCATCGGCAACCTCACCGGGGCCCTCCTCGGCGGCATCATCCTCGGCATGCTCGAGAGCTTCGCCGGCGCGTACCTCGGGACCTTCACGATGGGCGCTTTCGGATCCGAGTACAAGGATATCATCGCCTTCCTCGTGCTGATCATCTTCATCATCTTCCGCCCCTCGGGACTGCTCGGCGAGCAGGTCTCGCAGAAGGCTTAAGGGGGCACGCGATGAAAGCAAACATAGTCCGCGACTCGCTGCGATCCTTCGGCGCCTTCCTCAACCGAGGCAGGACGCCCTACATCGTCTCCGCCGTCCTGCTCGTCCTCGGCACGGTCCTCGTCTACGTCAGCCCCCGGTCCATACCCGCCTTCCTCCTCTTCGCGATCGCCGCGGGCCTCTCCTACTTCCTGAACATGAGGAAGAGCGTGAAGCTCGCCCTGGCCGTGCTGATCGCCGTCGTCATCGTGCCTATACTGGGCGCGCGCAACATCTTCTACCTGGAGGTCATTTTCCAGATAGCCGTCTTCTCGGCCCTCGCCCTCGGCCTCAACATCGTGGTCGGCTTCTCGGGGCTCCTGAACTTCGGATACATGGCCTTCTACGCGGTCGGCGCCTATCTATGGGGCTTCTTCGGGTCCCAGCAACCCTTCCTCCTCCATGCGATACCGGGCACGGTGCCCCCGGGCACCAAGTTCTTCCTCGCCCCCGACTGGTTCTACATCTTCATCTTCCTCGGCGTCATCGTGGCGGCCATCATAGGCTTGGTGATGGGCCTGCCGGTGCTACGGGTCCGCGGCGACTACCTCGCCGTCATCACCCTCGGCTGCGGCGAGATCATCCGCCAGCTCGCGAACAACCTGGACAAGCCGCTCAACTTCACAAACGGCCCCCAGGGCATCACCCCGATCCAGCGCCCCAGCCTCCCCAAGGAGCTGCTGGCCTTTTTCAACCGGCTCTTCGAGCCCCTGGTCGGCCACGACGTGACCGCCAACCAGTTCTACAACATCATGTTCTACCTGATCGCCGTCCTCGTGGTGGTCGTCGTGATCGTCGTAACCTACCGCCTCGAGGACTCCAAGATCGGGCGCGCCTGGGCCGCGATCCGCGAGGACGAGCTCGCCGCGCAGGCCATGGGCATACCTGCCAACAAGCTCAAGCTCGGAGCCTTCGCCGTGGGCGCCTCCTTCGCCGGGGCGATGGGCGTCCTCTTCGCGGCGAGCCGCACCTTCGTCAGCCCGGAGTCCTTCACCTTCCTCCAGTCGGTGGGCGTGCTCACGATGGTCATCCTCGGGGGCATCGGCAGCATACCCGGCGTCATCATAGGCGCGGCGGTGGTCACCATCCTCAACGTCCAGGTCCTGCAGAGCTTCTCCCTCTTCCTCGCACAGCTGCGGCAGAGCGACGCGGTGATCCCCATCATCAACTTCCATTGGAAGGACCTGTCCAACCAGCTCGACCCCTCAAAGTACCAGCGCCTCGTGTTCGGCATAATCCTGATACTCATGATGATCTACAGACCCACGGGCATCCTCCCCGCGGCCAGGCGCAAGCGGGAGCTCTCGGCGCCCGACTCGCTGGACGTTCCCGGGGATACGGGCGCCGAGGATACGGGCGCCGAGCATGCGGCGAAGAAGGGGGTCGACCATGAGTAGGCCCGCCTGGATACTCGAGACGACCGACGTCGTCAAGCGCTTCGGCGGCCTCACGGCCGTCAACAAGATGAGCTTCTCGATGGAGGCGGGCCGGATCTACTCCATCATCGGTCCCAACGGCGCCGGGAAGACCACCTTCTTCAATACGCTCTCCGGCCTCTACAAGACCGAGGAGGGATCGATCAGCTTCGAGGGCAGGCGCATAGACGGCTTCGCCCCTGAGAGGATCACGACGCTCCATATGGCGCGGACCTTCCAGAACATCAGGCTCTTCGGCGGCATGACCGTCGTCGAGAACATCATGGTCGGCGCCTACACGAGGCTCAAGCAGGGCGCCGTCCAGACGGTGCTGCGGACGAAGGCCTTCAAGGCCGAGGAAGCCCGCGCCGAGGCGAAGGCCGAGGAGCTCATGCGGTACGTCGGCCTCAAGGGCGTGGGCAACGAGCTCGCCGGCAGCCTGCCCTACGGCGCCCAGCGCCGCGTCGAGATAGCGCGCGCCCTCGCCTCCGAGCCCAGGCTCCTCCTCCTGGACGAGCCTACGGCGGGCATGAACCCCGCCGAGACCGAGGACGCAACCAGCCTGTTCAGGAGGCTCCGGGACGAGCTCGGGATAACGATACTGCTCATCGAGCACGACATGAGGGTGGTTATGAACATCTCCGAGCGCATCAGCGTGATGGACTACGGCGAGAAGATCGCCGAGGGCGAGCCCCGCGAGATCGCCGCGAACCCCAAGGTCATCGAAGCTTACCTGGGCCGCGGCGCGGCCGGCGGGAACGCGGCCGAGCTGGCGGCCGGCGGGGCCGAGGAGGCGAAGGCATGAGGCTCCTCGAGCTCGAGAACGTCAATTCCTACTACGGCAAGATCCACGCGCTCAAGGGCATCTCCCTGACCGTCGAGGAGGGGGAGATCGTCTGCCTGATCGGCGGCAACGGCGCGGGCAAGACCACGACCCTGCGCTCGATCTCGGGCCTCCTCCACCCCCGCGAGGGCACGGTGAGGCTGATGGGCAAGGACATCACCAAGATGGCCCCCAACCTCGTCCACAAGGAGGGCCTCGGCCTGGTGCCGGAGGGCCGCGGCATCTTCCCCCGCCTCACGGTCCTCGAGAACCTCGAGATGGGCGCTTATATCGTAAAGGACCGCGCCGTCATCGAGCGCGGGATCGAGCACGCCTTCGCCCTCTTCCCCCGGCTCAAGGAGCGATCGTCCCAGAAGGGCGGCACCCTCTCCGGCGGCGAGCAGCAGATGCTCGCCACCGCCAGGGGCCTGATGTCGAACCCGAGGATACTCCTGATGGACGAGCCCTCCATGGGCCTCGCGCCGGTCCTCGTCGACCAGATATTCGACGTGATCAAGGAGCTCAACGCGGGAGGGACGACCATACTCCTGGTCGAGCAGAACGCCCTTATGGCCCTCGGTATCGCGCATCGCGCCTATGTCCTGCAGACGGGCAAGATCGTGCTCTCGGGGCTTGCTAAGGACGTGGCCCGCGACGAGAACGTGAAGAAGGCCTATCTGGGTATATAGCGATCGGGCATATACGGAGGGCCACCCCTAGGGGCGGCCCTCCTTCGTAATGCGGACTATCCGGGCCTACTTGCCGAGGGGCTTGCGCTTGTTCCAGGCGTCGCGGAGGGCGACCACCACGTTTCCGTGGGCGTCCTCGATGCTCATCGTGGCGCCGGAGCGGGCGTCGACGGCGACCTTCTTGTCCGCGGCGGAGAGGGCGTCGTACTTGGCCTTCTCCTTGGCGTCCTTGGTGTCGGGGTTGAGGGGGCGGCCGTTCACGTCGTTGCCGTACTTGGCGAACCAGGCGTCGACCTCGTCCACGGTCTTGCCGACGAAGATGCCCTGGTAGAAATCCATCTGCTTGTGCCAGTCGTTCTTAGCGTTCATGCCGTAGCTGTCGCCGCGCTCGCGCTTGGACTTCCAGAGCGTGACGTCGGCGGTGGTCGACTCGACCGTGTTGGGGGATACGCCGTCGACCTTCGCGGTCTCATGGTTGGTCACGTTGTAGCCGGGGGTGCCGGGCCAGCCCGCGAAGTGGGGCATGGAGGCGCCGTCGTAGTTGGGCGTGCTCACCTCGAGCTCGTCGAACTCGCAGCCCACTATCTTGCCCTTGGCGTCGAACAGCGCCGAGCCGTAGACGTAGGTGAAGCTGTAGACCTGGGTGCCGGTGGAGTCCTTGCCGGGGCCGACGCGAAAGACGGAACTCTTGCCGAGCCCGAGGGAGAGGCCGCTCTGGGCGGTGGCGAAGGAGAGGGAGAGGGCGATCATGGCGATCGCGGCGAGAAGCTTTCTCTGCATTGAATCCTCCGAAATGCGTCTACGCGGGCGCGAGGGCCCGCGCTGGAACCTACTTGACGGCCGCCTTCTTGAGGGCGGCCAGCACCGCGTACTTGACGAGGTCGCAGGACTGGGTCGCCCCGCTGATCGCGTCCACGACGAGGAAATCAGGGGCCGCGACGAAGGCCGTCAGCCAAGCCGCGAGCTCGGCGTCGTCGAGGGCCACGTCTCCCTTGCCCGCGGGCAGGCTCACGGAGGCGAGCTTGCCGCCCGCTACTGCGACCGAGACGCTCACCGAGCCGAGCTCCTCGTCCTTGTAGTCGAGGGCGTAGGTCCCGTCGGCGTAGGCGCGCGCGGATTGGGCCGACGCGGCGGGGCCGAGGGCAGGCAGGGCTGCGAGGGCTAGGGCGACGGCTAAAACGAGCCTGGAGTATCTCATAAGGCCTCCGGGAAGGTGATCCTAACTTATTCAATCATATATTAAAAGCCCCGAGAGGCCCGTCCGGCCGCGCGGTCGCGCTCACAGCCGGAGCAGGCGCTTCAGCTCGGCCGACCAGCGCGCGAAGTCGCGGCAGGCCGCGCGCACGGGCTCGGGGCTCGACATGTCGACGCCCGCGACCTTGAGCGATTCGATGGGGAAGCGCGAGCCGCCCGAGCGCAGGAAGGCGAAATAGTCCTCGCGCTCGCGCGCTCCGCCCCCGAGCACTCGCACGGAGAGGGCGATGCTCGCCGCTATGCCGGTTGAGTACTTGTACACGTAGAAGGCGTTGTAGAAGTGGGGGATGCGCAGGCACTCGAGATCGCTCACCGCCTCTAATCCCACGCCCTTCCCGAAATATTTCTCGAGGAGCCTGCGATACTCGCTCCTGAGGGCGTCGACGGTGAGTGGCTCGTCGGCCTCGACCATCTCGTGGCTGCGCCTCTCGAATTCGGCGAACATGGTCTGCCTGAAGAGGGTGCCGACAAGGTCGTCGAGCTTGGCGCTCACGAGGGAGGCCTTGTCCGCCTCGCCCCGCGCCCCATCGTACAGGTGCCGGAAGAGGAGCTGCTCGTTGAAGGTGCTCGCCACCTCCGCCTCGAAGATCGCGTAGCCGTAGGAAAGGAAGGGGTTGGACCGGGCCGAATACCAGGAGTGCATCGAGTGCCCGCCCTCGTGGGCGAGGGTGAAGACGTCGTGCAGGACCTCCTCCTTGTAATTGAGGAGGATGTAGGGCTCGCCGGAGAAGGACCCCGCCGAGAAGGCGCCCGAGTGCTTGCCCTTGTTCTCGTACCGGTCGACCCAGCGGCCCTCGATCCCCGCGCGGAGGGTCGATACGTATTCCTCCCCCAGGGGCGCGAGGGCGGCGCAGACGAGCTCGACCGCCTCCGCGAAGCTGTGCCTGGCCTTGGCCTCGGGCGCGAGGGGCACGTAAACGTCGTAGTGGCGCAGCTCGTCGAGCTTTAGCGCGCGCCGGCGCAGCTCGTAGTACTCGTGGAGGACGGGCAAGCTCTCCGACACCGTGCCGACGAGGTTGTCGTAGACGCTCTCGCCCACGTCGTCAGGGAAGAGGGCGGCCGCTCGGGCGGAGGGGAAATTCCTGACCGCGGCGCGGTACTTGTCCTGCTTCGCCGAGCCCGAATAGAGGGCAGCCAGGGTGTTCTTGTGCGCGTCGTATGCGCCGTAGAGCTGGAAGAAGGCGCGCTTGCGCAGGTCGCGGTCAGCCGAGCGCAGGAAGGCCTGGTAGCTAGATTGGGTCAGCGGCCTCGGGCCCTCGCTCGTGTCTATCGAGCCGAAGTCTACGTCGACGTTCGTGAGCACCGAGAAGGCGTCCTGGGCCACGCCGGCCGACTCGGCCTGGAGGGCGAGGAGGCGCTCCTCCTTCTCGGAGAGCACGTGCGGCTTGTAGCGCAGGAGCCTCTGGAGAAAGACCGCGAACTCAACGAATCGCGGGTCGGCGAGGCAGGAGCGCGCGAAGGAATCGTCCAGTTCCTGGATCTCGGGCACGAACCAGGCCCAGGCGCCTTGTGCCCGCGTCGAGGCGGACATGTAGCGCGCGAAGCGGCCGCGCGAGGCGTTGTCGCCCTCGTCCTCGCTCTCGCGCAGGGAGGCGTAGTAGGAGAGCCTCTCGTCGAGGAGGCCGAAGTCGCGGTAAAAGCCGAGGGCCGCGGCGAAGGCCTCGCGCGAGGAGGCGAGGCTCCCCTTGAAGGGGGCTATCTTCGCCGTCATGGAGTCCAGGAGCCTGAGCCCCTCCTCCCAGGCAGCCTCGTCCTTATAGAGCCGGGAGAGGTCCCAGCGGTCGGACTCGGGCACTTCGGATCGGAGGGGGACGGCGGATAGGTCGGGCATGGGGTTCTCCTCGGGGAATCAGTATAGGGAGCCATCTCCCAGCAGCGCAAGCTCGAAGGCCAGGGAGTCGAGGAGTCCGGACATGAGGGCGAAGGCCGACTCCTCCGCCAGCTCGGGCGAATCGGCCTCTGTGTGGAGGAGGTCCCAGAGAGGCGGCCGCTTGCCAGCGGCGAGCAACTCCGCCTCGCGCGCGGGCAACAGGCTCAGGGCCAGGGCGGGCAGGCCGCCCAAAGTGAGGCCGAGGTCATCGGACCAGGGCAGGGAGGCTTCCAGGGGCTTAGGCAAGCCAGCGCGCCCGGCGGCGCGCCTGGCCAAGGCCAGGAGGGCGCGGTGCCCCGACGCGGCGGGAGAATACGAGAGGCCGTTGCGGGCGAGGAGTTCCGCGGGGGCGCTCGAAAGCAGGATGCGCCCTCCCCTTCCCGTGACGTCCAGGACTATCGCAGCCATGGCCTCTCCCGCCCCGGCGGCGGCCTTCAGGGTCCGCGCCAGGGCGTAGGAGCCCTGACTCCGGGGCTCGCCCGAGCCCGGCGCCTCCTCGGCGTCGGTGAAGGCGATGATAAAGGGCGGCGGAGCGGCGGCCTCGCCCCGGGGCCCGGCGTTCGCCCTGCGGGCGGCGAACTCGACGAGCTGGAGGCAGGCGCAAGAGTTGTCGAGGGCCCCGGGACTGCCCGGATAGCGGTCGTAATGGGCGACGAAGGCCAGCCGGGGCTTGGCCGCGCCGACGCGCACGACCAGATGCCGCGCCTCCAGGGTCTTGACGACCGAGTAGCGCAGGCCCCTCGCCGCGAGCAGGCCGGCGAGGGCCACGAGCCTATCGCCGCCGGGCCTCATGAAGCGCTCGGCATCCTCTGCGAATTTCATCCTGATGGCGGCCTAGTCCTTGGGCGCGGCGGTGGATTGCCTGATCACGAGCTCGGTATCCAGGCGGCGATGCAGGGCCTCGTGCGCCAGATCGTCCCCGCCGTCCAGCAGCTCGACGACCAGGGCCGCGGCGGCCGCTCCCTTCTCGCGCCCGGGCTGCCGCACGGTGGTCAGGGGCGGCATCGCGCCCGCGGCCGTGGGTATGTCGTCGAAGCCGGCGACGCTCAGGTCCGCGGGGATGGCCAGTCCCACGCGGCGACAGGCCTCGTAGGCGCCGAGCGCGACCGCGTCGGCCATCGCGACGATGGCGGTCGGCGCCAGGTCGGGCGGCGATGAGGAGGCGAGGATGGCCGAAACGGCCGCGTCGCCGCCCTCGATGGAGCTCTCCGCCGGCACTACGCAGATGCCCGGCGAGCCGAGGCTCAAGCCCAGCTCGGCCAGGGCCCTCGAGAAGCCCGCGAGGCGGCGGTCGCGGACCAGGGAGTAACGCTCCTCCGGCAGCTTGATCGTCTCGGGCATCAGGGCGAGCACGGCTATCCGCCGGTGCCCCAGGCCCAGCACGTGGGCCATGAGGGAGTAGGCCGCCGCCTCGTCGTCGACCCCAACGTTCACCGTCGCCTCGGTATCCACGCCGTCTATCGTGACGAATGGAATGTGTCGCTTGTTGAGGAGCTCGACCACCTCGTGGTCGGGCCCGACGCCGATGGTGATGAGCCCGTCGACGAAGGCGCGGCGCGCCGCCTCGATGACCCTGCCCCGCATCGGAGGGAGCATGGTGAGCGAGAGCTCGCGCTCGGCGCAGAGCTCCCCGATGCCCCTGATGATTTCCACGACGTAGGGATTGCGCAGCGCCTCGGTTATCGGCTGAGGCAGGAGCAGCCCCAGGGCGCCGAGCCGCTTGGTTGTCAGCGTCCTGGCGACGGGGTTGGGAACGTAGTCGAGCTCGGTGACGACCGCCATCACGCGCTTATAGGTCTCTTCAGATATCCTGCCCGGATCGTTGAGGGCGAAGGATACCGTCGTCTTCGATACACCAGCCCTCTCCGCAATATCCTTGATCGTTGGACGCATAATTATCCTCGAGCGACAGTCTATCTGCCTCCGAAGATATGGTCAATGAAAACTAAACCGAATTACTAAACCGGTTAAGTATACAAAATTGCCGTTCGTTTGCGTAAACTACACAAGGCGCCGATCATGGACTATGCTTGAGCTCCGCAGGATAGCAGCGAAGGAGTGCGACATGAGACAAGTGACGGTCACCTATGCATCGGGCGAGAGCGTCGCCTATCCGGCCGGGGTCAAGGCACAGGACGTCATCGGCAAGATGGGGAGCCTCGCGTGGCCCCTCGCGGCGGTCCTCATGAACAACGAGCTCAAATCCCTCGATTCCCAGATCCTCACCGACTGCGAAATCAAGCCCATCACCCTCGATACCGCCCAGGGTGCGACGACCTATCGGCGCTCCCTCTGCTTCCTCCTCGCGATCGCCGCCAAGCAGCTCTACCCGAAACGGCGCCTGATGGCGGGAATGGCCATCGGTACCGGGTTTTACCACTACTTCGACGACGACGCGCCGCTGAGCCCCGAGGAAGTCGTCGCCCTCGAGGTAGGCATGCGCTCCCTCGTCGAGCGCGACATACCGATATGCATCGAGTGGCGCGCCTGGGCCGACGCCGTAGAATACTTCAAGGCCTCCGACCAGCCGGGGACCCTCCTCCTCCTCGAGCACCTCAACGACTCGATAATCCCCCTGAACGAGTGCACGGGCTTCCGCGACCTCCACGTCGCCCCCCTGGTCCCCTCCACCGGAGTGATGAAGACCTTCGCCCTCCTCCCCTATCACGAGGGCTTCCTCCTGCGCTACCCGCACAAGGAGGAGCCGGACCGCATCAAGGGCTTCGAGGACGACCCCGTGCTCTACGCCATCGCCAAGGAGACCAGGGAGCGCTCCCGCGTGCTCGGCGTCGCCTCGGTCGGCGCGCTCAACAAGGTCAACGCCTCCAAGGGCATCAAGGACTACATCCAGGTGGCGGAGGCCCTGCAGGACAAGAAGATCTCCGGCATCGCCGACCAGATAGCGGCCATGGGCGGATCGGTGAAGGTGGCCCTCATCGCCGGCCCCTCGAGCTCGGGCAAGACCACGACCTCGAAGAAGCTCGCCATACAGCTCAAGGTCATAGGCTTCGACCCCGTCACCGTCTCCCTCGACGACTACTTCATCGACCGCGAGCGCACGCCCCGCGACGAGAAGGGCGATTACGACTTCGAGTGCCTCGAGGCGCTGGACATCGAGTTCCTGAACCAGCAGCTCGTCGCCCTCTTCGCGGGGCAGGAGATCGAGCGGACCGCCTTCGATTTCAAGACCGGCACGCGCAAGAGCACCGGCAAGACGCTCAGGCTGGGCGAGCGGAGCATCCTCGTGCTGGAGGGCATACACGGCCTCAACGACAAGCTCACGCCCCGCGTCCCCCGCGAGCAGAAATTCAAGATCTACGTCAGCGCCCTCACCCAGATAAACCTGGACGACCACAACCGCGTGAGCACCACCGACAACCGCCTCCTACGGCGCATGGTGCGCGACTACAACTTCCGCGGGCACTCCGCCCAGGCGACCCTCAAGATGTGGCCTTCGGTCCAGTCCGGCGAGCGCAAGCACATCTTCCCTTACCAGAACTCCGCCGACGCCGCCTTCAATTCCGCCCTCGACTACGAGCTCGGCGTCCTCAAGGTCTACGCCGAACCCCTGCTGAGGACGGTCAAGCCCAGCTGCGTCGAGTACTCGGAGGCCAGACGCCTCCAGTCCTTCCTCGACAACTTCGCTCCCATCCCCTCGGCGAGCGTCCCGGGGGACAGCCTCTTGCGGGAGTTTATAGGTGATAGCGAGTTTAAATATTAGGGCGACTCCGAGCGAGAGGGGAACCGTTGGGAACAGTTCCCCCCTCGCACTCCCCCTTCCGAACGAGGTTAGCCGAGCCTGACTCGGCCTAGCTGGCGAAGTAGGCCTTCATCGGCTCGAAGTAGTACTCGAACCAGCCCTGCTCATAGCGCTTGGACGAGCCCTCGGGCAGGTTCGAGTGCCGCAGCGTGAGCCTCGTACCAGGGCCCTGGGCATGGAAAATCAGCTCGAGAAGGGAGTCCTCGTCACCCGCGGCGAAGTCGGTCGTACGCCAGGACTGCAGGATCCGAAGGCCCTCCTCGACATCGAGGACCTCGCCCGAGATGTAGCCGTCCCAGGCCGTGAAACGGCCCCTGCCCCCATCCTCGAAAAGGGCCGGCGAGCCGGTCATCTCGGAATGCCCCCGCGAGGACAGCCACGCCTCGAAGACCGCCTTGGGCGCAGCGCCCAGATCGCAGAACAGCTCGATTCGCTCCACGGAAGACCCCCCTCGCGACGGAAATATGCCATCATTTTAATATACTCAATCCCGAAAGCCTCGGACTCTCCTCTACGAGCGGCGGCCCCGAGCCCTTCCCCTTGATTTGCGCCAACCGGCTCGGGTATAGTTG